>DASXXX010000153.1:0-22930 GCA_036502765.1 Acidimicrobiia bacterium | reverse complement strand
CGTACCGGGGATCGGTCATCACCTGCTCAGCGGTCGGTGTCGGCTTGTCAGGTCGCCAGACCGCAGCCTCACCAAGCATCGTCGCGAGAAAGGTGAAGTCCTCGGTTCCGGCCCGTCGACACCGAATCTCGTTCACCCTGGCCAGTCCAGCAGCTCCGCCACGCGCGCGAGCGACAAGAGGCGTATGCACAACGCCTCCAGCCGTCGCAGGTGTGTGGCCCCGATCGCCGGTTCGGGGACGAGTGCCGAACGCTTCGTGCTCCTTTCGGTGATGGTCGCGTCGCTCTGACGACGCGATCGCGCACCGAAAGCAGTTGGACCGGGTGGCGTCGATCAGCCCGGGCGGACGATGTCGGCGAGGAGGTCCATGGAGCGCAGCCACGCGTCGAGGTCCTTCTGCCACGGCGCCGCCACCATGTGCTGGACCCCCGCGGCCTCGAACGCAGCGTTCTCCTCGGCGATGAGACCCGGGTCCATCCCCTGAGGATCCCAGCCGGTCCGCGCCGAGATGGTGAACGAAGGCTCCGGCCGGTCGCGCCGGAGGCGCTCCACGATCGGCACCACGCCTGGCGGCTCGAGGCCGACGACGTGGAAGCCGTCGCCCTGGGCGACGGCGCGCCGGAACGACGCTTCGACCCCACCGCCGATCCAGATCGGGATCTCGCCGGCGGGCTTGGGGAGGAAGCGGATCGCCTCGAGGTGGTGACCGGCGCCGTCGAACGTCACGGGGTCGTCCCTCCATGCCGCGCGGAGCAGATCGAGGCTCTCGTCCATGCGCCGACCCCTGGTCTCGAACGACTGACCGAGCGCGTCGTACTCGCGCTTGCTCCACCCGATCCCGGCTCCGACGATCAGACGCCCGCCGCTCATCGCGTCGACGCTCGCGAGGTGGTTGGCCAGCCAGACGGGGTTGTGTTGGGGCACGACGAGCACGCTCGTGCCGAGACGGACCCGGGTGGTGACGGCCGCCGCCCAGCTCAGCGTGGCGAACGGGTCGAGGAGGAACGGCGACGGATAGGTCTGCTCGGCCGGATGCACGATGTGATCGCTCACCCAGACGTCGCTGAAGCCGAGGTCCTCCGCGTGCCGGGCCGCGCGCAGCACTGCGTCGCCGCTGGCGACCCGCCCGTACTGGGGGAGGTGGATGCCGTAGGTCATCGCCATGCGGTGATCCTGCCAGGCGGCGGCTCCCGGCCACGACGATCGGAGTGTCGCGGCTGGTAGTCCCACCCCGAGTCACGCGGCGCGCTGCGACACGTCGATCAGCGTTCCGCGTCGCTTCCGAGTCCCGTTGCGTCTCGGACACCTTGTCGTCACGTGGTGTGGGGACACCTGTGGAGGTGGTGATCACACCGCCGGACCGACAAGAGGAGGGTCAATGCGCGACAGAAGGCAACGACGCGGCCGCGTGGCGAGCGTAGGCGTGGCGGGCATTGCGGTCGTAGGCGGTCTCGTCGGGACGGGGGCCATCGGCGCCGCCGGGAGCCCGCTGACACCAGGGACGATCACCCCCGTCGCCGCGGCGAACACCAAGGCGACCGGGTTCGCGCGATCGGACGTCCTGTCCCGAGAGCTCGAGGAGACGCCGGTGGCGAAAGGTTCGGACGCCATCGAGAACCCGACCTCCGCGCATCCGTACTACGGGTACGACGGCGACGGTCCCGAGGTGCCGGCGCCGGGCGACGTCCCGGCGGACGGTCACATCGTCGAAGCGACCAAGACGGAGCCGGACAAGAACACCTATCTGATCCTCGGTGGCCAGCGTGGGCCCGACCCGCACTACGACTACGGAACGCACTTCCTGTTCCAGGGCCACGAGGGGAGCGGCGAGATCACACGCGTCAACCTCGACGCGGACGCCGCCCATCGGGTGACGCTGCTCGCGTCGACCGACGCGAGCGGTGCGCCCCTTCCCCTGATCGACGGCTCGACGTGGGATCCGTGGGCCCGCCGGCTGCTGTTCACGTCGGAAGAGGGGACGGACGGTGGCGTTTGGCAGTCGACGCTCGACGGGCACGTCCAGGACGTCTCCGGCGTGTTCGGTCGTGCGAGCTACGAGGGAGTCCAGAACGACAGTGATGGGAACGTCTGGCTGGTCGAGGACACCGGTGGCTCCACCGGGGCCGTCAACGACCACGCCAAGCAGCCCAACAGCTTCATCTACCGATTCGAGCCGAGAGAGGTCCACGACCTCACGAAGGGCGGCAAGCTGCAGGTCCTCCAGGTGCGCTCGCTTGCCCATCGGGGCCAGCCCATCGCGTTCCATGCCGGACAGGCGGACGCCGACATCCTTTCGCAGGACGTGCGCGATCTGCACACCTACGGCAAGACCTTCGCGACACGGTGGGTGACGATCCATGACACGGCAACCGACGGCGACGAGCCCTTCGACGCGAACGGGCTCGCGAAGGCCGCTCGTGGCACGCCCTTCAAGCGTCCGGAGAACGCTCAGTTCCGCCCCGGCACGCAGTTTCGCGAGTTCTACTTCGACGAGACTGGCGACACCGACGCCCGGTCCCAGGCGAACAGCGGCTATGGCGGGTACGGGAGCATCATGGCGCTCAGCCAGAGCTCACCCAGCTCCGACCGTGGCGTGCTGCGGCCGTTCTACGAGGCCGACCAGGAACACTCGTCGTTCGACAACGTCACGTTCCTGTCGTCGAACCATGTGGCGTTGGTGCAGGACGCCGGCGACACGCTGCACACCCAGGCCAACGCGCTCGACTCCGCGTTCGTCTTCGACGTCACGAGGAGCTACGGCGCGCCGCATGCACCACCCCCGGTGCGAATGCTCGCCCAGGGTCGCGATGCGTCCGCGACGTTGGACTCACGGCTCGGCGCGTTCCCCGGGTTCAACAACGCGGGTGACAACGAGATCACCGGCATCCACGCATCGGATGGCGACCCGGGAACGGCGGGGATCCTCGGCGCGAGTGTGCCTCGGATCTTCTCGGATCCGGGTTGGCGGCTCTTCTACACGGGCCAACATGGCGACAACGTCACCTACGAGATCACGCCCAAGCTGGGCTGAGCCCGGAGCGCCAGGAGGTCGAGGGGCGGTCGGGGAGCACCCGGCCGTCCCCGACCCGTCTGTCTCGGTCGTGTGCTCGCATCGCCACGACCTACAGGATTGGAAAGTCGAAGTAGGTGTCGGGGTACGGCTCGTCCCTCAGCGCGTAGTGCCACCATTCGAACTCGTACCGTTGGAACCCGCTGTGTTCCATGAACGAACAGAGAGTTCGGCGATTCTGGGCTTCGATGCCGGCGACTCCTCGAGCCCCGTGGTGTGAACGCTCATCCATGAGGTCGTGGCCTCCTCCCATTGCCGCGAGGTCGCCGGTGTCCAGGCAGTAGAGGGTCAGGTCGACGGCGCTTCCCCGGCTGTGGCCCGACTGGGGCGCGACATATCCACTCGAGAACATCTCGGCGCGGTCGATGTTGGGATAGAAGCGATCCTTGGTGCGTCTGTCCTCGGGCTGTCCCGACCATTCCAGGAAGCGGTTCACTGCGCGTTGAGGGCGATAGGCGTCCCACAGCAGCAAACCGAAGCCGACGGCAGCCGCGCGCGCCTTCGCCTCCACCAACGCGTCCGCCAGGGCATCCGAACCGACGATCCGATTGACCTCGTATCCATCGACCGGCGTGCCCGTGAAGTTGTCCCATGTGGCGTACTTGGCGTCCCAGCGAACTCCGCTCAGCACTTCGTCCAAGAAGACGAACCCCGGTTCCATGCTCAACGCGCCATCGACAGCGAGATGCAGCGATCGATGACCTCGGAGAGGCTCATGCCGGCGGCGGCCATCATCCGGGGATAGCGGCTGTACGCCGTGAAGCCGGGCAACGTGTTGACTTCGTTGAGCACAACCCGTCCATCCGCTTGCAGGAACATGTCCACTCGGGCGAGACCCTCGCAGCCGAGCGCCGCATAGATGGACTTCGCCGCTTCCCGTATCTCGTCACGTTTGGCTGCCGGGAGATCCGCCGGCACCGTGATCACCGCGTTCTCGGAGCCCTTCTCGGGCTCGGCCTCCTGATGAATGCGAAAGATGCCGTGCAGCAGCTCGATGTGGTCCACCTCTCCGACGACGAGGTCAGCACCGTTTCCCAGCACGGCGCAGCCGAGCTCTGCGCCGAGAACGGCCTGCTCGATCACGACCTTGCTGTCGTAGCGCCTCGCCTCCGTGAGCGCGGCGTCCAGCGCTCCCGCGCCCTCGACCTTGGTCACGCCGAACGACGAGCCGGAGCGCGCCGGCTTGACGAACACGGGATACGCGAGCGCGTCCGGCACAACCGAGTCGGCGCGGTTGAGGACCCAGAACTCGGGAGTGTCGATTCCTGCACTTCGTGCGACGACGTATGCCAGCGACTTGTCCATGCAGATCGCCGAGCTCCGGATGTCACAGCCGACATACGGGATGCCGGACAGCTCGAGCAGGCCCTGCACCGCCCCGTCCTCACCCGTCTTGCCGTGCAAGACCGGGAACACCGCGTCAATGCGAACCGATCGGCATCGGCCGTCGTCGGCGACCAGCAGCCCGTGCGTCTCTCGGTCCGGCGAGATCACGGCTCGTCGGCAGTCGCCGTCTTCCCATGCCGCGGACGGTCGTTCGCACAGCTTCCAGAGACCGGATCTGGTGATGCCGACGTAGATCGGCTCGTACTTCTGCAGGTCGATGCCGGCTGCGACCTCCATCGCGGACTTCACCGACACGTCATGTTCCTCCGAGCAGCCCCCGAACAAGATCGCGATCGTGAGCCTGCTCATGCGGCGCGGCTCGTTTCGAAGCTCAGACAGCTCATGAGCGTCTTCTCGACGGTGTCGTGCAACGCCCGCCTGGTGTAGTAGGCGGTGTGCGGTGTGACGATTGCGTTGGGTAGCTGTTGCAGCTGCAGCAGAAGCGGGTGGTCGACCGGACTCGCGGAGCGGTCGAAGTAGAAGATCCCTTCCTCACCTTCCAGCACGTCCAACGCGGCGCCGCCCAGCTTCCCGCTTTCCAATGCGACGAGCAGCGCGTCGGTGTCGACCAGCGCTCCGCGCCCGGTGTTGACGAGAAACGCGCCCTGCTTCATCGTGTCGAGCTGCTGGCGTCCGATGAAGTGATGCGTGTCGACGTTGAGCGGCATGTGGAGCGTGACGATGTCGCTCTCGAGGAGCAGGGCATCGAGAGCGACGAAGTCGGCTGCTACCGCCGCATCCCGGTCGTTGTTGTAGGCCAGCACTCGGCACCCGAATCCGCGCAGCCGCGTGATCACCGCACTGCCGATGTGCCCGACCCCCAGGACACCGACCGTCAGGTCGCGCAGGTCCTTGCCTCGGACACCGCCCAGCCTGAAGTCGTGCTTCTCCGCAGAGCTGACAACGTGCTTCACGTTGCGGATCGCCATCAGGATCAGCATCACGGTGAAGTCGGCGACGCCGTCGGGCGCGTACACCACGTTCTCGACGGTGATCCCGAGGCTTTCGGCAGCATCGAGGTCGACGTGATCGAAGCCGATGCTCCGGGTGGAGACGTACTCCACGCCGGCTGCCTTCAGCGCGCGGAGGAGCGGCCCGGTGAGCTCGGACTTGTGTCCCACGCTGATGCACCGGTTGCCGGGCACGGAGATGATGGTGGTCTCGGACACGGCGGCGGGGGTGATCGTGGGCGTCACGCCGAGACGCGGCCCCAGCTCATTGAAGAGGTCCGCCTCGTCCTGCTCGCAGCCGTAGACGGTGATCCCGTGACTCGGTCGAGGGGTCGGCGCCGGGATGTGCCCGACCATGCCCGTCACTGCTGCATCCGTGGATCGTGCGTGGGGTCGGCGTACTTCGCGGCGATGACGGCGAGCAGGCCGGCGACGACGACCCCGGCAAGCCGTCGGGTCGTTGCTCGTGCTGGTGCGCTGGAGGCCACGATTCCAGTCAAGAGACCGTGGTGTTGCCGGCACGTACGCGGTTTTCGATATGCCGGCGATACGTACGGGCTCGTTAGCATCGGAACACGCGTGTGCTGATCGTTGAGGACGAGCCGTATCTGGCAGAAGGCATCCGCGATGGCCTTCGCCTGGAGGCGATCGCGGCAGACATCGCGGGTGACGGCGACACCGCGCTGGAGCTGCTGCGCGTGAACGGCTACGACATCGCCGTCCTCGACCGAGACATCCCCGGACCTACCGGCGACGAGATCGCGAAACGCATCGTCGCCTCCGGCAGCGGCATGCCGATCCTCATGCTCACCGCGGCCGACCGGCTCGACGACAAGTCCTCCGGGTTCGAGCTCGGCGCCGACGACTACCTCACGAAGCCGTTCGCGCTGCAAGAGCTCGTGCTGAGGCTCAGAGCACTCGACCGCAGGCGTGCGCACAACCGCCCGCCCGTGCGGGAGATCGCAGGTCTGCGCCTGGATCCGTTCCGCCGCGAGGTCTACCGCGACGGCCGTTACGTCGCGCTCACCCGGAAGCAGTTCGCCGTGCTCGAAGTGCTCGTCGTTGCCGAAGGCGGTGTCGTCAGCGCCGAAGAGCTCTTGGAGCGAGCATGGGATGAGAACGCCGACCCGTTCACCAACGCCGTGCGCATCACCGTCTCGGCACTGCGCAAACGCCTCGGCGAACCCTGGATCATCGCCACCGTGGCCGGCGTCGGCTACCGCATCGACACGCCACCCGGCACCGGACGTGAGGGAGGCGACCGTGGATAGGCGGCCTGGCTTGAGCGTTCGTCTCAAGCTCACCCTCAGCTATGCCGGCTTCCTCATGCTCGCCGGTGCGCTGCTGCTCGCGGCCGTGTGGGCGTTCCTCCTGCGGTACGTCCCCGATCGTGCGACGCTCATCGTGCCCAATCGGGCGACACTCACTCATGGCGTGTTTCCCATCCGGTCCGACCTCCTGGACGTCTTCGCTCCGAGGGCAGCCGCGGTGTTGGCGTTCCTGCTGGTGTTCGGTCTGCTGGGAGGGTGGCTCCTCGCGGGCCGGATGCTCGCCCCCCTGGCCCGAATCACGGACGCAACCCGCACGGCGGCGGCCGGATCGCTCTCCCACCGAATCCGGCTGCCGGGCCGCAACGACGAGTTCCGCGAGCTCGCCGACACCTTCGACGCCATGCTCGCACGGCTCGAAGCACACGTCGCCGAACAGCGGAGGTTCGCAGCCAACGCCTCCCACGAGCTGCGCACCCCACTGGCGACCACGCAGACGCTCCTCGACGTCGCCCGCAACGATCCGAGCTGCGACAACCGCGAGCTCGTCGACCGCCTCCACGCCGTCAACACCCGAGCGATCGACCTGACGGAAGCGTTGCTCCTGCTGAGCCGCACCGACCAGCGGTCCTTCAACCGAGAACCTGTCGACCTGTCCCTCATCGCGGAAGAGGCCACCGAAACGCTCGTCGCCCTCGCAGTGGGGCATGGCGTCACCATCGAGACCTCCGGCGACATGACCCCCGCCATCGGCTCACATGCGCTCTTGCTGCAGATGACCACGAACCTGGTGCACAACGCGATCGTCCACAACCTGCCCGAACACGGCACCGTGTGGGTCACGACCGGCATTCACCCCGGGAGTGTGGTGCTCACGGTCGAGAACACCGGCGAGAAGCTCAGCCCACAGCTGGTGTCCACGCTGGTCGAGCCGTTTCTCCGCGGGACCGAACGCATACGCACCGACCACGCCGGTGTCGGCCTCGGCCTGGCGATCGTCGAGAGCATCACCCAGGCACACGACGGCACCCTGACCCTCACCCCCCGGGCCGCTGGGGGACTCCGCGCCACGGTGCAACTCCCCATGGCCCCGCCGCACACCGGCAGTTGACGATCAGGGCAGTGCCGTAGAAGTCACGCCGGAGGGCGAGAGGCCCCCGCCGATGTGAGGGCTTCTGACCTGCTGCTACGAGCCGTTCCAGATGGTGCGTAGATGGTGAGCCTGCCGCGGCGTCATCCCAGAAGAGCTCCTGGTCCCAGTTCCACGAAGAACGGAATCAAAGCTCACCACGCATTACGCGTCCGCGTGGTGACCCTGGCGTGCGTTTCGATGATCGTGGGCAGGGCACCGGGAATGACCCGGCTCCTGAGTTCCGAGGAGGAGACCATGGGAGAAGCGCAGGAACGGGTTGCCATGCTCGGCATCGGCGCAATGGGCCACGGGATGGCGACGAGCGCGTTGCGCGCCGGCATCCAGACGATCGTCTGGAACCTCGAACCCGAAGCGGCAAAAGAGCTCGCCACGGTCGGCGCAGAAGTCGCCGAGACCGCAGCTGATGCCGCGCGGCGAGCCGGAATCGTCGTCACGATGGTCACCGACGCCAACGCCGTGATGTCGATCGCCCGCACCCACGGCATGCTTGCTGCTCTCGCGCCCGGCGCGATCTGGGTGCAGATGAGCACGATCGGCGTGGCCGGGTTCGAGCGCGTGGCCGCCCTCGTGGACGCCGCGCGTCCCGACATCACGCTCCTCGACGCGCCGGTCTCCGGTAGCAAAGAGCCGGCAGAGCACGGTGAGCTGACGATCTTCGCGTCCGGGCCCGAAGCAGCCCGCACGCGCGTCACTCCCCTCTTCGAGGCGCTCGGCCAGCGCACCATCTGGGTCGGCCCCGCGGGGACCGGAACCAGGATCAAGGTCGTGAACAACACCTGGCTCGCGTTCGGGGCGGAAGCGCTTGCGGCGGCAGTTGCACTTGCTCACCATCTCGGGCTCGAGACCCAGACCGTGGTCGATGCCCTCGCGAGCGGACCGCTCGTGTCTCCCTGGCAGGCCGCCAAGCTCCACCGGATCGTCGAAGGTGATTTTTCGAGCGAGTTCGCGTTGGCGCTCGCGCTCAAGGACGTACGTCTCGCGCTCGACGCGGCCGACGACGACCCGTCGACTGTCCTCCGTTCCCTTGCCGCCGAATGGCAGCACGTCGTCGATCAGGGTCTTGGCAACGAAGACGTCACCGTCGTGACGCGCTCGCTCGAGCTGCAAGGAGCAGCTGAATGACGCAGATCCGGCTCGCGCTGGTCCAGGTCGACGGGGAGACCCAGGACAGGTTCATCTCGTCGGCGGCGACCGACCTGCTCCCCGCGCACCGCGCGTCATGACTCTCTCCCCGGGACGCACCGGGTTCGTCGACGAAGCCAGGTCGACGCTTGTGCCACACCCGGGAAGCAAGCACGGCCCGCTCCCGCCCCTTCTGCTGGGGCTGACGGTCGTCACCGGGTTGGTCGACGCGTTCAGCTATCTGCTCCTCGGTCATGTGTTCGTCGCGAACATGACAGGAAACGTGGTCTTCCTGGGATTCGCGATCGCGGGAGCGTCGGGCTTCTCGATTCCCGCGTCATTGGTGGCGTTGGGTTCGTTCGTGCTCGGCGCATTCGTCGGTGGCAAAGCCGGTTCGGGGCTCGGACGTCATCGCGGTCACCTGCTGGCGGCCACGACCTCGTTCCAGGTGCTCCTCCTCGGGGGGTCGGTTGTCGTCGCCGCGGCGAGCGGCGACCCGGTGACGGGCGCGTACCAGTACGCGTTGATCATCCTTCTCGGTGTCTCGATGGGGATACAGAACGCCACCGCACGCCGGCTCGCGGTCCCGGACCTGACCACCACCGTGCTCACGTTGACGATCACCGGCTTGGCCGCCGACAGCACGATCGTCGGCGGAGCCGGGTCGGCCGCGGGACGTCGCCTCCTGGCCGTCACCGCGATGTTCATGGGTGCGCTGGCCGGCGCCGCCCTCGCCCTTCACGTGCACATCGTGGCGCCGCTCGCGATCGCGCTCGTCGTGACCGCGGTCGTCGCGCTCATCAGCTGGCGGGCCAGCGCGGACGACCCGCAGTGGGTACGTCCGGGCTAGGCGTCAGGAGGAAGCGTGAATCTCCGTTCGGCCGCACTTCACGTCGGGTCTTTCGCGCGTGAGGCACGCCCGATCGAGCACCCGAGGAGCGCATGGTCCGGCTGCGACCGTGCCATGCTCTCGGCATGGTGACTCGGTCGCCCGGGGAACGTAAGGCGGATGCCCTGGCGAAGTTGACGGCCGAGAACGCCAACGTGTGGGTCGCGTCCGCTTCGCCGACAGGAGCCGTCCACCTCGTGCCGGTGAGCCACACCTGGAACGGCAAGCAGATCGTTCTCGCCACCGAGCCGAGTTCGCGCACGGTGGCCAACATCACGGCCAACCCGCGGGTCCGGCTCGCCTTGGGCGACACCCGAGACGTCGTCATGGTCGATGCCGTCCTCGCCGAGACCGTCCCCCAGTCGAAGGCCCCGGTCGCGCTCGCCGAGGGCTATGCCACCCAAGCGGGTTGGGATCCCCGGACCGACAGTGGCGACTACGTCTACCTGGTCCTTGGCCTCGAGCGAATCCAGGTCTGGCGGGAGGCCGAGGACCTGGCTGGGCGTACCGTCATGCGCGACGGGGCCTGGGTGGCCTGAGTCAACGGCCCGCGACGGTGCTCCGGAGCACCATCTCCGACGGATCCCGGGTGGAGCCCGATGACACCGAAAGGGTCGAGAGGTCGCCCGCTCACGGGTTGCTCGGAGGCCGAACGGCGGGTCCTCCCTCCGGCTCGTCACGCAGCGCATCGGCCAGCTCGCGACGGCTCGAGATCCCGAGCTTCTCGTAGACGCGTTGGAGCTGGCTCTCGACTGTTCGCACCGAGAGGTGAGCGTCAGCGGCGATTTGCTTGTTGGAACGGCCGGCCGCGGCCGGCACGGCGGCGTCGAGCTCGCTGGGGGTGAGGAGGGCCCGGGCCGTGACCGTCTTGACCAAAGGGGTGGTCGCACCCTCGCAACGGCTCAGAAGCTTCGCCGCCCGGTGCTCGTCGGCCGCCGCGTCGCGGGGACGTCGGTCACGTCGCGACACGGCGGCGGCTTCGACGCTCGCCTCGGCCGCGTAGAGGTTCGCACCCAGCTCCTCGAAGGCTTCTGAGACCGCACGGAGAGCATCGCGGTCTCGGGCCACCACCGCGTTGGCGTACGCCGCACGGGCAACGACGAACTCGCCATCGACCCGCGCGGCCAGTTTCTCCAGACGACCGGCCACGTGGTGAGCGTGGCCCAAGCGGGCAAGTCCGTGGAGTGCGCTCGCGGCGCCGCCGAGGTGGCCGACCGCTTCGCCGAGGTCGGCCGACTCTTCGAGGCGGGACCGGGCGGTGGGAAGGTCGCCGGCGGCGGCCGCCGCCCAGGCGCGGCCCTGGAGCACTGCCGTCCTGAAGGCGGTGAACGTCGGAGGGCCGAGGGCATCGAGCGTGGCCAGCGTCTCGGCCGCCTGCTCCGCCCGACCGGTCATGGCCAGCGCATGCACGGCGGCAACGTACGACCGTTGAGCAAGGCTCGCGCGCCCGAGCTGTTGGTAGAGGGCGTGGGCCTCGCTGGCTCGGCGGAAGGCACTCACCGGGCGGCCCTGCTCGACGTGAAGGACGGCGAGCCAGTCGGTGACGAACGCTCTCCCTTCGGCCGCCGGATGGTCCATGACCTGGCGGTAGGCCACACCGAGGAGCTCGCCCGCCTCGCGGAGACGGCCGGAGCAGATGAGCGCGGCAGCGCGGTTGCCGAACAGCATCCACTGGTGCCACGGCTCGTCCGGCGCGGGGACCCCCCTGGCGCCCGGGGGTGGGGTCAGCTCCTCGATGGCCTCGTCGAGCCGGCCGATCCGCACCAAGGCGTGGGCCACCGCCACGCGCAATGCCGGATCGGGGCGCTGGTTCCAGGTAGCTGCCACTTCCATGGTCTCCCTGGGTCCACTGACGATGGCGGTGACGAAGAGACGCCGATTGGTCAGCGCGTCGCGCCAGAACGGATCGGTGATCGACGCGAGCGCGTCGTCGATGATCTGCAAGCCGGCGTTGCCCTCCAAGAAGACGTTGTCGAATCGCAGCAACGCCACTCGGGCCTTCTCGGCGTCACTCGTTGCTTGCGCGGCCAGCGCGGCCAGCTCCTGTTCGGCCTGGTAGGAACGACCCTGAAAGTGCGCGGCCTCGGCCGCCAAGAAGCTGGCCTCGAACCCCGCGCCGGCATCGACGGCGGCCCGGGCCAGGCGTTCGGAAAGGGAGTACTCGTGGCGGGCCCGGGCCACCATCGCGCCCGAGACCAACAGCTCGGTGCCGCCACCGCCGCCCACGAGCCGCAACGACGCCACCTTCAAGGGGTCCGACGGGCCGCCGGCACCGACGGCTCCGATCACGTCGGCGAGTGACCGCGAAATGGCCCGCTCGCGACGGGAGCTGATACCGACTCGCACCACATCCCCGTAGACGGGATGCGCCAGCCGGATCTCGACCCGGCCGCCCTGCGCACCGCTCGTGATCAGACCCTTGTCTTCGAGAGCATCGACCGCCGGTGGATCGGCCAATCGGGCCAGCTCGGCTGGTTCCAGCGGTTCGCCCAGGGCAAGCAGCTCCAGCACGTATCGCTCGGACTCGCTCAGGTCCCCCAGCCGCAGCGCCACCAGCTCCACCAATCGCACCGTCGGAAGCAGCGCGCCCGCAAGACGCCACAGGCCTCCCGCCTCGACGAGGGCCCCGGTCTCGAGCGCACCAGTGACCATCTCGCGCAGGAACATCGGATTCCCTCGGCTGCGAGCGGCCAGCTCTCGCACCGACGCCGCATCCACCGGTCCGCCCAACGCCGAGACCAGCAGCTCCTCGATCGTCTCGTCATCGAGAACTCCGATCTCGATGCGTTCGGCCGGACCGTCCTTCCACAGCGACAGCACCGGATCCGGCAGCACTTCCCCCGCGCGCACCGTGGCCACCACGGTCGCCGCCTGGGTCAGAGCCATCTGGTGCACGAGGACAGCCGACCCGTTGTCGAGGAGGTGGGCATCGTCGACAAAGACCAACAGCGGACGCCCTTCGGCCTCCTCCACCATCGCCCGGGCGTAGCGACCGAGCAGCACCCCGAGGTCTTCTCGGGTCGCGTCCGCATCACTGCGGTCGCGGAGGGAGAGCGACGCGAACGCCCCGAACGGCAAACTCTGCGACGCCCTCGTGGCGCTGGCCCGCCGGTGGGCCATCCCACGTTGCCGGGCCCACTCGACACCGCTCAACGCGAGCGTTGTCTTGCCCACCCCGGCCGACCCGGTGATCACCGCCCCCCGCTTGGCCGCGACCGCGGCGGTCAATTGGGAGAGGTCCCTGCGTCGGCCCACCATCGGCCACCCGGCCACGCCCGAGGGTATCTGCGCCGGGTCCTTGCATCAAAGGGTCGCGCTCCGGGGTTCCGGCTCGTCGTCGACAGAACGCGCCGGTAGCTCGAGCCCGGAAATTGGTAGCGACTACTGAGGACCGGTTCCCTTCGGTCGTGGTCCGCTCTGCGTGTGAACAAAGTGCCGAAGAGTGGAACACGTGAGGCCGGGACGCAGCGCGCTGATGGTCTCAACCGAGAGCCGCCGCCAAGGAACGAAGCGGACCTTGACTTCCACCCAGCGAACGGGGAGGCGCAGCATGAGCACCGCCATTGATTTCGGGGTGCGCGGCGGGTTCTCTGCGGGACATGCATGGGACGAGACCGGCACCGAGAGCGTGCTCGTTCGAGCGGGGCTGCCCGTGCTCGAGCGACTCGCCGAGGATCTTGCTGATGTGGCGATCAGCATCGTGCTCATCGATGCCCACGCCAACATCGTCGGGAGCACGTGGGGCAGAGAGGAGTGCATCGCGGCGTTGACCGACGTCTCCTGGGTCGAGGCGCCGATCGAGGATCCTCGTCACGATGTGCCGGTCGGTGTCATCCGCATCACCTGCGCGATCGCCGATGCGGATCGCCTGGTGTCCGCCTACGCGCAGCTCGCGGCCCGCACGATCTCCGACCGGATCGTCGGCGGCGCGGCGGCTGCAGACCGCGTGTTGCTGGAGCACTTCCTACGGGCTCGTCGTCGGGCCCGCGGCCCGATCATCGCAGTCAATGGCCGCGAGCTGCTCACCAACGCCGCCGCGGCACCGCTCGTCGGCAATCAGGACCGCGCGGAGATCTGGGACTGGGTGATGAGCGCCCCCGAAACGAACGACCGGTCCCCTCTCGAGCTCCGGCTGCGCGCCGGCACAGTCACGGCGACTTTGGAACCGGTGGTCGTCGCCGGCGACATGATCGGCGCGCTCGTCCATCTGGACGACTGTGGCGGTGGGTCCATCACGGGAGCCGCCACAACCGCGACTCGAGCCAGGCTCACCTTCGGATGGGACAGCCTGCGCGCGTCCGAGCTGGGAATCGCCGAGCTCGTTGCCGAAGGCTTCACCAACCGCGAGATCGGCGCCCGCCTGTTCGTCTCCCCCCACACGGTCGACTCACACCTGCGCCAGATCTACCGGAAGCTCTCCATCACCTCGCGCATCGAGCTCACCCGTCTCGTCCTCGAACGCGCAAGCGACCTTAGGTCGACGTCGTGACGTGGCCATCGTGCTCGAGGCTCGCGCGCGCCTGGGCGGAGGAGACGCCGACGAACGGATGGGCGGCGTACCGAACAGTACGCCGCGCCCACCGGAGCGCTTCGCCCGCCCGCAACTCGCAACTACGCGCTCGCGTGGGGAGGTACCGCGTGCTGGAGCGCAACATGGACCGACAGTACCGACACGCACCGCGACCGCCCGACCGGATGCCGACCCGCTGAAGACGGGACGCGTCTGCCACACGATCGTCAACCAATACCTCGACGACGCAATCGAGAGGAACCCATGCAGGCCTACACACTTCCCGACTTGACCTACGACTACAGCGCACTCGAGCCGTACTACTCCGGCGAGATGCTCGAGCTCCACCACGACAAGCACCATGGCGCCTACGTGGCCGGTGCGAATGCGACGCTCACATCACTGGAGGCGGCGCGCGACACCGGCGACTACGGATCGATCGTCGGCCTCGAGCGAACCCTGGCGTTCAATCTCTCTGGTCATGTCCTTCACTCCATCTTGTGGACCAATCTGTCACCAGACGGAGGTGGCAAGCCTGAAGGCGACCTCAGCGCGGCCATCGACGAGAGCTTCGGCTCTCACTCCGCGTTCGTCGCGCAGATGACGCACGCGACGGTCGCGGTGCAGGGCTCCGGATGGGGTGTGCTGGCGTGGGAACCGCTCGGTCAACGCCTCATCGTCGAGCAGGTGTACGACCACCAGGCCAATGTCGCCCAAAGCTCCGAACCGTTGTTGGTGATCGACGCGTGGGAGCACGCGTACTACCTCCAGTACCGGAACGTCCGAGCCGAGTACGTCGACTCGATCTGGAGCGTCATCAACTGGCCCGACGTGGCCGAGCGCTTCACGCACGTGTGCCACAGCCACTGACCAAGATGCCGGGCACCCGAACCGGCTGTGAGCTGCCGAGCCAGAGGAAGGCGGTCATGAACGATTCCAAGCCAACGAGTGCGGTGCAGCGATACCTCTCGAACAGAAGCAGTCGATGGGTCACGGCCGCGGCGTTGATGTGTGGCGCGATCGGAGTTACCGGCTGCGGCTCCTCCTCGCCGGCAGCCACCTCCACTTCGACGACCAGAGCCGTCAGCACCTCGACCACGACCGCGGGCGGCGGCGGATCGAACGCTCGGTCCGGACCGGCCGCAGGGGGAGCATCGGGCACGGTCGACAGCGTGTCCACGTCGGGCTTCACGATGACGACCGCAGCGGCT
The DNA here is from genome assembly GCA_036502765.1 of Acidimicrobiia bacterium. Lineage (GTDB taxonomy): Bacteria > Actinomycetota > Acidimicrobiia > IMCC26256 > DASPTH01 > DASUAS01. The sequence continues at coordinate 7,371 of DASXXX010000153.1, read as the reverse complement.
CAGAAGGTGACCGTCAACGAGACGCCATCGACGACATACGAGAAGGGCACGAGCTCGACGTCGGCGAGTGCCATCACAACCGGCGAAAACGTCCTCGTACTCGGGACCACCAGCGGAACGACGATCACCGCCACGCACGTCGTCGTGCAGCCATCCGGCAGCGGCGGCAGTGCAGCTTCCTCGGCGGCAGGGGTGGTCCCGTTCCAGCGCGGCGCACCGAGCACGACAAAGCAGGTCGGTCAGATCCCGGCGAACTACACCGAGGGGTCGGGCACGATCGTCAGCGGGACAACCGCGAATCAGGCGACGGAAGCTGCGCTGGCCGCGTACCCGGGCGGCGTCGTCGACCGCGTCGTGCAGACGAGCAACGGTGAGTACGAGGTCCACTACATCGGTGTCAACTGGCCACACCACATCTTCGTCGATCAAGACTTCAAGGTCGTCGGAGCCAACTAGGAATCGCGTCGGGACCGACTGATCGAGTCTGCGGCGGCTCGCGCGATGAACGCGACCTGCCTCTCCTCAGAGGAGCTGATCGAGTGTGATCGGCAGCGCGCGCACGCGCCGGCCGGTTGCGTGGTGGATGGCGTTCGCGATCGCGGCGGGCGCGCCGACGATGCCGATCTCGCCGACGCCTCGGGTTCCCATGGGATTCGCGTGAGGATCGGGTTCGCCGAGCCAGATCGCCTCGATCTCGTCGACGTCGGCATTGCTTGCGATGTGGTAGCCGGCGAGGTCCTGGTTGACGATGTGCCCGAAGCGCGGGTCGAGGATTCCTTCCTCGTGCAGTGCGATCGACAGTCCCATGGTCATGCCGCCGATCAGCTGCGAGCGCGCGGTGCGGGGGTTGACGATCCGACCGACGTCGAACACTCCGAGCATGCGAGCGACCCGGATCTCGCGAGTGTCGACATCGACGTGCACTTCGGCGAACTGGGCGCCGAACGAGTGCAAGGAGAATCGCTCGGCATCCGGGTTCGACTCCATCTCGATCTCGACCTCGGTGCCGGGACGGGGATGGTTCCCGTGCCGTTCCCGAAGCGCCGCCGCCGCGGAGTAGACGGACGATCCCCATGAGCTGATGCCGGTCGATCCCCCGGCGACGCTCGCCCGCGGCAGCGCGCTGTCGCCGATCTCGAGCTCGATCGCTCCCACCGGGCATTCGAGAGCGTCAGCGGCGATCTGTGTGAGCGTTGTCCAGGTGCCGGTACCGATGTCGGCGGCGGCGATCTGGACGAGGTAGCGGCCGTCGGGGTGGCAGCGGATCCTGGTCCTGGAGCCGGGGATGGTGTTCGCTCCGTACGTCGCGCTTGCCATGCCGGTCCCCACGAGCCAGTCGCCCTGGCGTCGCGCTCCAGGCTTCGGATCACGCTCATCCCAGCCGAAGTGCCGTGCCCCTTCGCGGAGGCACCTGACCAGGTTGCGCGAGGACCATGGTCTCCCGGTGTCCGGATCGCGATCCGGTTCGTTCCGGATGCGGAGCTCGATGGGGTCGATGCCGGATGCGACGGCGAGCTCGTCGAGCGCGACTTCCAGTCCGAACATTCCCGGGCACCTCCCCGGGGCTCGCATCCACGAGCCGACCGGCACGTCGAGGGCCGCCAGTCGGTGCGTGACTCGTCGGTTCGGGGCCGCGTACATCATGCGGGCAACCGCTCCGGCGGCCTCCCCGAACTCCTTGACCTTCGAAGTCTGCGTCTTGACGTCGACCGCGATCGCGGTCAGTCGCCCGTCCGACCCGGCTCCGAGGCGGATTCGCTGGACCGTTGGTGGGCGGTGCCCCGCGAGTGGGAACAGCTGTTGACGCGTGAGCGCGAGCTTGACCGGACGACCGGGCACGAGCTGGGCGGCGAGCACGACGAGAACGTTGTGCGCGTGCGGCATCCCCTTGGCCCCGAACCCGCCGCCGACGTAGGGCGAGATCACCCGGACCTGCTCGGGGTCGAGTCCGAACATCGGCGCCAGGACCGTCTGCACGACGTGGGCCCCTTGCGTGGAGTCGTACAGGGTGAGGCCGTCGCGGTCCCAGCGCGCGACGGTGCTGTGAGGCTCCATCGGATTGTTGTGCTCCATCGGCGTGCGATAGGACTCGTCGACGGTCACCGCGGCCGACGCCAGCCCTTCCTCGATGTCGCCCTGCTCGGAGTCCGTCGGAGCGGCGTTGACGCGCTGCGGCGCGTAGAAGTCCTCTCGGTCCGGTGAGAACGACACGTCGTGCGACTGCGCGTCGTATTCCACCCGGACGAGACCGGCCGCATGGCGGGCCACTTCGAGGCTCCCCGCGATCACCCCACCGATGAGCTGGCCACGGAACGCGACCTGATCGGACTGCAGGATCGACAGCTCTCCGTCCTCGACCGAGGGGGGCTCGGCTTGGTTGTAGATCACGGCCAGGGAGTCCTTCGGCCGCGCCAGCCGTGCCGCGTTGACGTGCGAGAGGACGGCGACCACACCGTCCATCGCCTCGGCCGCCGAGGTGCCGATCCCGGTGATCCGTCCACGGGCAATCGTGGCCTGGAGCGGATACACGTACAGCGGCTCGTCCACCTGCTGTTCGAACGCGTACGGCGCGGATCCCGTGACCTTCGCGGGACCGTCGAGCCGCGTGAGCGCGGTGCCGATGGCAGGACGCGCAAGCTCGGTGGTCACCGGGCGCCCCCTTGCACGAGTTGACGAAGCACCTTCGTCAGCGTGTTCCGCAGGAGCGGCACCTTGAAGGCGTTTCCGGCCAATGGCTCGGCACGAGCCAGCTCCTCGTCGGCGGCGCGAAGGAACGAGTCCTCGGTGGCAGGCGCACCTCGGAGCGATGCCTCCGCGAGCGTGGCACGCCAGGGCTTGTGCGCCACCCCGCCCAGAGCGATCCGCGCGTCCTGCACGACGCCGTCCGCCAGGTCCAACGCTGCTGCGACCGAGACCAGCGCGAACGCGTACGACGCGCGATCCCGGACCTTGTAGTAGCGAGACCGTTCGGCGAACGGCAACCGAGGGAGGTCGACCGCGGTGATGAGCTCGCCGTGGGCGAGCACGGTGTCCCGTTGCGGTTCGTCGCCCGGCAGCCGGTGGAACTCGGACAGCGGGATGCTGCGCTCTCCGTTCGGTCCGAGCACGAGAACAGTTGCGTCCAGTGCCAACAGACCGACTGCCATGTCAGAGGGATGCGTCGCGATGCAGGACGCCGACGCGCCAAGGATCGCGTGATAGCGCGTGTAGCCGCCGATTGCGGAGCAACCCGAACCCGGTTGCCGCTTGTTGCACGGCGTCGTCGTGTCGTAGAAGTACACGCAACGAGTCCGCTGCAAGAGGTTCCCGCCGACGGTCGCGACGTTGCGAAGCTGTCCGGACGCACCCGAGAGCAGAGCCTCCGAGAGCACTGGATAGCGGCTGCGGATGCGCCGATCGGCAGCAAGGTCGCTGTTCGTCACGGCGGCGCCGACTCTCAGCGCGCCGTCCGGCAAGTCCTCGATCGTCGCGGATGCCAGCCGTCGCACGTCGACGAGCAGGTCCGGTTCGACGACGCCGACCTTCATCAGGTCGACCAGATTCGTTCCGCCCGCCAGGAAGGCACCGCCCGGCTCTGCAGCGAGCGTTGCGACAGCCTCAGCCATGTCCGTCGCGCGTTCGTACCGGAACGGCTTCATTCCGGGTCCCTTGCGTCGGTCGCCTGCCGGATCGCCGGAACGATGTTGGCGTAAGCGCCACAGCGACACAGGTTGCCGCTCATCCGTTCCCGGATCTCCTCGTCGCCGAGGGATACGTCGCCGGCACCGACATCGACAGTCGCGTGACTCGGCCAGCCTGCCTCGACCTCCTGCAACATCCCGACCGCCGAGACGACCTGGCCCGGAGTGCAATAGCCACACTGGAATCCGTCGTGCTCGATGAACGCCCGTTGCATCGGATGGAGGTCGCCATCGGTTGCAAGCCCTTCGGCCGTCACGATCTCGGCACCGTCGTAGGCGATCGCGAGCGCGAGACAGCTGTTGGCCCGTCGGCCGTCGAGCAGGACGGTGCAGGCCCCGCACTGCCCGTGGTCGCAGCCCTTCTTCGGACTCGTGATGCCGAGGCGCTCGCGGAGGGCGTCGAGCAGCGTCGTGCGCGGATCGATCGCCAGCTTGCGCCTGCGGCCGTCGACGTTCAGGGTGATTCCGACTTCCACGGCAAGTCCTTGTAGCGGTTTGTCGTTGTCGACCTCACTGGCCCGCGGCCGTATACCCGACCCATCAGTCTTGAACCCCGCCGGAGCCCGGCGACACCGACGTCAAGCGCGGGGGCCCTGTCGAACCTCGGTCGCTTGCGGCTATGCGCCGGTGACGACGTCGACGTACATGGGGTTGGTCGTGAGAAGCGTCGCGACACGATTCCGCGATCGCGTGGAAGTCGGGCCCGGAACGGAGAAGGCCGGTCCCGAGGGACCGTCTGTGACCTGCGGGACGAGTGATCCTTTTTCGCGTCTCCGGAATCATCCGCGCCCCGGGCGGGTTGTGGGATGTTCGATGAGCATCGAAGTAGAACCCACCCCCGAAGAGTCCGACTTCGATCGGGAGCTCGACCGCGAACAGGCCCCGAGCGACCGGGACTACGAGCGCCGATGGTGGACGCTCGGCGTGCTGTGCATCAGCCTCGTGATGATCGTCATGGCCAACGCCAGCCTCAACGTGGCGTTGCCGACGCTCGCCGACAGCCTGCACACCGGCTCCAGCGGGCTGCAGTGGATCGTCGATGCCTACTCGCTGGTGTTCGCGGGCCTGCTGCTGACGGCCGGCTCGCTCGGTGACCGCTACGGACGTCGCCTCGCGCTCAACGGCGGACTCGTCCTGTTCGGTGCCGCGTCCCTGTTCGCCATGACCTCGAGCTCGGCCGGCGCAGTGATCGGCGCCCGCGCGGTGATGGGCATCGGGGCCGCGTTCGTCATGCCGGCGACGTTGTCCATCCTCGCCCACGTCTTTCCCCCGGACGAGCGTCCGCGCGCAATCGCGATCTGGGCCGGGTTCGCGGGCGTCGGCGTCGCGATGGGCGGCGTCGTGAGCGGTGCCCTGCTCGAGCAGTTCTGGTGGGGGTCGATCTTCCTCATCAACGTCGTCGTCGTCGTGGTCGCGCTGGTGGCCGGCTTCTTCCTCATCCCCCGCTCGCGCGAGAAGATCCACGCGCCGCTCGACCCGCTCGGCGCAGTCCTCTCCATCGCCGGCTTGAGCGCGCTGGTCTACGGCATCATCGAGGCGCCCGACCACGGATGGGGATCGGCGCAGACGCTCGTGACGTTCGCGATCGCGCTGGTGGTCCTCGGGGCCTTCGTAGGGTGGGAGCTGCGGGCCAGGGAGCCGATGCTCGACCTCGGCTACTTCCGCAACCCGCGCTTCACTGCCGCGACGGTCGCGATCTCGCTCGTGTTCTTCGCCATGTTCGGCTCCTACTTCCTCTTCACCCAGTACCTGCAGTTCGTCCACGGCTACACGCCGCTGTCGGCAGGGGTGCGGATCCTGCCGTGGGCGCTCGCGTACCTCGTCGCGGCCACACAGTCGGCCAAGCTGGTCGAGCGGTTCGGCCAGCGGCTGGTGGTGGCGTCCGGTCTCACCATCGCCGGGGTCGGGATCGCGCTGCTGGCCGTCACGAGCAGCGTGACCGCGAGCTACTGGTGGTTCGCGCTCGCCGTCGTGGTGCAGGCGCTCGGCATGGGCATCACGACCGCGCCGTCGACCGGCGCCATCATGCGGTCGCTCCCGCTGCACAAGGCCGGAGTCGGCTCAGCGGTGAACGACACCACCCGCGAGCTCGGTGGCGCGCTGGGGGTCGCGGTGATGGGCAGCCTGGTGGCGTCGCAGTTCCGCAGCTCCATGCAGGGTGCCGTGAGCGGCGTGCCGGAGCGCGCCACGCACTCGCTCGCCGACGCGCTGCAATCCGCGGCCCGGGCCGGCGGCGCGCGGGGCGGCGACATCGCGCACTTCGCGAAGACGTCGTGGGTCGATGCCTTCACCTCCACGCTGTGGGTCGGCGCGGTCGTGGTGGTCGTGGCGTCGGGGCTCGTCGCGTGGTTGCTGCGCGCGAGGGCGACGGCGAAGGCCGATGCGATGGTCGCGGCCGAAGAGGCGCAGCTCGCGGTCGAGGGTGTGTCGTGAACCAGACGCTCGGTCAGCTCGCGGTGCCGGCTCGCAGCGAGCTCGACCTCGTCGCGGTGCTTCAGGCCCTCGGCGACCCCGTCCGCATCCAGATCGTGCGCGTCCTCGACGCCGCGGACAGCCCGATCGCGTGCCACGAGATCCCCATCCCGGTCGGCAAGTCCACGGGTTCGCACCACCTCAAGGTGCTGCGCGAGGCCGGGGTCGTCAGCGCAGAGGTCCACGGCACCCGCAAGTACCACACGCTCCGTCGCGCCGACCTCGACGCTCGCTTTCCCGGCCTGCTCGACAGCGTGCTGCGCGACTGATCGAGACGCCGAACCGTCAGTCGAAGACCGGTCGCGGGCGGTTGCGGCGTGGACGGGTGATCTCGAAGAACCCGGACTCTCGTGAGAGGACCTGGATGGCGTCCCAGAGCGCAACGGCCGCGTCACCGGTCGGTGCGGGCGCCATCACCGGACCCTTGAACCCGTGCGGCGGATCGGTGTACACCGCGATCGTCGGCGTCTGGGTCTTCTCACCGCCGAAGGAGTACGCGACCTCCATCGCTTCGACGATCGGCGCGTCCCACTTCTCGTCGTCCGCCGCGTCGAGGAACCCCCGATCGAGCCGACAGGCTTCGAGGCACGATCCGAGGATCGCGTCGGTGCGGTCGCGATCGGGACCGAAGAACCGCGGTCCCCAAGCGTCGAAGAGGGCGTCGACCGCGACCTCACCGTGGTCGGCTCGTACCGCTTCGAAGATCCGAAGCATCCGGTGGGAGACGGCGTGGGCCGCGATCACTCGGTCCCGGTTCTCTTCGGCGACGGTCGGCGCGACGCCGTAGTCGTCGCGGATCTCGAGGCAGTACGACCGCCACCTCACGCCCAGGTCGCGCTGCGGTGCCACCTCCTTGATCCACCGGCTCGTGATCCAGGCCCACGGGCAGCTGGGATCGACGAAGCACTCGACATCGGTCATGCCTCAAAGGCTAGGGCCGACCGCGTTCGGCGCGTCAGCGGGCTGGATCCGCAGCTGCGCCGGCATGCCGACGCCAGGCGTTGGACTTGGCAAGATCGGACGCACAGGCACAATCACCACCGATGCAGTGGTCCTGCGGTTCCTCGTCGCCGACATCGGGCGCCGCGGTCTGCCTCGAGTCGCAGTACGTCCTCGGCCCGCCCGGATCAGGCAGTATGCGCTCCTTCCCGGGCGATGGCGAGGGCGGGAGACCGCTCGAGCATGCGTCGGTTGCGTGCCCAATCCGCGAAGGACACCC
>DASXXX010000152.1:0-5759 GCA_036502765.1 Acidimicrobiia bacterium | reverse complement strand
CGGCTTTGCCGATCCCGAAGCCAGCGCCACGATGACCGCCGTCCTCGACGACCTCCAACCACCCGAAGGTGCCGCCGACACCCGATCCGTTGCGCAGCGTCGCTTCGACGCGCTCATCCTGCTCTGCGAACGCGCGCGAGGTGGAACGTTGCCCACCTCGCGGCCGATCGCGGGCGCCGAACTCGTCGTCTCAGAAGATGTGCTCGCCCGGCGACCGTTGATCGAGCTCGCCGCACTGCAGTGCGACATCGAGGGCTTCGGACCGATCCCGCGGGTCACGGCCGAACGCATGCTGTGCGACTGCGCGACCGGCCGAGTCGTGATGCGCGGACGCAGCCAGCTCCTCGACCTCGGTCGTCGTACGCGAACGGTCCCCGATCGGCTCCGGCGCGCGATCGTGCTGCGCGACGAGCACTGCCAGTTCCCCGGATGTCGTGCACCGGCATCGTGGTGCGACGCCCATCACCTGATCTGGTGGACCCGAGGCGGTGAGACGAGCCTCGAGAACCTCGCGCTGCTGTGTCGCCGCCACCACGTCGCCGTCCACGAAGGCGGCTGGAAACTGGAGCGTGGGCCCAACGGTCTTACGCTGGCGGCGTGAGGTTCTCGGAGTGGCTCGACGAGTTCGAACTCACGATGGAGCGCGAGATCGACGCGGTCGTGCCGTGTGGTGCGTGCACGGCGTGCTGCACCTCGTCGCAGTTCGTCCACATCGGTCCCGACGAGAACGATGCGCTCGCGCACATCCCCGCCGAGTTGCGCTTCCGCGCGCCGGGGCTTCCCAAGGGCCACTTCGTGATGGGGTACGACGAGCGTGGGCACTGCCCGATGCTGGTCGACGGGGACTGCTCGATCTACGACCACCGCCCGCGCACGTGTCGCATGTACGACTGCCGGATCTTCGCAGTCACCGACGTGGAGCCCGATCAGCCGGAGATCGCGACACGCGTGCACGACTGGCAGTTCGAGATCGACGACCGCGAGCGCTGGCACGCGGTGCGCGCCGCGGTGCCGCCGGAGGGTCCGCCGATCGAGCGGGCGTTGCGCGCGCTCAGCGCGCTTCGGGAATCGCGGGGCCGTACGGGATCGACGTGACCGCGGTGTCAGGGTGTGGAGGCCGCCTCGAGGATCGCGATCGCCTGCGCCACGCGTTCGCCGTGCAGGGTCTCCTCGCGACCGTTCAGTCGGAGCAGCCGCGCCACCTGGGGATCGGGCTCGTTGTCGGCCCAGACCTGATACCCGGCGTCACCCGCCTGCTCGCCGGCGACGATGAACGGCAGCATGGCGGGGTCGACCACCTCGGGCAGCGCCACCGTGTAGCGCTCCTGCAGCTCGGGGGTGGGCTCGAAGGCGCTCCCCTGCTTGATCGCGATGGCGCGGGCCATCCGGCGGGCGTGCCCGAGCTCTTCCTTGCCGTTGCGCCGGAAGAGCGTCGCCGCTTCGTCGTTGCCGATGCGATCGGCGAGCAAGTTGTAGAAGTCTTCGCCGCTGCACTCCAGCTTGTACATCAGCTCCATGGCGGGAACGTCGAGCTGGTCGAGCCCGGCGAGCGCCTGTGACGCGCTGGCGAAATCGAGTTCGTCGGTCATGCCCAGAGCGTAGGCCGATACCGTCGAGGCCATGCCGATCCACTACTCGCCGCCGTCGGGTGCGGGCGACGACCACGTCGTGACCATCACCATCGACCGCCCCGCCCGGCGCAACGCGCTCGACCATGAGCACTTCGACGCACTGGCCGACGCGTGGAGGCGCTTCCGCGACGACGACGATGCGTGGGTGGCCATCGTCACCGGCGTGGACGACGCGTTCTGCGCCGGGGGCGACCTGCGCGACTACCTGCCGCAGCTGACCGAGGCACTGGCCACCGGGTCGCCCGACGATCGCGCCCGCTTCCGCTCGGGCACCGAAGCGGTGCTCCGTGACCTCGAGATCTACAAGCCGATCATCGCCGCGGTGAACGGGCCCTGCGTCGCCGGTGGGATGGAGCTGTTGAACGGCACCGACATCCGGTTGGCGTGCCCGGAGGCGGTGTTCGGCATGGTCGAACCCAAGCGCGGGATCTTCGCGAGCGGCGGCACCAGCGTCCGGCTGCCGCGCCAGATCCCCTGGGCGGCGGCGATGGAGTTCCTCCTCACCGCCGAGCTCGTCCCCGCGACGCGCGCGCTGGAGATGGGTCTGCTCAACGAGATCGTGCCGCGCGGTCGTCTGCTCGAGCGCGCACACCAGTGGGCCGCGCGCATCACCGAGAACGCACCCCTGGCGGTCGCGGCCACCAAGGAGAGCGCGCTGCGTGGGCTGGCGGCCGAGTCGCTCGGCGACGCGCTGCGGATCGAATCCCGGATCAGTGCCCGGGTGTTGCGGACCGACGACGCACGCGAGGGGCCCCGCGCCTTCACCGAGAAGCGCGCGCCCCGCTGGACCGGCACGTAGATGGCGCTTTAGCGCTCGACAACCACCATGGCGATCGGACGGGTCGTCTTCGCCTGGTAGGCGTCGTAGCGATCGTGGTTGATCGAGTTCACCAGCTTCCACAACCGGACGTGATCGGCATCGTCCGGGGTCACGACCCGTGCGGTGGCGGCGTACTCCTCGTTGCCGACCTGCACGTGCACCGCAGTTTCGGCCTGTGCGTTGAGCAGCCAGGCCGGTGGTTTGTCGTCACCACCGTTCGACGCCACGACGACGCGCCCTCCGCCCACCGGATCGTCGGCGTACACCAGCACCGAGTCGCGTCGTTGCCCCGACTTCCGACCGGTGGTCGTGAGCACGAGGCACGGGATCCACGCGAAGCGTCGCCCGAGGGTGCCGTTGAGCGCGTACACCCGTTGGTGGAGCTTCCCGAACCAGTGGAAGAAGGCGAGCACGGACGGGACGTTACCGACTGGGGCCCCGGTCCGGAGTCTCCGATCTGGGGTCTCCGGTCCACGGCCGCGTAGATTCGTACCGAGCCCAAATCCTCTCAGGAGCCCCCATGCCCCGCGCCCGAATCGGCAAGCTCTTCCACCTCACTCCCCTGGTCGACGACCTCGCGCCGGCGGAGTACTTCTTCAACTCCTTGTTCGCGCCGCTCACCATGATGCGGAACTACGCGGAGCTCTGGCATCGCCATGCCGCGATCTACGTGATCAACGAGACGTCGATCGAGCCCATGCACTGCCTCGCCCGTGAGCCGGGATCGGGCCAGGAAGAGACCAGTTGGTACCGCTACGCCGAGCGCTTCGGTCCGCGCGTCCACAACATGGCCTTCTACGTGCACGACATCGACGACCTCGCCGAGCGCCTCCAGGCGGCCGGCGTGCGCATCACCGATGCCAACTCGGGCACCACCGTGTTCTGCCACCCGAAGGACACGCCGGGCATGCTCGAGTTCCACCCCGCCACCGGCGGCATCTGGGAGAACGTCGACCCGCGCTACCAGCCGGGGTGGAAGGCCTTCGCCGAGTCGTACTGGCCGCACCACCCGCTCGGGACCGTCCGCATGTCGCACATCACCGTGGTGACCGGTGACCTGGCCGCGGCCGACGAGCTCTACGTGGGCGTGCTCGACGCCCAGCCCCTGCCCGAGCAGCCGTCGACCATCGCCGGTGGCACCTCGCGCCACTACCTCGTCGGTGAGGACACCGTCGTGGAGATGATGGATCCGGGCGACACCGACACCGTCGCCGCCCGCGACCTGGCCCGGGTGGGCCCGTCGGTGACCGGCGTGACGTTCACCGTGCGCGATCTCGCCGGCGCGGCCGAGTGGATCGAGGCGATGCGCGCCCCGATCGCCGAGGTCACCGAAGCGGAGATCCGCCTCGACGTCGATCAGACGTGGGGATGCGAGTACCGCTTCACCGAGCGGGTGCTCACGGGCGACCCGCGCGCGTGATCGCGTCCGCGATCGTGGGCTGCAGCTCGGCCACCCAGTCGCGGGAGCGATCGGCGACGGCTCGCGCCACGTCGTCGTCGGTGATGCCGTACACCCGGCGCGCGTTCACGCCGAGGATCTTGGCCTTCGTCTCGACGGTGAGCGCGGGGTAGCCGAACTCCTCCTGCATCCGTTCGGGGATCTCGAACGCGCGGAACGCGTCGATGAGCGGTTGCGGCGATCCGTACCAGATCGAGTCGGTGCCCCACACGATGCGATCGGGTCCGACCGCGCGCAGCAGCTTGCCCAGCACGTGTGCCGCTTCGACCGGTCGGCGCAACATCAGGTACCAGGTGCTGCCGAGCTCGGCGTACACGTTCGCGCCCGGCGCGATCCGGGCCGCGGCCAGGCTGGCGACGAGCCGGTCGGTGCCGAGCAATGCGGTGGATGGCAGGTCGGGCCGCGAGTCGAGGAGGTAGGCACCCTCCTCACCGTCGGGATCGCGCTCGTAGCCCGAGTGGTACACGAGGAACGTGACGTCGGGAAACGCGGCCGCCGCGGGCCCGACGTCGCGCGGTGACGCGGCTGCCACCGACGCCGACGGGATCGGGCCGCCGATGCCCTTGTGCACCGCGACCACGGGCGCGTTCGACGTGCGCACGCGCTCGAGGAACGGGAAGCCGATCTCGTCGTCGTCGAGGAACCAGCCGCCGGTCGGCGATGCGGTGGTGGGCGGCCCGTAGAGCGGGTAGCACTTCCATCCCGACGGCCGGAGCGCGTCGTCGAGGTCGGTCATGCGGTCGAGCTCGGCCGGACCGACGTTGGGGTGCACGATGGTGTGCGTCTTGACCCGTCCCGCGCCCGCGTAGCGATCGACCAGTTCACGCGCCGCCGCGATCTGCGGGTTGAGCAGCACGTTGTGCTCGCCGTCACCGGGCGTGGACGTGAGGAGCGCGATGGCGGTCTCGCTCGCCGCGAACACGTTGGTCGCCCACACCGCGGCGTCGAGGAGGTTCGCGTCGATCGTGCCGCTCCAACGGTCGGCGTCGACCATGCGCAGGTACCCGGCGAGCGCCTCGGCGCCGTCGCCGTGCCAGCGCGCGGGGTCGACGATGTGCGTCTGCACGTCGATCACCGGACCGGTCGGCGCGAACACCTCGTTCGCCACCGCGAGGTCCTGCTCCGCCTCGACCGGGATCGGGTAGAAGCCGCCGCCGGCAACCTCGTCGAGCGCGCGCAGCACGGCGGCGGTGGTGCGGCGGTCCTCGGTCGCGAGCGCGCGCTCGCCGAGCTGGTCCACGACCAGACTGGCGGCGCGGCTGAGCTCGTCGTCCCAGGGCACCGGCGCGTACTCGTCGGACGAGCGCGGCCGGAGCAGCGAGGGAACGCTCATGAGACGGGTGCGCCCCACGCGTTCCACGACGTGATCGACTCGGGCGGCGGCCGGTCGGCGGGCTTGAAGTCGAAGCCGATCGTGTGCGCGACCGGGAACATCGCCACCTGCGTCACGCCGTCGGGGATGCCGAGCAGCTCGGCCGCAGCGCGCTCGTTCGACAGGTGGGCAGTGGTCCACACCGTGCCCAGCCCGCGCGACCGCAACGCGAGCACGAAGCTCCAGGCCGCAGGCAGGATCGATCCGTAGGTCGACGCGACGGCCGTGAGACTGAGCCCGTCGAGGCGACGCTCGACGCACGGGATCACCAGCACCGGCACGTGCTCGATGGTCTTGGCCAGCTGCAGCGCGCTCTGGTACACGCGCCGGGTCTGGTCGTCCTCTTCTTGGACCGCGCCGCGTTCGAGGTAGGTGAGGCACCCGCCGCGGTAGATGTCGGCGAGCTGCGCCTTCTTGTCGGCGTCGGTCACCACCACCCACCGCCAGTTCTGCTCGTTGGTGGCGGTGGGCGCCTGC
>DASXXX010000151.1:0-26519 GCA_036502765.1 Acidimicrobiia bacterium | reverse complement strand
GTGCGGTCACGACGAACGAGAAGTCTCGTGCCATCGAGAGCTCGTCGGCGGCGCGCTGCTCGGACGTGCGGCGCGGCACACCCTCGCTCCAGCGCTTGAGCATCGGCGTGAGGCCGAGCGACCGCTGCATCATCTCGTCGTAGTCGGGCCACCAGTCGGTGAACGGCACCGTCGGCTCGAACACCGCGAGCGAGGCCACGAGATCCGGCCGGAGCACCGCGGTCATCATGGCCACCACTCCCCCGTAGCTGTGGCCGACCACCGTGGCGCGCCGGCCTGCGAGCAGGCTGATCGCGTCCTGGGCGTGATCGGCCAGCGAGGTCGGCGGCTCGTCGTCGCGGGAACGACCCCATCCGCGACGGTCGTAGGTGACCACCGTGTGGTCGGGAGTGAGCGCTTCGACCACACCGGCAAAGCTCTCGAGCGAGTCCGTGAGGCCGTGGATGAGCAGCACGACGGGGGCACCGTCGACGCCAGGGTGTTCGACCGCGTTCATCGGGAGTCCGCTCCCAGCGCGACCGCGCGCCGGGCGAAGTCTGCGAAGCCCTTCGGCTGCATGCGGTGGGCGGTGTGGCCGGCGTCCTCGATCTCGATCAGCTCGCAGTCGAGCTCGTCGCGCAGGTGGTCGGTGGTCCCGACGCGCCACGATGCCGAGAGGGTGCCCCGGCCGACGAGACGCGGGACCGTGAGCTGATCGGGCGTGCACGGCGCGTCGGCGATGAGCGTGAGCTCGTGCGCCAGCAACGCCTGCTCGCGCTCGCGCTCCTCACGCGTCCGACGCGGCTTGCCCTCGAGGCCGGCGCGGAAGTGCTCCTGCTCGTAGGCACTCTCGGCCGCGATGACGTCCATCGGCGGCCACCACGGCTGCCACTGCATCGACGGCTCGAACAGGCCGAGCGCCGACACGCGCGCCGGCGTGCGCACCGCGGCCAGGTACGAGACGGTGCCGCCGTAGCTGTGCCCCACCACGGTGGCGCAGCGGTCGCCCAAGACCGCGAGCAGGTCGTCGGCGTGATCGCCGAGCGACGTCGCGGGCTCGGCGCCGGCCGAGCGCGCCCACCCGCGCCGGTCGTACGTGATCACGGTGTGGTCGGGCACCAGGTGGTCGATCACGCCCTCGAAGCTCTGGCAGGAGTCGAACACGCCGTGTACGAGCACGACGACGGGCGCGTCAGGCGCGCCCGCGTGCTCCTCGACGTACGGCTCCGCGGCGTTCATGCGCGGAGGAGCCTACGGAGCGCGACCGAACGCGCCCCAAGTCGAGCGCGCCCCGAGTCGACGACTGGGCGTCAGCCCGTGAAGCTCGGCGTGGCGCGCAGGGTGGGCGGGTCGATCCACAACAGCGACTGCCCCGAGAGATCGCCGACCGTCTTGCCCGCGTCGTTCGCGTGCACGACCAGGTAGCGACCGGGCGGAAGGTTCGGGACGGTGAACGTCAACTCGGCATGGTGAGGCCCGAAGCGCCACGGGGCGGTGCCGTACGGCTCGAGCGAGAGAGACAGATCACCGACGGGCGTGAGCGGCGCGTCCGGCGATTCTCCGCCTGCCGACTCCGGGGAGAACTCCACCAGGAACGCGTGGTACGGCCCCTCGGCGGGCGTGCCGAGCTGGGGATCGTGCTCCCACGCGATCGCCGACCAGGCGAACGCGGTGTCGCCAGGCTGGTAGTGCTCGCGGTCGAACCGCCAGGTGGTGCCGCCGGCCGAGACCGGTCCGGCAGCCAGCATGACCGACGACGCCGTCACCGCGATCATGGCCATCACGGACGTCAGCGCTCGCAACGCGCGGGGCATGACCTTCCGACGCTCGGACATCCGCCTCGGTTGCCTCTACCCGTCGATGTCGACACCTCCGTCGTGGCGCACCGGTGCACGCGGACGGCTCACGATGATCTGCACCATGGCGATGAGCAGGACCGCGATGGTGAGAGCTCGTTCGACTGGGGGCACGAAGAAGAACAGGCCGTAGATCTGCAGCGCCACCGCGAAGCCCTGCGCGGCGAGTGGGAGCGCGATCGCCCGCCAGCCGTACACCTCGACCGGTTCGAGGCGCCCCGGGTGCGGGAGCCACGCCGCGTAGGCGAGGACGACCAGGCCGCCGAGCCACAGCGCGTCGAACACCGTGTCGGAGCTGTAGGTGTGTCCCAGCGCATCGACGGAGTAGATGCCGTCGGCGAGGCCGAGGGCAGAGAAGCCGATCACCAACGCGAGCCACATCGGTCCGGCCCGCCATCCCATCAGCGCGAGGACGCCGAGCGTCGCGCCGACCAGGATCGTGTCGCCCAGTGGATACGCGAAGTCGATGGCGTCTTCGAGCACCGACGTGTTCGCGTGCTGCGCGGCGGGTGCCAGGAAGAACGCGACGAAGGGCGTGATCACGACGAGCATCACCACGATGCCGTCGATCCACCGGTGCAACTCGAAGCGGGGGACGCGTTCGCGCACGAGCAGCACGAGGGCGACGACCAACAACGGGTACCACGCGAGCCAGAACGCGTCGGACACGGTCGCCACGGCCTGTGGGTCACCGTGGATGCTCCACAGGGTGTCGCCGATGGCCCAGGAGCACATGGCCACGGTGACGAAGAGCCAGGCGCCGCGGTTGCGCGTGCTGCGCATCGCGCCGACCCCGCAGAGGACTGCGGTGACCCACTCGGCGCTGCCGCTCAACCAGGTGTCGAAGAACGTGCGCGCGCCCTCGCCGCCGAGATCGAAGATCCCGGTGATCGCGAGGAGCAGCACCACCAGGACGAGCACGAGGAAGACGATGCGCGCGGGCCACGGGAGGTGCTCGGGCCACGAGATGGTGGCGCGCCGTGCCACGCGGTGTGCCGGAGGGCTCGCCACCCCCGCACCCTAACGACCGGGCAACGTAGGGTGACGGCATGGATCTCGCCCAGGAGACGATCGACTACATCGCGGTCAGCCGGCTGCACCACGCCTACGCCGACATCGCGACGCGCCGGGCATGGGACGAGCTCGACGAGATCTTCGTCGCCGACATCCCGGTGAAGGTCGACCTCCGCGATCGCGACCCGTACGTGTTCGACAGTCGTGACGCGTTCCGCGAGTTCGTGAGCGCCGCGGTCGACCGGTTCGAGTTCTTCGAGTTCGTGATCCTGAACTCACGGGTGTACCTCGAACACGGGGGCGACCCCGACGCCGCGGTGGCGCGCATGTACATGAGCGAGCTGCGCCAGGACCTCGCCGAGCGTCGCTGGACCGCCGTCTACGGCGTGTACCACGACCAGTTCCGTCGCATCGACGGACGCTGGTGGTTCGTCTCGCGCAACTACTCGTCGCTGGCGCGCCCCGCGCACGACGTCGACGCGTTCCCATTCCCCACACCCGAACCGTTCTGACGCGCCAGCGCGTCAGTGCGCGACGCGTCACTGCGGATGCGTACACCGACGCGGCAGTTCGAACGTACCGGTCACCGGCAGCACCACGGTGGACCCGCCCAACCTCACTGGCAGTTCTGCGTGCCGCTGGATGCCATTGTCTGGTCCACTCGTCTCACGGATCACCCAGTCGGGAAGGCTTCGAACTGGGCCGTGGTAGGAGCCGGCGACACCCAGTGGTGGCGCATCGAGGTGTAGGTCTCGATCACGGGAGCAGCGAAGTCCGGCGCGACGAAGTTCCCCACGCCGATCGCGAAGAACGGCGGGGGGTCTCCTTCCATTGTCCGGTACACCGTGGAACCACAGGTTGGGCAGAAATGGAATTCGAGACCGATGTCGGAGCCCGCGACGCCGACGCCGTCGATTTCCAGACCGTTGAAGGTCTTGGTCTCGCCGGCGATCTCGACGACTTGGTCCGGCGAGAACTGCGCGTTGACTGCGAACACGCTCCCCGATCGCTTCTGGCAGGCATCGCAGTGGCAGAGCATGACAGCGAGCGGTTCGCCCTGCACCGTGACTGTGAGTCGTCCGCATGCGCATGCAGCAGTTCGCGTTGTCATCCCGCGAGGCAACCACAGGCATGAACAGATCGCAACGAGTCGTTGACTCGGACGTCTTCGCGCACAGATTTGCCCGGGTCCGGCGCAATCAGCCCGGCAGTGAAGGCGCGGCAGCGATGGCGCCCAGGGTGACCCTCGCTTCGCGAACCGCGTAGCCGACGATCACCAGTCCGGCGAGAGGGTCAGCCCACCACCATCCGAGCGCGGCGTTGAGCGTCAAGCCCACCAGGACGGCCGCAGCGAGGCACGCGTCCACCGCAGTGACTCGACCCTCGGCTTGCAGCACCGGGTTGTCGAGCGCTCTGCCAGTGATCGCCTTCCCGCGGGCGAGGCCGAGCATCACGATGCACGTCGCCGCGGTCCAGACGATGCCGAGCGTCGAGTGGCCAGGATGATGGTGCCCAACGAGCGAGTACGCGGCTTGCGCCGTGACGTAGACGGCGAGCGCTAGAAACGCACATCCGATGAACCTCAACCCGATGCGCTCGCGGTCGTGGTGCGTGCCGGTGAGCTCCCACACCACGACGAGGGAAGCGCCAATCTCGATCGCGGAGTCGAACCCGAACCCGGCTGCCGCTGCGGAGCCGGATCGGATGGCTGCGACCACGAGGACCGGCACGCCGACGACGTTCCAGCCGAGGGTCACATATTCGAGACGAAGCCCTCGACGTGTCAGCGTGTCGCGCACCCGCACAGATTGCCCGGTCCAAAGCGTGCCAGTCCGGCAGTTCTGGCGCGATCCCGTTGGCGCCTGTAGTGCAGCGGAGTTCGGCCCAACGGGCGACCAGAGAGTCTTAGGTGATCGTTCGTCGACCACGTTCGGAGCTACGTCGATACGGTCCAACTGATCCATTGCGGCGGGTGCCCGTCGACGATCTCGACATTCTCCACGCTAGGAGTCTCTGCGGTCGCAGTCGAGGTGGGGACGCGAGGTGACGCGCACACTGCACGCGACCTGGGTTGTCCACCGAGCAGCATCAGCCAACCGAATGGCCCAGCAAACGTTCCCAGGACGGTTCCAACGCCGGTCCGCCCTGTGAAGTTGCCAACCACCGACCCGACGATCGCGCCCGAGCCACACCAAAGAGCCAGCCACACCATGTCCGTCCGCCTTCAATCCGCCCGGCCCGCGGGTTCTCACTCATTGCCCGATCAAGCGGCGCATCAATCCATGCCGGAACCTGCGTCGACGTGTGGTGTCGCGAAGTCAGACCATCGACGCTGCTCGCACGGGCGTTTGGTTCTTGCGTCGCCTCGGGGAGGCATGCGCTCTTCGTAGTGCCCGAAGCAGCTCCGGGGCGGTTCAGGGAGACCCTGTTCCGGGTATTCACAGCGTGTGCACTCATTGACCGCAGATCACGAACCGCGTGACCAGCGTGCGGATGAGAACCACACGGACGACACCGATTTGCCGGGAAACAGGAGGAGTGCGCTCGTCGTCGTGACGGGGCTGCTCGCCGTTGTGGCGCTCGCCATCGCGTCGACTCCCGCCGTCGTGATCCGCGGCAACCGCGTGCTTGTGATCGGCGACTCGATCATGCTCCAGAGCCGAGACGACGTGCAGAGCGCGCTCACCGCGGCGGGCTGGCAGCCAACGATCTACGCCAAGGGCGGCACGAGTGTCGCCTCTTGGATCGGGCCGGCAGCCACGCTCGTCGCGCGCCTGCACCCTGATGTGGTCGTCGTCGAGCTCGGTACCAACGAGTGTGGTGACTGCGCGGGCATCGGCTGGGACGTCGACAGAGTCATGGCATCCTTCGCCGATGCCGGACTCGTTGCCTGGCTCAATGTGCAACAAGACGCCTCGTACCCGCGACAACCCGACGCGATCAACATCACGCTGGCCTCCGCGCTGGCCTGGTGGGACAACACCAAGATCGTCGACTTCGACCGCGCGTTCGCGGGTCATCCCGAATGGCATGCAGGGATCCCTACCGGCGTGCACCTGAGTCCGGCCGGCGAGCACGAGCTCGCGCAATTGATCGTCGCCGCGCTCCCGCCAGCGCGGCCCGCAGCGTCGCCACGACCCATGCGCGCAGGAGGATGACGATGCACGCGCTTGCTGCCTTTGGACCCACGTCGCCAGAGACGGCGATCTTCTACATCGCCGCCGTTGTGTGCTTTGTGCTCGCGGCGCTCCCAGCGGCAGCGGCGAGCCGAATCCCGGGTGGCGCCTTGCGGCTCGTCGGCCTTGGGCTTGGCCTGTGGCTGTGGCCACTGATGTGGGTGACAACCAAGGCCGCATTCTGACCGCCCCTCGCGGACGGCACCTGCCCGGGTCTCTTCCAGGACCGCACTCTTCGAGATCCCCACCCCGACCCACGCCGCCAGGCCAACAAAGGCGCGTGCAACCGGCGCATGACGCGCCACCACACCGCCGCGACCACCACCCATTGCTCACCGCACCGCACTCACGGCGAACCAACCTCGATGAACACCTGAGTCGTGTCGAGATCCAACGCCCGCCACCGTCAACCCCGCGCGCCACCGTTCAGTCCCACGCCGAGCGGCGCATATGGAGTGCGCTCAGCGTCGACTACGGGCACTTCCAAAACCGCAGTCCGGCGCGGTAGCAGCCGAACGCGGCTAACCCGAAAGCGAGCATCGCCAGATCGGCCCCGAGCTGCGAGAAGACGCGTGTGATCTTCGTCACGAAAATTGGCAAGAACAAAACGGCGAAGATTGAACCGACGAAGAAGCACAGAATCGCAAGAGCCCGTGCATGCGGCTCATAGTGCGCGCTCCAGCACGCCAGCGCCGCCAGATATGGCGTACCGCCTCTTAGCCCTTCCTAGTGATCCGCGAGCGCCCTTCGGTCATCCAGGGGGAGCGAAGAACTCCAGCGCGATGTTGTCCGGGTCACGGAACGAGAGACCCGAGCCGTAGGACGCGTCCACGATCCCGCCGTTCTTGATGCCCAGTTCGCCGAGGCGGGCTTCCCACTGTTCGAGTTCGTCGCGGTTGCCGCACGCGAACGCCAGGTGGTCGAGTCCGACTCGGCGTTCGTCAAAACCTTCGGTGCGGCCGTCGGGGAACTGATGAAGGCCCACCAGGGTCTGGCCCACCGCCCACACGACGTGACGGAACGGACCAGTGTCCTCGTCGAGTACGGGTTCGGTACCGAACAGTGCTCGGTACCAGGGAACACTTCGATTCAAGTCGCTCACTGTGAGTGCGACATGCGTAATCGTAGGGAATTCCGCCACGCTCGCTCCTCTGTTCATCCGACTCTCGAACGTCCTTGCTGCCAGGCTCATACTGCCCGTACACGCGTCATATCGCCAGCGCCGAGCGCGAGATATGTGCGTGCGCTACGAGGCGTCGGCGTTGAGCAGTGGCGTCACCTTGAGGTCGTCGGGCGGGGCGATTCCGGCACCCTTCATGCCTTCGACCAGCGGCCCTTGTGCGAACGAAGTCCATGCGTCGGCACTCGGCCAGAGGTCCACGATTCCAACCTGTCCGCCGAAAGCGTGACTGGAGTGAAACAACATGCCGGCTGGGCGCGCCATCGAAAGCAACTGCGCGTGCAGGCTCTGGTAGTGGGCCTCGTCGGTCTTGAGGGTGAACGTAACCATGACAGCCACTGGACCTCCAAGGTCCTAGAACGCGAGGGCCAGAACTCGTGAACAGGAAGCCCTAGCCGGACCACACACACTGCCCGATCCGCCGGACTTGCGCGACGGGCGCCGAGCGGCGGTTAAGGAGTGCGCTCCGCGTCGACTGCGGGCAATTTCCAAAACCGCAGTCCGGCGCGGTAGCACCCGAAGGCAGCTAACCCGAAAGCGAGCATCGCCAGATCGGGCCCGAGCTGCGAGAAGACGCGTGCGATCTTCGTCACGAAAAGCAGCAAGAACAAAGCGGCGAAGATAGAACCGACGAAGAAGCACAGAATCGCAATAGCCCGCTCCATGCGGCCCATAGTGCCCGCTCCAGCACGCCAGTGCGGCAGGGATGATGATCGTGCGGCCGCAGCGAAATCGGAGAGTTGTGCCATGAGTTCCAGCGCCGAGCCCCGAGCCGGATTCCATTCGGTGACACCCCGGATCGTCGTCAGTGATGTTGACGCCCAGATCGGCTTCCTCCGTGACGTGTTCGACGCGACGGGAGGGTGTCGGCGGGACGGCCGGCTGAGATCCGGGATCGGCGACTCTCTGGTGATGGTCACGACGGACACGGAGCGCGACCTGTTCCCGGCATTTCTGTACGTCTACGTCGACGATGCGGACGCTGCCTTCCATCGAGCGTTGAGTGACGCGTTCCGCCGGCCGAGCCGCGTCCCGGCCGGCGGTCGTCGTCAATCGTTTCGCTACTCGGCGAAGTAGCTCCAATGCACGTCGAAGCGCGTCACGTCGGGTTGCGGCATGTCGCCAACCTTCTGGAACGCGGGCATGAGCCTCTCCGAGAAGAAGGTGTCCCACGCGGCAGCGGATTGCCACTGGTCGACGACGCAGAATCCGTCTTCGGTCGAACCGGCAGAGTGGGCGATCAACCCTTCGGGTGCACCCGTACCGTCGTCCATCCAGCCGAGTTCCTTCTGCACCGCGTCGTACTTGTCGATGCTCGTCCCCGAAAATCGCAATATCTGACCGATAGCCACAGCCGAATCCTCGTTCCGTCAGGGCGACAGCGAAGCGGTCGCCACTCCCAGGAGTATGGCCCCTTCAGTTCGGAGCGGATAGGGGGGTGACTTGCGGACCGCTCAGCTCGCGCGGCGGGTTGATCGTTGGGCCGGTCGACGAGAGGTGCTGCGCCGAGCAGACTTCGAAGCAGACTTCGACCCGCCGAGCTCTTGATCGTCGGGCGTCGGCTCGGGACGTCGCTGATGTCCCCCTGGGGGAACGACCTGGTGCTGCCGGGCTGTGCACGCGACCTGCACGGTCCGATCCTCGGCGCCGTACCGACACCGCACGACGCGTGCGAGATCTGGGACGCGATGATTGGGACGGGACGGGCCATCGCCTCGTCGGTGTCGACCAGTCGCGCCATGCGCACCAGCAGATCACCCGAGCATGGTGCGAGTGTCGCTGGCACAGCACTCCGATCACGGGTCGCGACGAACAAGCCGCATCGCGCGCGGCCGCGCAAGTGCACAGCATCCACGTCAAGAAGGCGCGCGACGACCGGTCGTAGTGCGGACATCGGAGGCGTTACGGTCATCGCATGTCGTTGGTTCGCCGCGTGTTCGTCACGCTCGACAGCGCGGACCCGCAGCCTTTGGCCGAGTTCTGGGCCGCGATGCTCGACGGGGAGCTCGTCTTCACGACCGCGCAGGCCGTGGGTGTGCGCGCCGACCAAGTGTGGCTGAGTGCGATCCGTGTGGATGGTTACCGCCCGCCCACCTGGCCCGACGACGCGGTCCCCAAGCAGATCCATCTCGACCTCGATGTGGACGATCTCGGTGCGGCCGTCGCTGCAGCCGAGCGCCTCGGCGCAGTGGCGGCGGATTTCCAACCGGCACCCGAAGCGCGCCGCATCATGTTCGATCCCGCCGGCCACCCGTTCTGCCTCACCACGGGTGTCCCGAAACTCGGAGCGAATCCCTGAAGTCGTCGGGCGCAGTCGCACATCCTGTGGGTGCCACACTGCACCGATGACAGTTCGCACGCGCGTCGACCAGCTCCAGCCCGGTACGACGTTCCGTTTGCTCGCCGACTGGCGGGTCGACGGGACCGACGAGTTGGTCCCGACCTCCGACAGCTTGACCGCCTTCGCGATCCAGCCGAACGGGACGCTGATCCAGATCCAGACCGAAGTGGGAACACTCAGCTTCGACGCCGAAGCCTTCGTCGACGTCGTGGCCGAAGGCGACTGAGACACCCCCGGCCTTCTCCTTCCGCGGCCTGTGCTTTCGGGCAGGTGGCCAGAACTGGCGAACGCCGGCGCCCACCGCGGACGCGCCGTAGTCGCCGCACAACCGTCAGTTCGTCGCCTGTTTCACGAGGCCGGCCAGACCCGTGTCCAGGGCCGCGACGAATCCGGTGCTCGTTTCGCTGAGCGAGTGGCGGTCCGCGATCCATGTCGCGTCGTTGTAGGTCAGCCACACGCGACCGTCTTCATTCTCCCACGCCAGCGCCTTCACCGGGAGATCGATGCCAACAGTCTGGTTGTCCTGCATCAGCGGCGTACCGCCCTTCGGATGCCCGAAGATCAGCAACAGCGTGGGCCGCAATGCCATCCCTACGTCCGACGCGCCCTGTGCATGGTCAATGCGAGCGAAGATGAGCATTCCTGCCGCCACCGCCGCGTCGGCGAGCCGGTCGATCGTCTCGGCAACTGTGAAGCGGCTCTCGACGCTCGTCAGCCCTTCCGCGCTCATCGGCACTCCCACTCTGTTCGCTCGCCGAGCATGACCGGTTTCGGCTGACGCTCAGTCGACGCGCGACCCGACGCGCATGACCGCGAGATATCGGCGCACGACGTGGTCACCCATGTCCGTGCGGATGCGTTCGGCGACGGCCTGAAGCAACGGTTCGCGGATGCCCGGATCGAGTCGACGAGAGGGCGAGTGCGAGCGGAGAAGATCAGCAAAACCGTCGCCATCGAAGTGCTGAACCATCGGGTACCAACGCATTGATGTGAGTCCGAACCGGTCACCCGTGTCAAGGTCGGGTCCCCATCCTCCGCTCGTCGCCCACACCTCTTCCTCCAGCGGAGGATCGCCCCAGTCCGGATTGCCGGGAGCGAAGCGTTCGTGCCGGTTGTACAACTTCGGGACCTCATCGAACACGCGACCGAGATCGCGCCCGTCTGCATCGGTCACCGCGCCAGTGTCCCATAGACGGAGGTGGGAACGCTCACACCAGACGGGTCATTTCGATGCGGGGATGGCGTCGTCGACGCGTTCCTGAGTCAGCTCGCCTTCACGATCCGCACGCAGAGCATCTTCGAGACGTTGAACAGCAGCTTGGCCGCGACCTCGGAGTCCTCGGCCACCATCTTGCGCACCGTGCTCTCGCTCAGGCTGAGCACGCGCACCGAGTCGCTGGCGGCGTCGACGTCGAGCGTGCGCGGACGCTCGAGCAGGAACGCCATCTCGCCGAACACCTCGCCGCTGCGGATCACGCCGACGACCTGATCGCCATCACGCGCTTCGAGCGTGCCGTCGAGCACCACGAAGATGTTGCGCGCGACCCCACCTTTCTTCAGCACGCGGTCGCCCTTGGCGCACTCGATCACGTTGCTGCGCGCCAGGCAGCGTTCGACCTCGTCGTCGGTGAACCCGTGGAACACCGAGATCTCCTGGTTCTCGATCTCGTGCATGGCCGACCGCAGGTGCAGCGCGTAGTCGTCCGCACCGGTCATGAGGGGGCTCATCACCGCACCGCCGCCACTGGTGAAGATCTGGGTCACGCAATCGGGGAGCTCACCGGCCGAGGTGCCCACGCCCACACCGGTCAGCGCCTCCGGACCCTCCGGGAACGCGACCAACGGGATCAGATAGCCGGCTTCGGGCGTGTTGATGTTGTTCGTGGCGTAGGTGCGTCGACCCTTGCCGAGGTACAACGACAGGAGGTGCGGCTCGCACGCGCTGAACTGGATGCGCACGTCGTGCTCGCGCGAAGTCCGGTCCCGGCGGCCCATCAGCTCCTCGACGAGCCCCGTGCCGCGCAGCGCTGGTGTGACCATGACCCGCTCCCCCACCGCGATGTGCTCGTGGGGCAACTCGTCGAGGAACGGGGCGAGGCTGTACTCGTCGACCTGACGAGCGGAGAACCCGTTCCCGCCCCAACTCAGGCGGGCGGTGCCCACGACGACGCTGTCGTCACGCGCATAGAAGATGAAGCTGTGCTCGTCCTCGGGCTCGACCAGCCGACGACCGACGTGGTCGGCGCTCTCCTGGTACCGCCCCATCTCCTCGACGTAGACCGAGTACCGGAAGCGGTACACGGCCTCTTTCTCGTCCGTGCTCTCCGCGAGACCCACCTCGAATGCCATGGTGGAGATGCTGGCAGCCAACTCGGGGCAACGTCGACTCGCGATGAGTTCCGCCGCGGCGCGCGGTCCATGTACCGACACCAGACCCGCTCGAGCAACGGAGGACCCGATGGCTGCAACCGTGCTCTACATGTCGATGTCGGTCGACGGCTTCATCGCCGGGCCGAACGAGCGCGTCGACAACGGACTCGGTGACGGCGGCGAACGTCTCCACGAGTGGGTGTTCCAGGGAGATGCCGCGGACGGCCCGTCGTCGGTCGAGGTGCGCGGCGACGTGAACCAGCAGGTGGTCGACGAGTTCATGTCGACCGGCGCCGTCGTCGCCGGTCGCGGTACCTTCGAGCCCGCCGGCGGTTGGGGCGGCGACCATCACGACGGGGTACCGATCTTCATCGTCACCCGCCAGGAACCGGGGACGCTGCCGCAATGGCCGCTCGTCACCTACGTCGACGACGTGACCACGGCGATGACCCGGGCCCGAGCGGCGGCGGGCGACAAGGACGTGCTCGTGCACGGCGCGGGCGTCGCGCAACTCGCGCTGGCCGCGGGCGCGCTCGACGAGCTCGAGCTCCACGTCATCCCCGTGCTGCTCGGACAGGGCCGCCGTCTCTTCGACGGCCTGCCGGCCGAGCACATCGAACTGGTCCGGACCCGAACCCTCGAAGGCGAAGGCGGCGTCACCCACCTGCACTACCGCGTCGAGCGCGACGTGTTATAGCGAGGCGGTGTCGTAGCAAGGTGCTGTCTCCGCGCCCGTGTCGACAAACGGTGCCGCGCGGGTCAGTATGCGCACCAGGCTCATCTTCGCCGGCAACCAGTTCGGGCGGATCGTCGGTCTCGTCGCTGCGATCGGGAACTCGAGCCTGCAGCTCGGGTTCCTCGCCCACTACCCGTTCTGGTCGGCCATCATCATCCTGGTCGACATCCTCGTGATCTGCGCCCTCGCCGTACACGGCGGGCAGCTCTACGACGACTGAACGCGGTACCGGAGGTACACGACGCCGCCGTCGAAGCGGCGTTCGTCGACCAGTTGCAGGTCGAGGAACACGTCGTCAGGGAGCGCACGTGTGCCGCCCCCCACGATCACCGGGTTGAGGAAGAGGTGTACGTCGTCGACGAGACCAGCGGCGAACGCATGCGCCGCGAGCGTGGGGCCACCGATCGCCACGTCCCGGTCGGCCTCGCGCACCAGCGTCCGTACCGCTTCAGGATCGAACCTGCGTTCCAACCGGGTCCGGGACGTCGACACCGCGTCGAGCGTCGACGAGTAGACGACCTTGTCCGTCGTGCGCCACTGGTCGGCATAGTCCTGCATCTCCGGCGGCTCGGATGACGTGTCCAATGTTTCCCACACCTGCATGATCTCGTACATGTGTCGGCCGAAGAGGCTCGTTCCGACCTGACGCTCGAGGTCGTTGACGAAAGCGTGCACCTCGGTGTCGGGCTCGGCCCATCCGAACTCGCCCTGCGCGTCGTTGACGTACAAGTCGAGTGAGGTGATGGCTGCGTAGACGAGGCGCGCCACCGACTCAGCCCTGCGCGCTACTGGCCGCGTACGCCTTGATCACCGGTTCGAGCTCATCGGGCGTCGCTCCGTGCATGATCACGCCGTCACAGCCGAGGTCGAACTGGTTGCGGACCGCGGCGACGCACTGCTCGGGCGTGCCCTTCGCCATCGGTGCCAGCCACTCGTCGGGGATGAGCGCGGCGACGTGCTCGAGCTGCTCGGTGGTCGCAGCGCGGTCGATCGCGCCCTGGAACGTGGACACGAACTCATCGGCGCGGAAGCGCTCGAGCACCGCGGGATCCCAGTTGTTGGTGCGCACGAGCAGGTCGCCGTATCCCTGCAGGTAGGTGGCGAGGCGTCCGACCGTCTTCTTGAGCGCGAGGTCGGGAGCGATGTGGTCGCCGACGGTGGCGAAGCACGACCACACCTTCACCGCGTCAGGATCACGACCGGCCTGCTCCGCAGAGTCCTTCACCGTCTTGACGACTCGTGCCGTGGTCTCGTCGGTGAAGAACGTGTGCAGCACGATCTGGTCGAAGGCGCGGCCGCCGAGCTTCAGCGAGTTCGGACCGAAGGCCACGAGGCCGAGCGGGATGTCGAGTCCCTCCACGCCGTCGAGGTTCAGGTACGGCCACGATCCGGCCGGGCCGTCGTGGCCGAGGACGACCTCCCCCGACCACAGGCGCTTCATGAGCCCGGCGAAGTCCTCCATCTGCGCGGTGGTGATGTGAGGGAGGCCCATGGCGTCCCAGAGCCGATCGACGCCGCGGCCGAGGCCGAGCGTGAAGCGACCGCCGGTGAGGCTGTGCATGGTCGACGCGTACGCCGCGGTGATCGTGGGATGGCGCGTGTGGTGGTTGGTCGCCGCCGTCGCGATCGAGATCCGCTCGCTCACCGCGCCGACCGCACCGGAGACCGTCGCCGCTTCCTTCACGTTGAAGCGCTCGGAGATGAAGCAGTGCCCGAGGCCGAGCGCTTCGGCCCGCTGCACCTCCGTGACCAGATCACGGGTCGACGCCGGCGCGCCGGCCAGCGTGTAGAAGCCCAGCTCTTCGAAGTGCGACACCGGTCGACTCTCCCTACGATCACGAGATGTCCGAGCATCCTGTCACACCCGCGTACGCCTTCGACCCGGAGCTGGCCGAGCTCGCCGCCCTGTCGGTGAGCGCACCGCCCTCCAGCGCGCCGGAGGCGCGGTTGATGATCGACGAGATGCTGGCAGTGATGTCGGCGGACCTCGACCTGTCCGATCTCGACGTCGACGACCGCACCATCCCCGGTCCTCCCGGCGACCCCGACGTCGTCGTGCGCGTCTACTCACCCAAGGTGCGCGCCGCGACGACGGTGCCCGCGATCCTCTACATCCACGGTGGCGGGTTCTTCGTCGGCAGCATCGACACGGAGCACGGCGGGTCGGCGCGTCTGGCCCAAGAGCTCGGTGTGGTCGTGGTGTCGGTCGAGTACCGCCTCGCACCTGAGCACCCGTTCCCCGCGCCACTCGAGGACTGCTACGCCGCGCTCGTGTGGTTGCACGACCAGGCCGATGCGCTCGGTGTCGATCCCGCGCGCGTGGCGATCAACGGTGGCAGCGCGGGTGGTGGGCTCGCAGCCGGTCTCGCGTTGTTGGCGCGCGACCGCGGCGGTCCCGCGATCTGCTTCCAGTACCTCGGCATCCCCGAGCTCGACGACACCCTCGAGACGCCGAGCATGCAGCAGTTCCACGACACGCCGATGTGGTCGCGGCCCCAGGCCGAGCAGAGCTGGCAGTGGTACCTCGGCGACGCGTACGGCACCGACGACATATCCCCGTACGCGGCGCCGGCGCGCGCCACCGACCTCGCGGGTCTCCCACCCGCGTACGTGTCGACGATGGAGTTCGACCCCCTGCGTGACGAGGGGATCAACTACGCGTTGAAGCTGCTCGCGGCCGGCGTGTCGGTCGAGCTGCACTCGTTCCCCGGCACGTTCCACGGCTCGGCGATGGTCACCGGCGCCGCGGTCACCCAGCGCGACGGTGCCGAGCGGTTCGTCGTGCTACGACGCGCCCTCGGCCTCGACGGCGCCTGATCAGCCCGCCAAACCCACGCGGTTCGGCACGCCAGCGTTCCAGACCGCGAGGTTTTGCGCTGTCCTAGAGTCCGCTCCATGCGCGCTGCCATCCTGAACGAATCGCACCAGCTCGAGGTCGCCGAGGTCGCCGATCCGTCACCCGGGCCCGGTGAGCTCGTCCTGAAGGTGACCGCGTGCGGCATCTGCGGATCCGATCTGAAGCTCCGTCCCTCGATGCCCGCCGGGCTGGTGATGGGTCACGAGTTCTGCGGTGAGATCGTCGCCACCGGCGCCGACGCCGATCCGGCGTGGCGAGTCGGCCGCCACGTCACCGCGCTCCCCCTCATCGGATGCGGCCATTGCCTGGCGTGCCTCGCCGGCGAACCCGCGCACTGCGTGCAGGCCGACATGGTGGGTGTGGGCGGGAGCCCGGGCGCGTTCGCCGAGTACGTGCGCGTCGACCAGCGGGAGACCGTCGGACTCCCGGACGATCTCGATCCCGCGCTCGGCGCGCTGGTCGAGCCGCTGGCGGTGGGACTGCACGCCGTCGAGCGAGCCCACATCCGATCGGGCGACAACGTCCTGGTCGTCGGCGCGGGGCCGGTCGGGTTGTCGGTGATCGCGTGGGCGGCGCGCAGCGGCGCGGGCGAGCTGGTCGTGTCCGATCCGTCCGCGGTACGACGAGACGCCGCCGCGCAGTTCGGCGCGACCCGCACGATCGACCCCGAGTCCGAGCCGCTCGACGCGCGCTACGACGTGGTGATCGAATGCGTCGGGCTGCCCGGGATCACCGACACCTGCGTCGGCGCGTCCAAGACCCACGGACACGTCGTGATCGCAGGCGTGTGCACCAAGCCCGATCCGTACGTGCCGATCATGGCGCTGGTGAAGGAGCTGTCGGTCGACTTCGTCGTCTACTACACGCGACGCGAGTTCTTCGCGGTCGCCGACGCGCTCGCGCACGACTCCATCGACGCCGCCGCGTTCGTGACCAAACGCGTGTCCCTCGAGCAGGCCGACGACGCGTTCACCGAGCTCATCGAAGCCAAGGACCAGCGCAAGATCCTCGTGCTCCCGTAGCGCAGGGCCGCCTCAGGCCAGCGCGACCGTTGCCGTCGCCGGTACCAGAACCGTGTCGGGGTTGTCGTGGTCGATGACGACCAGCTCGAGGTCGACGATGCGTTCGCCGTTGTCGTCGCGCACTGCCGTGACCGTGCCGCGCGCTTCGACCGTCATGCCGCGCAGGTTGGGTGAGCGGAAGCTGCATCCCATCCGCACGATGCGGCCGTCGTCGCCCGTCCAGTCGCGCACGAGGTTGTGCAGGTACGACCACATGAGGTTGCCCATGCCGAACGCGCCGGGGAAGCCCTGCGCGCGTCCCGCCTCGTCGTCCATGTGGATCGGGACGAACTCGTCGTTGACGGCCGCGTAGCGGTTCCAGTTGTGGAAGCCAGTGGTGCGAACGAGGACCGGGAGCTCGGTCCCGACGGCGACGGCGTTGCGGTCGACGGCCATCGTCAGTACCGGATCAGCGTGCTGAGGGACGCTTTGACCGTCTCGCCGCGCTGATTGGTCCAGGTGTCCTTGCTGGTGGTGAAGAGCATCAACCCGAGCCGTCCTTCTCGTTCCTTGTACTCGCCGAGCGTCGTGCTCGACGTGATGACGTCGCCCGGGCGCATGCGCACGCCGTACTCGACCTCGGTGCCGCCGTTGATGATCGCGGTGGTCTCCGGCGCGGGGAGCCCGAAGGTCTCCTCGGGGCCGACGAACGAACCGGTGGGGCGAGCGGCGACACCGGCGTCGGCCTCGGTCTGGGTGAGCCAGGCGAAGGGGTTGAAGTCCTCCGGCGCCACGATGCCGCCGTGCACGGTGGAGGCGGCGTACTCCGCGTCCCAGAACAGCTTCGGCGCCGGCTCCGGGTAGTACACCGCGATCGCCCACCGGCGGATGTCGGAATCGGTGATCGGGAACGACGTGGCGCTGCGCAGCTCGAGCCCGACCAGGTCGAGCATCTGCGGGGTGATGTGCGAGTCAGGCATGGTGCGCGGAGCTTAGACAGGACAGCGAGTCAGTCGGCAACGTGGTCGGTCCGGCGTGCACCGTCGCAGTACCGGAGTCGGCGTTCGCCGTGCGGGTCCGGAGCCCACTGCGAGGCGGGAGCCCCGACGATGAGCATCGCAGCGCCCACGAGCACGACGAGCCAACCGATGCCGATGCCGACGATCCACGGGACTCGGCGAGCGAGCCGCTCCCCGAGGGGAGGCTGCAACATGACCTTCCGAGCTGCGGACCACCTCGTCGGACACTGCGAGATCGTCGCACGCATCGGTGGAAACATCGTGCCCCGACGCAACCCGATCGCGGATCCGAGCGTCGTGTCGACGTGGAGCACACGAGCTCGAGGTGTCCGCGGGTGGCCGCTCGGTTCGTGACCGTGACGATCGTCTGCGTCGCCCTGTTCGCCGACGTCGCGTGCTCGTCGGGCAGAGATGAGGCGGGCGCCCGTCCGGTCGATGTCGTCGCCGACGGCATCGGGATCGATCGGCTCTCGGACCTCGAGCGCAGTTGCCTGACGCAGGCACTGCGCTTCGAGCCGTCGCTGACTGCCGCGGTGCGGAGAACGAGAGCCCTCGACGCCCTGGGCCCTCTCGAGCGGTCGCGGCTCTCCGACGTGATCTCACGATGTGCACTCATCCCCCTGGGACGGGCGATCGTCTCCACCTTCGACACCATTGGCGGCGTCGAACACGAGCGAACCGCCGTGAGCGACACCCAGTACCGGTGCATCGGCGGATACCCCTCGGCACAGTCGTGGATCTTCGCCATGCGCAACTTCCGGCGCGGCGGCGTGCTCACCACGGATGAAATGACGACGATCGTCGACGCGCTCTACCTGTGCGCCAAGGACTACCTGGTCGAAGGACCACTGGCGAAGAGCCTCGGCGTGAGTCGTGGGACTTCGGCATGCGTCGCAACCAGGCTCGCCGGAGGTTCGGGGCCATTGCCCGAGACAGTGCGGCTCGTGTTCAGTCCGGGCGAGCGGAGACGGTCACCCGCGCTGAAGGAACTGATCTCGACCTGTGGTGGGTAAGACCACCGCATGAGCACGCTCACGGTGAAGCAACGGGCCAACCTCCGACCCAAGGACTTCGGCCTTCCGGAAAAGGCGCGCACCAAGAAGGCACGCACGGGAGCCGGCAACTCTCCGATCCCCGATCGGGGTCACGCGATCAGTGCGCTCCGCCGGTCCGAGCGCGAGTACGAGCGCGGCATCCTCACCACCGACGAGTACGCGCGGATCCAACGCAAGGCGAAGAAGAAGCTGCGCAAGAAGAAGTGACGCCGCGCGTCAGAGGCGGTAGCCGCCGTCGACGGAGATCACCTGGCCCGTGATGCCGGCGCCGTCGGCGGACGCGAGCAGCGTCGCCATGCCGGTGAGCTCTTCGGGTTCGAGCACGCGGTGCTGTGCGTTCTCGGACGATGCCGACTCGAGCGCCTCTTCCACCGTGGTGCCCGCGCGACGAGCGACCGCCTCGAAGTCGAGCAACGACGTGTTGGTCCACCCCGGGCACAGCAGGTTCACGGTGATGCCGGTGCGACCGACGGTCTGCGCGAGCTGCTTGGTGAAACCGACGAGCCCGTGCTTCGCCGTCGTGTACGACAGTGACGCCGCCGCGTGCTTCGACGCGCCCGAGCCGATGCAGATGACCCGACCGAACCCTCGCTCGCGCATGCCGGGCAGTGCCTCGCGCGTCGTCCACCACGCCGACGTGAGGTTCAGTGTGAGCGTGGCTTCGAAGCTCTCGTCGTCGCCGGTGAACGGGTCGTGGTGTCGACCGACCGAGCCACCGACGTTGTTCACCAGCACGTCGACGCCACCGAAGCGCTCGATCGCATCGAGCACCGGCCGACGCGCGTCGGTGCGGTCGGAGGCATCCGCGACCACCGCGAGCGCCGGCGCACCTCCCTCGTCGCCGATCTGGGCGACCACGGCGTCGAGATCCGACTGCGTGCGCGACGAGATCACGACGGTCGCGCCTTCACGGGCGTAGCGCAGCGCAATCGCCCGGCCGATGCCGCGCCCACCACCCGTGACGACCGCTACGCGGCCCGAGAGCTGCCCCACGGGGCGACCTTATACTCCGCGGAATGGCGTGGGATTTCTCGACCGACCCCGAGTTCGCGGCGCAGCTCGACTGGATGCGCACCTTCGTCCACGAGGAGATCGAGCCGCTGTCGCTCTTCTACGACGACATGACCGACGAGTCGTGGAAGCGCGCGACTGCGCCGCTCCAACAGCAGGTGAAGGACCGCAACCTGTGGGCGTGCCACCTCGACCCCGAGCTCGGCGGTCAGGGCTACGGCCAGGTGAAGCTCGCGCTCATGCACGAGATCCTCGGGCGCTGTCGCGTCGCGCCGAACATCTTCGGCAACCAGGCGCCCGACTCGGGCAACAGCGAGCTCATCGCCATCGGCGGCACCGAGGAGCAGAAGGAGCAGTGGCTGCAGCCGCTGCTGCGCGGCGAGATCACGTCGTCGTTCTCGTTGACCGAGCCGCACTTCTCCGGGAGCGACCCCACCATGATCGCGACGCGCGCCGAGCGCGACGGCGACGAGTACGTGCTCAACGGTCACAAGTGGTTCGCGTCGAACGCGTCAAAGGCCGACTTCATCCTCATGATGGCGGTGACCAACCCGGAGAACCCGCCGCACAAGGCGGCGTCGTTCTTCATCATCCCGAAGGGCACACCGGGCCTCGACATCGCGCGCGACGTCTTCAACATGGGCCACCCGTACCCGGGACACTTTCGGTCGGGCGGTCACGCGGAGATCTTCCTGCGCGACTGCCGCGTGCCCGTCGCCAACCGCGTCGGCGACGAGGGTGACGGCTTCGTGCTCGCGCAGAAGCGCCTGAACGGCGGACGCATCCACCACGCGATGCGGTGGGTCGGTCAGTGCGGAGCTGCGTTCGACATGATGTGCGAGCGCGCGATCAGCCGCGGCACCAAGGGCGAACTGCTCATCGAGAAGCAGATGATCCAGGAGATGATCGCCGAGTCGTCGGCCGACATCCGGGCGCTGCGGCTCATGGCGCTGCACAGCGCGTGGTTGTGGGACAACCTCGGCGCCTCGAAGGCCCGGGTCGAGATCGCCGAGCTCAA
Source organism: Acidimicrobiia bacterium (assembly GCA_036502765.1). Taxonomy (GTDB): domain Bacteria; phylum Actinomycetota; class Acidimicrobiia; order IMCC26256; family DASPTH01; genus DASUAS01. The sequence continues at coordinate 5,906 of DASXXX010000151.1, read as the reverse complement.
GTTCTGGGGTGCCCGCGTGCTCCACGACGTGATCGATCGGGCCATCCAGGTGCACGGAGCGCTGGGCTGGTCCATGGACCTCCCGCTCGCCAGCTCCTACGTGATGGCGCGCCAGTTCCGCATCGCCGACGGCGCCGACGAGGTGCACAAGTCGTTCGTGGCCAACAAGCGGGCGAAGGCGTACAAGCCGGTCGAGCAGGGTTGGCCCCGCGCGCACATCCCGACCCGCAAGACCGAGCTCCGCGAGCGCTTCGCCGAGTTCCTCGATCACGAAGCAGCCAACTTCTGATGGCTGCGGAACAGACGAACCCGGTCGAGATCGACGAGGCGGTGCCGCCCGAGCGACTCGGTCCCTGGGTCGCTGAACACGTGCCCGGCGGGAGCGGCGAGGTCGAGGTCACCCAGATCGCGGGTGGTTCGTCGAACCTCACGTTCCGCGTGCAGGACGGCGAGCACGACTGGGTGCTGCGTCGCCCACCGCTGCGTCACGTGCTCGCCACCGCGCACGACATGGGACGCGAGCACCGGATGCAGTCGGCGTTGGAGTCGACCGACGTGCCCATCGCCGGGCAAGTGGCGATCTGCGACGACGAGTCGGTGATCGGCGCGCCCTTCTACATGATGCAACGTCTCGACGGCGTCGTGTACGACGACGTCGACGCCACCGCGTCGCTCACCGAGGAACAGGGACTGGCGGCGTCGTACGAGCTCGTCGACGTGCTCGCCCGGCTGCACGCGGTCGACTACGAAGCCGTCGGCCTGGCCGACTTCGGACGCCCGGCGGGATACCTCGAACGTCAGGTGAACCGCTGGCAGACGCAGTGGGAGAAGTCCAAGACGGTCGAGATCCCCGCGGTCGATGAAGTCGCGCAACGACTCGAACGTCACCTGCCCACCGACAGTCGCAACGCCATCGTCCACGGCGACTACAGCTTCAACAACACGATGTTCCGGCGCGACGACCCCACCCAGATGCAGGCCGTCCTCGACTGGGAGATGTCGACACTCGGCGACCCGCTCACCGACATCGGCATGGTCGCGGTGTACTGGACCGACGTGGGCGAGATCATGTGGCGCAACCGCAAGCCACAGGCGCACCGCGCCAACGCCGGTTTCCCCGACGTCGACACGCTCCTCGCGCGCTACGAGCAGACCAGCGGCACCGACCTCTCACACATCGACTTCTACCGCGCGTTCGCCACCTACAAGTTGGCGGTCATCGCCCAAGGTGGCGCGCGACGAGTGGAGCACACCGATCCCGAGCGGGCGGGGCGCGTCACCGGCACCGTGCAGCAACTCGCCGACCTCGCACTGGACCTGACGAAGGGGTACTGATGACCGTCGCGACTCCCGTCGACTTCGACGCCTACGGCGACTACGCACCGCCACCCGAGGCCTACGAGCAGCGCGGCAACATGGCAACGCTCGTGTATCCGATCGACGGACGCGTCGCCGACGACGGCTCGACACCGTTCCGCGCCGATGCGGGCCGGTACCACCTCTACTACTCGTACTACTGCCCGTGGGCGCAACGCCCGATGATCGCGCTGAAGTTGCGCGGCCTCGACGGTGTGATCACGTCGTCGGCGGTCGATCCCGTGCGCGACGGGCGGGGCTGGGCCTTCCGCGACGGTCGGGGGCACGAACCGGATCCGGTCAACGGGTTTCCGCTCCTCCGCGACGCGTACCTCGCCACCGACCCCACGTTCGTCGGGCACGTCTCCGTCCCGGCCTTGTGGGACCGAGAGACGAACCAACTCGTCAGCAACCACTACACGACGATGACGATCGACCTCGAGACGCAATTCGCGGCGTGCGCCGATCCCACTGTCGACCTCCGTCCCGAAGCGCGGCACGACGAGATCCACGAGATCAACACCGAGATCGTGCGCTCGCTCGCGACTGCGGCCTACGCGGCGATGGCCGTCGGCACCCAGGCCGACTACGACGCCGTCAGTGACCGCGTGTATGCCGCGCTCGGCGACTTCGATCGGCGACTCGCCGACCGCCGCTTCCTGGCCGGTGACGCGATCACCGACGCCGACCTGCTCCTGTACGTGCAGCTCGTGCGCTTCGACCTGGTCGCGGTGCCACTCGGCCGCCTCACCCGGAAGCGGCTGGTGGATCACCCCAACCTCTGGGCCTATGCGCGCGACCTATACCAGCGTCCAGCGTTCCGCGAGACGACCGACTTCGACCACATCGCGCGCGGGACGTTCGGCACCGGCGCCGGGATCCGCACGCATCGCATCGTCCCGGCCACCCCGGAGGCCGACTGGGACGCACCCCACGGGCGCGACGCCCTCGTCGGAGACGGGCTCAGCTGAGCAGCTTGGCGAAGCTGAGCTCGTGACCGTCCGGGTCGCGCAGGTGGAAGTAGCGCTCGCCCCAGGGCGCGTCGGTCGGTGACATCTCGGGAGCGTCCCCGTGCGCGAGCGCGCGCTCGTACATGGCGTCGACGTCGGCCACCCAGAAGATGACCCGGCCCCAGATCCCGGGAATCGGTGCGTGCGCGGGATCGAGCTGCACGTTGAGGAAGCCGTCACCGACGCGATAGGTCGTGAACGGCGCGCCGGGTCCGCCGACGACGCGCTCGAAGCCCAGTGCGTCGTAGAACGCGCACGACGTGTCCATGTCGGCGGTCACGAGCGTGACCGCGTTGATCATCTCGAGGTCGCTCAACCAGCCGCCCAGGCCTTCGCCGCCACGAGATCGGTCGTCGGGAAGACCTTCATGCCCTTCGGCGCCAACCAGGAGAAGGCCTTGGTGAGGTGGCGCATCCAGTCGACGTCGGTGACGAGCGCGATCTTTCCCCACCCCTTGGCGTGCGACGTGCCCCACTTGACGTCATCCCACATCGCGCCGCTGGAGAACCCCGTGAAGCGGTCACCCGCGACGAACACCACGTTGAGGTGGTCGTGGGCGGCGCGGCCGGCCTCGAACGTCGGGATGAGGATGTTCTCGTAGTCGTCGGCGGAGATCTCACCCACTGCCTCGACGCCAACCACACCGTCGGGCATGTCATCGAGCACCTCGATCATCGCTGACTCCTCCGGGTCTCGTTCCGTGACAGCGCCCATGTTCGCATGCCACGCTCGCGCGCATGCCCAAAGACCCTGCCGACGTCGTGCTCCCGATCCTGCAACCGCTGCTCGGCGACGGCGAGCAGCTGCGCGGCTGGTGCCTGGCCACCGAACAGAGCACGTTCAGCGGCCACACGACCGTCGTGGGCATCACCGACCAGCGGCTCCTCGTGCAGGCGGTCGACCGCAAGTTCCATCCGAAGGACGACCTGCTGTCGGTGCGTCCCGACGAGCTCGCCAAGGCGAGCTCCGACGGCGCTGGTGGAGGGTGGTGGACCGCGAGCGAGGCGATCCTCGACGCCACTGCGCTCGCGGTGAAGCTCGAGACCACGGGCGGCGCCAAGCGCAAGCTCACCATGATGCGCGGCGGTGGTGGGATGTTCGGGAAGCTGGGTGGCGGCGCGGCCCAGCAGCAGGGCATCGACGCGCTCGCCGAGTGGCTCCGCGCCGCCGGCTGACCACGCTGCGCCCGCGTCGGCCAGACTCCCGGGCATGAGTGGACTGCTTCTCTCGGGTCTCGACGGCAAGGTCGCGGTCGTCACCGGCGCCGGGCGCATGCGTTCCATCGGTCGGCCGATCGCGGTGGAGCTGGCGCGCGCGGGGTGCGACGTGGTGCTCACCGGCACCGGGCGTCCGCTCGAGCGCTACCCCGACGACGAGCAAGCGATCGGTTGGCGCGACATCGACTCCGTCGCCGACGAGGTGCGCGCCCTCGGCCGACTCGCACTGCCCGTCGTGAGCGACGTGTCGGATCCCGACGCGGTCGACGCGCTGGCGCAGCACGTGCTCGACGAGCTCGGCCGCGTCGACATCGTGGTGAACAACGCGGGCGCAGCGCGCGGAGACGACCGGGTCCCGGTGGTCGAGCTCCCCGTCGAGCAGTGGCGCACGGTGATCGACGTGAACCTCAACGGGACCTTCTACATGAGCCGTACGTTCGGGCAACACCTCGTGGCGCAGGGCGACGGCGGCAGCATCGTCAACATCTCGTCGATCGGCGGGAAGCTGATGGCGGCCCGCACCGCCGCGTACGCGGCGTCGAAGGCCGGCATCCACGCGCTCACGTGCGCGATGGCATCGGAGCTCGGTGGTGACGGCATCCGGGTGAACGCGATCTGCCCGGGCATCATCGACACGTTCCGCCTCGACGACATCCCGCGCGGGGATCGGTGGGACGCCATGGTCGAGCGCCAGATCCCGCTCGGCCGAGCCGGCACCGGCGAGGACATCGCCTGGATGGCCGTCTACCTCTGCTCCGACCAGGGATCTTGGATCACCGGCCAGCTCTACACCGTCGACGGCGGCACCCTCCCCGGACGTTAGGAGCCCTCAACCCACGAACATCTCGCAGTTCACCCCCACCGGCGTACGCCAACTCCGAGATGCTCGTGCGGGGCGAGGGCGGGGGCGTCAGCGCGGGGTGGGGAGAGAGACGAGGTCGGGGGTGAGGGCGTCGACGTCGTGGGCACCGATGAGGGCCATGGTGCGGCGGACGTCGGCGTCGAACAGGTTGAGCACGTGCTCGACGCCGCGCTCGCCGGCCGCGCCGAGCCCGTAGAGGTAGGCGCGCCCGGCCATGCACGCACGCGCACCGAGCGCGACGGCCTTCACGATGTCGCTCCCGCGGCGGATGCCGCCGTCGCAGATGATCTCGGTGCGATCGCCGACGGCGTCGGCCACCGGTGCGACGAGATCGGCGATGGCGGGCGCAGAGTCGAGCTGACGGCCACCGTGGTTCGACAGCGCGATCGCTTCGATGCCCTCGTCGGCCGCGATCCTCGCGTCGGCGACGGTCTGGATGCCCTTCATCACGATCGGGCCGTCCCAGACCGAGCGCAACCACTCGACGTCTCGCCACGTGAGACCGGGGTCCATCTGCTGCGCGATGTAGTCGGCCAACGTGACCGCGGTGGAACCGTCGCCCACGTGTTCGCCCGCGACGTTCGCGAAGCGGATGGGCTCGCCGCGCACGAAGTGCCACGTCCAGCTCGGGTGGATGGCACCGTCGAGCATCGTGTCGAGACCGATCTTGGGCGGAAGCTCGAAGCCGCGGCGCACGTCGCGCTCTCGCCGGCCGTGCACGGTGAGGTCGACGGTGAACACCAACGCCTCGAACCCCGCCGCGGCCGCGCGCTTGATCATCTCCTCGCAGAGGCCACGGTCGCGGAACATGTAGAGCTGGAACCACTTGCGGCCGTCGCTGACGTCGGCTACCTCCTCGATGGAACGGGTCCCGAGCGTGCTCAGCGTGTACGGCACCCCGGCCCGCGCCGCAGCCCGCGCGACGGCCAGTTCCCCTTCGGGGTCGGCGATGCGGGTGAAGCCGGTGGGAGCCAGCACGAGGGGAATCGTGAGCGGTCGGCCGAGCAGCGTGGTCGACGGGTCGGGCTTGCCGACGCCCTGGAGGATCCGGGGGTGGAAGCCGATGCGGCGGAACGCGGCGGTGTTCTCCCCCATCGTGTGCTCGTCCTCGGCCCCGCCGTCGATGTAGTCGAACACCCCGCGGGGCAGGCGTCGGCGAGCCATGACGCGTAGGTCGTGGACGTTGGCCGCCTTGGCCAACCGACGCGCCACGGGGTCGAGCTCGAAGCGGCGGAACCGCATCACCGAGCGCAGGGTCTCGATCATCGACATCGGACGAATGCTAGAAGAGTGGTCACCGAGCAGGAGGCTTGTCGTGGAGCGTTTCCAGGATCGACGCATCATCGTGACCGGTGGCGGCTCCGGCATCGGGCGCGCCACCGTGCTGCGCCTGCTCCGGGAGGCCGGCACCGTACACACCGTCGACGTCGACGAGCCCGGCCTCGTCGGCACCGCCGAGCT
>DASXXX010000150.1:0-2726 GCA_036502765.1 Acidimicrobiia bacterium | reverse complement strand
CCGGTCGGTCTCCCGACCGACGTACGAGGCCGAGGTGCAACGTCAGCTGGTCACCGCGTCCGAGCGTCAGGGCCCCGGCGACCTCGCCAAGCTCATCGGCACCGGCGCCACCTGGGAAGTCAACTAGTCCCGAGCGGTCAGCTGTCCAGACTGCGGAACACCATGCCCGTGCGGGGCTTGGGCGCGAAGAACGTCGTCTTCTCCGGCATGCGGAGATCGGCGGCAGCCGCGGCGCGGATGGTCTCCACGCTCACGGGGCGCAGCAGCACGGCGGCATCGGCGTCGCCCTTGGCGACCGCCGCGGCGACGGTCTGCGCGTCGTTGCGGTAGGCGAGCGACACGCCGGGGACGGCCGGGAGCACGCCGGCGTCGAACGCGGCCGACGCGACGTCGCGCAGCTCGACCGGGAGCTCTGTCATCGCCAGTTCGAGCTCGGCAGTGGGCATCAGCAGCGCGAGCCCGTCGCGGTCGACGAGGCCGAGGCCGCCGCCGTCACGCATCGCCACTTCGAGCGCGGCGACGCCCGTGGGCACGTTGGGCCCGGCGCCGTGGACGAAGAACGGGCCGCCCAGCGCGTCGCGCAGGTCGAGGTCGGCGACGCCGGAGAGGAGCCGGTGGATGGCGCGCACGCACAGCTGGTTGGGTGCGAGCTCGACGATCAGGGTCATGATCGCGTCGGCGCCGGGGTCGTCGATGCCGGCCTCGCGCCGTTCGCGGCGGTAGTTGTTGGCGGTCTCGAAGCGGTGGTGGCCGTCGGCCAGCACGACGAGCTCCGATCCCACCGCGTCGGAGATGGCACGCAGACGATCGGGGTCATCGATCCGCCAGAGCGAATGGCGGAAGCCGTCCTCGTCGACCGCAGTGGCGTCGGGCTCCGCGCTGCCGGGCGCGAGCAGTGCGGACAACCCGCCGTGGAGGGAGAGTCCCCAGATCGGGTCGAGGTTCGCGCGAGTGGCGCGCAGCAGCTCCAGCCGGTCGGTCTTGGCCTTCGGGAGCGTGCGTTCGTGCGGCATCACACCGCTGCCCGAGTCGTCGAGGGAGAGCGCGCCGAGCACCCCGGTGGTGCGCTGCGGGAGACCGTCGTCGCCGGTGAACTCCATGCGATAGATCGAGAAGGTGGGCGTGTCGTCGGTGACGAGCACGCCGTCGTCGCGCCAGCGCGCGAACGCCGCCGCGGCCGCGTCGTAGGTGTCGGGGAGGATCAGCCGCACCGCGTTCTGCGGGTCGCGCGCCTCGAGCGCAGCGCGGGCCTCCGGTTCGATCACGTCGTAGGGTGGAGCGCTCACTGCGGTGATGTCACGAGCGCGGTAGCGGATGCCTGGGAAGGGAAGAAATCGGGGCACGATCGCGATTCAGTCGGGGTCAGGAACAGCCACGGACGTGGCAGTGCCCGGAGTCTCGCACACGAGCCACATGGGGCCGTTCCGTGAGCTGGAGAGGAGCACGCCATGCAGTCCGCGTACGACGCGTTCCAGGAGGGCAACCGGTTGCTCGCGACCCAGAATCCACACGCGGCGGTGATCGCGTTGGAGCGGGCTCGCGAGCTCGAGCCCGACAAGGCATCGGTGCGTGAGACCCTCGCCCGCGCGTACTACCGCAGCGGACGCATCACGCAGGCGGGCGAGGAGTTCGAGCGGGCAGTGGAGATCGAACCGGTCAACGACTACGCGCACTTCGGGCTCGGGCTGTGCCTCATGCGCCGGGGCGACCGGATCGGCGCCCGCCGGCACCTGAAGCTCGCCGTGGCCATGCGACCCGAGCAGCCCGACTACCGCGCCGCGCTCGCGCGCGTCGCCGACGAGGACGCGTGACCCACTGGTGACCACAGCACCCCCTCCGCTGGTCGCGTGCGACCTCGATGGCGTGGTCTGGCGGGGCGACGAAGCGATCGCCCCTGCCGCTGACGGCATCGCCGCGTTGCGCGCCGCCGGCCTGCGGGTGGCCTTCGTGTCGAACAACTCGAGCTCGCCGGTGGGCGACGTGCTGGCCAAGCTCGCCCGCATGGGGATCCCCGCCGACCACGACGACGTCGTCACCAGCGCGCTCGCCGCGGCCTGGTTGCTGCAACACTCGCTCCCTCCGGGCGCCCGGGTGCTCGTGTGCGGCGGTCCGGGGGTGCGCGAAGCGCTGGCCGAGGCTGGCCTCGAAGCGGTCGACGACGGGCCGGCCGCAGCGGTCGTCGTGGGGTTCCACCGCGACTTCGACTACGACGCCCTCGACCGGGCCTCGCGGGCGGTGCGCGACGGCGCCCGCTTCGTCGCCACCAACCTCGACGCCACCTATCCGGTCCCCGGCGGACTGATCCCCGGTGCCGGATCGCTGGTGGCCGCGGTGGCGACCGCGGCCGGCCGCGCGCCCGAAGTCGCGGGCAAGCCCGAGTTGCCCACGGTCGGCATCATCCGGGAGCGCTACGGCGACACCGGGGTGGTGGTCGGCGATCGTCCGTCGACCGACGGTGCACTCGCCACCGCGTTGGGTTGGCCGTTCGCACTGGTCCTCTCGGGCGTGACCGCGGCGGTGGCGCCGCCGGGCGGCGAGGCGATCCCGCACCCCGCGCCGCCGTTCGTCGCCGCCGATCTCGGAGAGCTCGCCCCGGCCCTGATCACAGCCCTGCGCCACACCTGACGCGTACTCTGCACCGGTGACCGTACGCCGGCGACTCGATGCCGAGCTCGTGCGCCGGGGGTTGCTGGGGAGCCGCCGCCAGGCGGTCGAAGCCATCGCCG
>DASXXX010000149.1:0-3499 GCA_036502765.1 Acidimicrobiia bacterium | reverse complement strand
GCGGTGCTTCTGGACCGCGTACCCGGCCTGGAAGATGTTCTCGACGATCCAGAGGCCTTCCTTCTCGTCGACGTGGATCACCTTGAGCTTGTTGCCGTCGCCGATCTCGACGAACGGCAGGTCGGCGGCACCGAGGTGCAGGGCCTCGGGCGCTCCGGCGTGGATGGCGGTCATGGTTGGTCCTCCTGGAATGTGAAGTCTGAGTACGTGACGTCGCTGCGGTCGCGGGCGCCGAGCGTCCACGTGCTCTGGAACTGGAATCCTCGCGCGGGATCGAACTCGACGGTGTGCGACCAGTCGAACGCACACACCCGGGCCGCGATCAGCCAGCTCCCGTGCCGGCGCTCGAAGCGATCGACGTAGCGCAGCCCGAGCACCATGTCGGTCTGCAGACCGTCGCCGTCCGGCTTCGAGACGTGGTGCGCCACGCAGTACGTGTCGGCCTTCGCCCACTCCCTCGTGCCGCTGTCCGCGTTGCGGATCCGCGGCGGCCCGATGAAGTGCATGGTCGCCTGGAAGTGCGGCAACGTGTCGACGACCCACTGCGCGAACTCGGTGCCGGTGCCGCGGAACACGTTGTGATCGTCGGTGCCGTCGGGGTGGTAGCACGACGCCATCAGCTCGCGGTCGAGCCGGTCGGTGCCGCGCGCGAGTGCCTTGATCACGTCGGTGATCTCCTCGCGCGCGAGCAGGTCGTCGACGGTGAGCTTGCTCATCCGTCCTCGGGACCGATGCCCAGGTACTCCTCGAGCGTGCGGTGCAGGTTCACCAGGCGGCACTCCTCGGTGGGCGACACCGTGAGGTGGGTGAGACCGGGCTGGTGCAGGCCGCGCTGCGTGCGCGCGAAGTTGTTGCAGTCCTGGTTGATGACGAGGCCGAACGGTGGATCCGTGTCGGGCGGGAGCAGCGCGTCGATCGGCTTCGTGCGGGGAGCATCCGATTGCACGCGCGTGAAGGCGAACATGTCCATGTACGCCTCCTCGACGTGGGTGCCCGGTCGCGCGCGCACGATCGAGAGCATGTCGGCGAACACGAGCACGGTGATGCTCGGGAAGAGGTTGTACTGCTCCATGTCGAGCACGTGATGGTCGGCGTAGCCCGACAGGTCGATTCCCTGCGCCGCGTTCACGTCGCGCACCATGCGTGCCAACATGCCGCGCAGCGTGTCGCCCTCGGGGATCGGCGGCATGGGCGCGTCCGTGTCCTCCACGCCGATGCGGCCACCCATGACCTCGACGAACGACGCGAACACGTCTTCGTCGGCGCCCGCACGACCCTGGCGGGGCGACGGCAGCCCGTAGGACTGCACGAGGCGGCCGTGACGGTGCCACGTGACCTGCGGACCGTTGACGTCGTCGGCCATGCCGAGCATCTCGCGGTGGATGCCCTGCACGTGGTACGTCTCGCTGAAGCCTTCGATGAGCGTCTTCCAGTTGCAGTCGGCCCGCACCGAGATCACCGCCTGGCAGCGGAACTCCTCGAGGTTGGCCCACGCGGTCTCGGCCGGCACCGGCGCGAGGAACTCGTCGAGCGGCTCGGCGTCGACGTCGAGGTTCACGAAGACCAGCGGGCCCCACGTGCCGACCTGCACGTCGATGAGGGGGTAGTCGTCGTTGAGCACGCCGAACTCGCGGCGTGAGGGCACCTCGCGCAGCCGACCGTCGAGGCCCCAGGTCCAGCGGTGGAACGGGCAGCGGATCTCCGCCAGGCCCGCGCCCGATCCGCTGCAGAGCTCGCTGCCGCGGTGGCGGCACACGTTCTGGAACGCGCGCAGCACGTCGTCGTCACCACGCACGATCAGCACCGAGTAGTGGCCGATGCGGTACTCGAACCAGTCGCCAGGTTCGGCGACGTGGTCGACGGTGCACGCGAGCTGCCACGTGCGCGGCCACACGTCGGCGAGCTCGCGCGCGAAGAACTCGGGCGACAGGTAGCGCGACACCGGCAGCTTGACCGCCTCCACCCGCCGGTTGCCGGTGGGTGTCTGCAGGAGGACGTCGCCCCCTGTCGAGACGTCGCTCGAAACGCCGCTCGAAACGTCGGACGTGCTCATCGCATGCCCCGCACGAGCTTGCCCGGACGCGCGCCGGTCTCCTCGCTGTCGCGCATGGTCTCCTCGCCGGCGACGAACGTGTGCCGGTAGCCGTCGGCGCGTTGGATGAGTCGTCGGGCACCGCCCGGGAGGTCGTGCACGAGTTCCGGCAACGCCAGCGACAGCGCGTCGTAGTCGATGACGTTGAGGTCGGCCCGGTACCCCGGTGCGACCACACCGCGGTCACCGAGGCCGTAGACCGCGGCCGTGTCGCGCGTCTGCTTCTGCACGACCAGTTCGATCGGGAGGCGCGCGCCGCGATCGCGGTCGCGCGTCCAGTGCGTGAGCATGAACGTCGGGATCGACGCGTCGCAGATGGCGCCGCAGTGCGCGCCGCCGTCGGAGAGACCGAGCACCGCATTGGGGTGGAGGATCATCTCGCGCATGTCGTCGAGGTTGCCGTAGCTGTAGCCGAGCAGCGCCTTCATCACGAGCTCGCGGCCGTCGTGGCCGAGCATCACGTCGTAGAGCACACCCTCGGGGTCGCGGCCTTCGCGCGCCGCGATGGCGGCGATGCTCTTGTCGGGCGCCGGCTCGTAGTCGGGCGGCTCGCCGATCGGGAACAGCACGTCCATGCGGGTGCCGATCACGTCGTCGAGCGGGCTCGCGGGCGAGGTCTCCGAGAGGATGGCCTCACGGATCTCGGGCCGGCGCAGCTCGGCCACCCGCTCGGCCAGCGGGAGGTGGGCGAGCTTCAGGTAGGTGGGGCGCCCGAGGAACGGGTGGAAGGTCTGGAACCCGATGAGCAGGTTGAGCGGACGTCCGCCCACCTGACCGCGCAGGTCGGCACCCTCGGCGTTCGCCTCCTGGGCGAGCCGCAGGACGTCGCGCCACTGGTCGGGCGCGAGGTTGTGCTGCGACAACGCGAAGCTCACCGGCCGGCCGATGGCGGCGGAGAGGCGGCGCATCCACGCCACCTCCTTCTCCGGCGCCGAGAGATCCTCGCCCATCACACCGGCGGGCGCGAGCTCGAAGAGCCCGGTGCCGAGCTCGCCGAGCACCCGGCCGATGCCGAAGAGCTCGTCCTCGGCGGCGTACGTGCCGGGGACCGGTTCGCCGTCGACGGCCTTGTGCATGATCGTGCGCGACGTGGAGAAGCCGAGGGCGCCGGCGCGGATGCCTTCGCGCACGAGATCGGCCATGCCCTCGATGTCGGCGGGGGTGGCGGGTTCGTTCTTCGCGCCGCGCTCCCCCATCACGTACGCGCGCACCGCACCGTGCGGCACCTGCGTGCCGACGTCCATGACGCGCGGCATGGTGTCGAGTGCGTCGAGGTACTCGGGGAAGGTCTCCCACCCCCACGTGATGCCCTCGTTGAGCGCGGTGCCCGGGATGTCCTCGACACCCTCCATGAGCTGGATGAGCCAGTCCTCCTGGCCCGGCCGCACCGGCGCGAAGCCGACGCCG
>DASXXX010000148.1:0-43721 GCA_036502765.1 Acidimicrobiia bacterium | reverse complement strand
CTCCCTCTAGGCTGCGGCCCGATGCGCGTCCCGACCGTCGAACCCCGACGGCGTTCCCGTTTCCGCTTCCGCGGCTGGATCATCGGGATCGTCGTCGTCCTCGTCGTCCTGCTGTTCAGCCTGCGCGGGCTCGCCGGCTTCTACACCGACTACCTCTGGTTCGACTCGCTCGGCCAGGGCACGACCTGGAGCAGCCTCCTCGCCGCCCGCGTCGCACCCGCGCTCGTGTTCACGGTCGTGTTCTTCGTGATCATGTTCGTGAACCTGGTGATCGCCGATCGCCTCGCGCCCAAGTACCGCGCCATGGGTCCCGAGGACGAGTTGATCGCGCGCTACCAGCAGGTGGCGAGTCCGTACACCATGCGGATCCGCATCGGGGTGTCGTTGTTCTTCGCGCTGATCGCCGGCATCGGCGTGTCGTCGCAGTGGAAGCAGTGGATCCTCTTCACCCACTACCAGAGCTTCAACCGGGTCGACCCGCAGTTCCACAAGGACATCGGCTTCTACGTCTTCCAGTTGCCGTTCCTGAAGTTCATCGCCGAATGGCTCTTCGCCGGGCTCGTCATCGTGCTGATCGTGACCGCGGTCGAGCACTACCTCAACGGCGGCATCCGCTTCCAGAGCCCCTTCCAGCGCGTCACGCCACAGGTGAAGGCGCACCTCTCGGTGATCCTCGCGGTGATGGCGTTGGTCAAGACCGCGCAGTACTACCTGGGGCGTTTCGAGCTGAATTTCTCCACCCGGGGCGTGGTCGAGGGGGCCAGCGCCACCGACGTGAAGGCGCAGCTGCCTGCGCTCAACCTGCTCATCTTCATCTCGATCGGCGCCGCCGCGCTCTTCCTATGGAACATCCGCCGTCGGGGCTGGGTGCTGCCCATCATCGCGGTGGGGCTGTGGGCGTTCGTCTCGCTGGTGATCGGCACGATCTACCCGGCCGCGTACCAGCAGTTCAAGGTCGGACCGAACGAGTACCAGGCCGAGAAGACCTACATCGACCGCAACATCCGCGCCACGCGCGACGCGTTCGGTCTCGACGCCGTCGACAACAAGAAGTACGACTTCACGACGCTGAAGAGCCTCGGCACCAACGACGCGCAGACGCTCGTCGACAGCAACAGCGGCACCGTCGGCAACGCTCGGCTGTGGGATCCCGGCGTGATCCGCGACACATACTCCACGCTGCAGAACCTGCAGACCTATTACCAGATCGGTGACGTCGACGTCGATCGCTACCTGATCGACGGCAAGGTGCGTCAGGTCCTGATCGCGGCACGCGGGCTCAACAGCGCCGACCTCCCGTCGCAGTCGTTCGTCAACCGCCACATCGTCTACACGCACGGGTACGGCGCGGTGGCGTCTCCGAGCAACAGCGCCGAAGCCGGCGGCGATCCCAACTTCCTTCTCCGCGACGTCCCGGTGAAGGAGAACGGCATCAAGATGGACTCGGGGCCGCCGTCGGAGATCTACTTCGCCGAGAACCTCAGCAGCTACGTGCTCACCGGCGCCGACCAGGCCGAGTTCAACTACCAGAAGGCCGGCGCAACCGACCAGTTCACCCGCTACAAGGGCAAGGACGGTGTGAAGCTGTCCAACTTCGTGCGCCGCGCCGCGTTCGCGTTGCGGTTCGGCAGCCTCGATCCGTTGATCTCGGGGCAGATCAATTCCAACACGAAGCTGCTCATGGAGCGCGACATCCGCGCCCGCGTCACCAAGTTGGCGCCGTTCCTCCAGTTCGATGCCGACCCCTACCCGGTCGTCCTCGGCAACCGCACCGTGTGGATCATGGACGGCTACACGACGTCCGACATGTATCCCTACGGTCAGTCGCTCGGCACCGAGGGATCGCTGACGTCGTCGTTCAACTACGTGCGCAACTCGGTGAAGGTCACCGTCGACGCCTACCAGGGCACGGTCAACTTCTACGTGTTCGACAAGAAGGACCCGATCATCAAGGCGTACGAATCCGCATTCCCCGACCTCTTCACCGACGGGTCGCGCATGCCCCAGGCGATCAAGGACCACCTGCGCTACCCCGAGGACCTGTTCAAGTCGCAGGCGTCGATGTTCGGTCGCTACCACGTGACCGAGCCGAAGCGCTTCTACGACGCCAGCGCCAAGTGGCTGGTCTCGCCCGATCCCGGATCGGGTCCGGTGTCGCGGAACCTCCTGTCGGAGGCGAACGCCATCGCCGCCGACGGGTCGTCGGCGTCGAGCAGCAACCAGCCGCAAGCGGCGAGCTCGTCCGGCGCCCGTATCGATCCGTACTACCTCAACATCCGATTGCCCAACGAGACCCAAGACCACTTCATCGTCACGGTGCCGTTCGTCCCGGTGTCGTCGGGCAACAGCCAGACGCGACTGGTGTCGTTCCTCACCGCGAACTCCGATCCGGATCAGTACGGGCAGATGAACGCGTTCACGATGCCCCAGGGTCAGACCGTGCTCGGGCCGGTGCAGGTGAACAACCAGATCATCCGGACCGCGACGATCTCCACCGCCATCACGTTGCTCAACCAGCAGGGGTCGCAGGTCATCCAGGGCAGCATGCAGCTGATCCCGATCGGCAACTCGATCATCTACGTGCGACCGTTCTACGCCCAGGGCAGCGGCGAGGGCTCGTATCCGCTGTTCCAGTTCGTGGTCGTGTTCTCGCAGGACTACGGCGCGTACTGCGGCCAGAACGTGCAGGACGCGCTCGACCAGATGCTCGCCCAGACCGCGAGCGCCTGCAGCGTGTCGGCGGCGAACGCGCCGACCGGCACCGGTTCCCCGACCACCACCACGACCACCCCGGGCACTGCGACCACCGCGCCCGCCACCACGGCGCCGACCACCACGACGATCCCGCCGGCGGCCGGCAGCGCGCAGGAGCTGCTCAACCAGGCCGCGGCAAAGCTCGACCAGGCCCAGCAGGCACTCGAGGCCGGCAACCTCGGCGAGTACCAGACCCTCGTCGACCAGGCGCGCACGCTCGTGAAGCAGGCCGCGGCGAAGGGCGCCGGCTAACTCCGGTTCCCTGTCGGCGCCCGGTCCGGTCCGGGTTGGGGATCGCCCCTCGGATTGTTACTATGGCCGTAGTGGAAATCCCCGCGAGCCCTTGTGGGGAGCCCCAGTAGGGAGTTCCGACATGGCCGTTTCCGGGATCGATCTCGGCAAGTACAAGCTCGGCTGGCACGACAGCACCGACGACTACGTCTACGCGCCCAAGAAGGGCCTCAACGAGTCGGTCGTGCGCGACATCTCCGGGCAGAAGGACGAGCCCGAGTGGATGACCAAGTTCCGGCTCAACGCGCTGAAGCGCTTCGAGCGCAAGCCGATGCTCGAGTGGTTCGCCACCAACATGCCCGACATCGACTTCGACGACATCTACTACTACCTCAAGCCCACCGAGGGTCAGGTCTCCGAGTGGGACATGCTCCCCGAGAGCATGCAGAAGACCTACGAGAAGCTGGGCATCCCCGAGGCCGAGCGCAAGTACCTCGCCGGGGTCACCGCGCAGTTCGAATCAGAGGTCGTGTACCACAAGAACCGGGAAGACCTGGAGAAGCAGGGGATCCTGTTCACCTCCATGGATGTCGCGCTGCGCGAGTACCCCGAGCTCGTGCGGGAGCACTTCGGCACCGTCATCCCGCCCGGCGACAACAAGTTCGCCGCGCTCAACTCCGCGGTGTGGTCGGGTGGCTCGTTCATCTACGTGCCGCCGGGCGTGCACGTGGAGATGCCGCTGCAGGCGTACTTCCGCATCAACGCGGAGAACGCGGGGCAGTTCGAGCGCACGCTGATCATCGCCGACGAAGGCGCGTCGGTGCACTACGTCGAGGGCTGCTCGGCGCCGGTGTACTCGACCGACTCACTGCACAGCGCGGTCGTGGAGCTCATCGCCAAGCCGGGTGCGCGCATCCGGTACACGACCATCCAGAACTGGTCGCCGAACGTCTACAACCTCGTCACCAAGCGGGCGGTCGCGCAGACCGAGGCCACCGTCGAGTGGATCGACGGCAACCTCGGCTCGAAGCTCACGATGAAGTACCCCGCGGTCGTGATGACGGGTCCGAAGGCGCACGGTGAGGTGCTGTCGGTCGCCTACGCGGGTGCGGGTCAGCACCAGGACGCCGGCGCCAAGATGACCCACGCCGCGCCCGAGACCACGTCGATCATCGACTCCAAGTCGATCTCGAAGGACGGCGGTCGCACCACCTACCGCGGTCTCGTACGGGTCGAGGAGGGCGCGCACAACGTCAAGGCGCACGTCCGCTGCGATGCGCTCATCCTCGACGACGACAGTCGCTCCGACACCTACCCCTACATGGAGATCGACGAGAAGGACGCCCGCATCGGGCACGAGGCCACCGTCTCCAAGGTCGGCGACGACCAGCTCTTCTACCTGATGAGCCGGGGCCTCACCGAGCAGCAGGCGACGGCGATGATCGTCAACGGCTTCATCGAGCCGATCGTCAAGACGCTGCCGATGGAGTACGCGGTCGAGCTGTCGCGGCTGATCGAGCTCAACATGGAAGGCAGCGTCGGGTAGCACCGCGCGATGCCGATGACGATGACGATGCTCGAGCACTTCACGCCGGACGCAGCGCGCGCTCTCCCCGGCCCCGACTGGCTGGTGGCGCGTCGCGCCGCCGCGGCCGAACGCCTCGCCGAGCTGCAGTGGCCGACGTCCGCCGAGGAGATCTGGCGCTACAGCCGCATCGGTGAGCTCGACCTCTCGAACTACCGACCGGTGCCGGCCGACCAGATGGGCGAGCCGGGCGACGAACCCGCACCCGGCGGCGGCCCGATCGCGGCCGAGGCCGGCGAGCGGTCGGGTCTGGTGGTCGTGCGCAACGGCCGCGTGGTGCACCACGCCCTCGACGCCGACCTCGAGGCCAAGGGCGTGAAGGTGTGCGGCATCGCCACCTGCGACGCCGACGAGATCGCCACGCTGCTCGGCACGTGTTCCGACGCGTCGCCCGACGCGTTCACCGTGTTGCACGACGCGTTCCTCGCCGGCGGTGCCTACGTGAAGGTGCCGCGGGGCGTCGTCGTCGAGAAGCCGATCGTGGTGCTGCACTGGTCGGAGGGCGACGGTCTCGCGTCGTTCCCGCACACGTTGGTCGTGGCCGAAGACGGCGCCGAGGTCACCGTGTTCGACCGCTACGGCTCCGCCGCCACCTCCTCGAAGGGTGGGAAGGTCGGTGGTGTCGGTCATCTCGTCGACGCGGTCGTCGAGCTGGTGATCGGCGACAACGCGCACGTGCGGTACCTCTCCGTGCAGGAGCAGGGTCCGCACACCTGGCAGATCGCACTCCAGCGCGCGCACCTCGGGCGCGACTCGTCGTTGAAGTCGTCGGTGGTCTCGCTCGGCGGCGCGTACGCGCGACTGCGCAGCGAATCGTTGCTCTCGGGATCCGGTGCCGAGTCCGATCTCACCGCGGTCTACTTCGGCGACGGCCACCAGATGCTCGACTTCCGCACCCTGCAAGACCACGACGCGCCGAACACGCGCAGCGACCTGCTGTTCAAGGGCGCGGTCGAGGACACCGCGCAGTCGGTGTACTCGGGACTCATCCGCATCCGCGCCGACGCCCAGAAGTCGGTGGCGTTCCAGACCAACCGCAACCTCGTGCTCACCGAGGGCGCCGACGCCCGCTCGGTGCCCAACCTCGAGATCGAGGCCAGCGACGTGAAGTGCTCGCACGCGAGCACCGTCGGCCCGGTCGACGACGACCAGCTCTACTACCTGGCCACCCGCGGAGTCCCGCCCGAGGAAGCCGAGCGGCTCATCGTCCTCGGGTTCTTCGACGACGTGTTCGACCGCCTGCCCGTGCGTTCGCTCGTGGCACCGTTGCGCCGCAGCGTCGTCGAGAAGCTCGAGCACCGCGACCCGATCGCGAGGGCCGGTGCGTGACGTGCGCGTGTGCTCGATCGACGACGTCGCCGCAGGCACCGCGGCGCGCTTCGACGTCGACGGTCACCGCCTCTGTGTCGTCAACATCGAGGGCACCTTCTACGTCGTCGGCGACGAGTGCTCCCACGAGGACTACTCCCTCGCCGAGGGCGACGTGTGGGAAGACGAGCGCGAGATCGAGTGCCCGCGTCACGGCTCGACCTTCTCGCTCGTCGACGGCTCGCCACAGAGTCTCCCGGCGACGAAGCCCGTCCCCGTCTACGACGTCCACATCGACGGCGCCGACGTGATCGTGAGCTCCAGGTCGGAGGTTGGGCGATGAGCGTGCTGAAGATCACCAACCTGCACGCAACCGTCGCGGGGCAGGAGATCCTGCGCGGTGTCGACCTCGAGGTGCGCTCGGGTGAGGTGCACGCGCTCATGGGTCCGAACGGCTCGGGCAAGTCGACGCTGTCGCACGTGCTCATGGGTCGAGGCGACTACGCGGTCACCGGTGGCTCGGTCACCATCGACGGCGACGAGCTGCTCGACCTGCCCACCCACGAGCGCGCCGCACGCGGACTGTTCCTCGCGCTGCAGTACCCGGTGGAGCTCCCGGGCGTGCGCCTCGACGACTTCCTCGATGCCGCGTTCCGCGGTCAGGGCCGTGATCCCGCCGACCTGCGCGAACGCGTGACCGCGGAGGCCGAGCGGCTCGGCGTGGCGTCGCAGTTCCTCGAGCGTGGCCTCAACGTCGAGTTCTCCGGAGGCGAGCAGAAGCGGGCGGAGACCCTGCAGCTCGCGGTGCTGCGTCCGAAGTTCGCGGTGCTCGACGAGATCGACAGCGGCCTCGACGTCGATGCCCTGCGCGACGTCGCCCGCCGCGTCGAGGCGATGACCACCGAGGACGACCTCGGCGTGCTCGCCATCACCCACTACGCCCGCCTGCTCGACGAGCTCCGCCCCGACGTGGTGCACGTGCTCATGGGCGGGAAGGTCGTGCAGACCGGCGGCCCCGAGCTGGCGCAACAGCTCGAGGAGACCGGCTACGAGGGACTCGCCGCCGCGCTCGGCGTGGAGACCACGGTCGAGGTCGCGCCCGCCGACCCGTTCGCCGATCCGGTCGGGTTCTGACCCACCGATCATTCACGCCCCAGTGGTCACGTGGTCGACGACTGGACCCGCGGTGTCGGTCGAGGTGTCGGGCAGCGGACTGACCTCGGCCGACACCGTCGGGTCGTCACCGGTGTGTCCCACCGCGTCTGCTCCCGCATGGAGCATCTGCGCGAGCGCACCGGGACCAGTCACGTACACCAGATCCTGACGGTGAGCTGAGCCACTCAGCGTCGGGCTCGTCGCTGCGCCTTCTTCATCTGTTCGAACTCGACGACGAGCTCGGAGACCGTCTTGAGCAGCGCGCGGTTCATGTCCATCACGAACGCGAACGCATTCATCACGTTGTCGTCTGGACGATCGTGCTGTCGACGGGCGTCGCGCGTCATCGCTTTCTCGATCCGCTTGCGAAGCCGATGTGC
This sequence comes from Acidimicrobiia bacterium, assembly GCA_036502765.1. GTDB lineage: Bacteria > Actinomycetota > Acidimicrobiia > IMCC26256 > DASPTH01 > DASUAS01. The sequence continues at coordinate 36,308 of DASXXX010000148.1, read as the reverse complement.
TGTCTTCATGCGCGTCGCACGGTTGCGCTCCGGGGGTCGATGATTGGAGACGATTGTCGCCGGAGGTGCGCAGTCTGCGAGCGCGACGCTCGACGTAGTTTCCGTGGTGCGGACAGATGACGCGCGCGCACGAGCCCTCGTGGTGCCGGCCTCCGTCCTCGAAGCTCGGTTGTGCGTCGTAGTCGCGCTACGACATCCGACGGATCCCGGTCTGGAGTGTCCGTCGTACCGTCGCCCGCAGGCGGTGGAGCCACGCATCCAGGTGGACGCACCCGTCGAGGACCATGGGAGCACCAGTGTCGACCGGAACCCTTCGAGGACTCCACGACGTACGACGACACGCTCGTGAAGGGCGCGCGTACTTCGTCGGGAAGCGCGTCTTCGACGTCGTCGCCGCGAGCCTCGCGCTGCTGCTCCTGCTCCCGGTGTTCATCCTGGTCGCGGTCTGGATCCTGATCGACAGCGGCGGTCCGGTGATCTTCCGACAGGAACGCATCCGTGGACGCCGGCGCGGCGACGACACGTGGGCGCTCGAGTCGTTCACGTTGCTCAAGTTCCGGACGATGGTGCCGAACGCCGACCCGGCGATCCACCGCGAGTACATGACCGCGTACATCCGGTCGGATCGCAACCGGCTCGCGGCGATGCGTCCCGGTCGGCTCGACGGCGAGTCGTTCCGGCCCCGTGACGACCCGAGGGTGACGCGCGCTGGTCGCCTGCTGCGCGCCCTGAGCCTCGACGAGCTCCCCCAGCTCTGGAACGTGGTGAGGGGCGACATGAGCCTCGTGGGCCCCCGGCCGCCGCTGCCCTACGAGGTCGAGCTCTACTCGCCCAGCGACCTCCTCCGCCTCGCGACGCCCCAGGGCATCACCGGCTGGGCGCAGGTAAAGGGGCGCTCCTCGGTCGGCTTCCACGACCTGGTGGGGCGCGACCTCGAGTACCTCGAGCGTCAGTCGTTCGGGTTCGACCTGAAGGTCTTGTGCCTCACCGTTCCGGCGGTGCTGTCGAGGAAGGGAGCGGACTAGGTGAAACGTGTCGCCGTCGGCATCATCGGGTGTGGGTACTGGGGTCCGAACCTGGTTCGGACCTTCGTGGAGATCGGTGGCGCGTCGGTGCGCGCCGTCGCCGACCGGGATCGGGCTCGTCTCGATCGTGTGGCCGCGCGCTACCCGCAGCTGCGGATGCTCACCGAGGACTACCACGACCTGTTCGACGCGCGACTGGACGCGGTCATCGTCTGCACGCCCCCGGAGACCCACTACGACATCGTGCGCGCGTGCCTCGAGCGAGGCCTCGACGTCCTCGTCGAGAAGCCGCTCGCGACCAGCTCCGTCCACGCGCGCGAGCTGGTGGACCTCGCCGAGCGGAATGGTCGTGTCCTCATGGTGGGACACATCGGTGCGTACACACCGGCGATCACCGAATTGCGCTCGATGATGTCGCTCGGCGCGCTCGGTGACATCGCCTACATCGACGCGGTGCGCGTCGGGCTCGGTCTCTTCCGTGCGAACCTCAACGTCGTCTGGGACCTCGCGCCCCACGACATCGCGATCCTGATGTACCTGCTCGGCGAAGCACCGAACAGCGTGAGTGCCCGGGGCCTCGGTTGCGTCGACCCGTCGAACGAGGACGTTGCGTACCTGACGCTCTCGTTCCCGAGCGGCGTGCTCGCGCACGTGCGCCTGAGTTGGCTCGATCCGTGCAAGACGCGACGGGTGACCGTCGTCGGCAAGCAGAAGATGGTGGTCTACGACGACCTCGAGAACCTCGAGAAGCTGAAGATCTACGACAAGCACGTGGATGCCGTGCGCCAGACCGACACGTTCGGCGCATTCCAGTTCGCGTACCACTACGGCAGCGTCTTGAGTCCCTACATCGAGGGCGACGAGCCGTTGCGGCTCGAGTGCCTGCACTTCCTCGAGTGCGTGCGGGAGCGCTCGACGCCCCTCACCGACGGGCGCAACGGGCTCGCGGTGGTGGAGGTGATCGAGGCCGCGCAGCAGTCGTTGCACAAGGACGGACGACGCGTGCCCGTTGCACCGGTCGTCGAGGCGCGCTCCCCGCAACGGTGGCGACCTGCGTTCCGCACCGTCCGGGTCGACGCGAAGCGCGTCCCCGAGGAGCGGCCGCTCGCGGAGCGCGGCCCCGCCGAGCGCGGATCCGCCGGCGCGCCCAAACCTCGCAAGGCACACCGCAAGGCCGTGCGGCGCGCCGAACGCGCCGCGTTCAACGCCAACGCCAACGGGAACGGCAAGGCGAACGGCAAGGTCAGTGGAAACGGCAACGGCAACGGCAACGGCAACGGCAAGGTCAGTGGAAACGGCAACGGCAAGGTCAGTGGGAACGGCAACGGCAAGGCAGCCAAGGCCGTCGCGGAGGTGCACGAGCCCGTGCACGAGGAGGTCTGAACGGTGGAGATGCAGCGTTACCTCGTCGTCTGTCGTCGTTGGTGGTGGATCGTCCTCGCCGCCTTCCTGGCCACCGTCCTCATGGCCACGGTGCTCGTCGGGACGCCGACCAAGCAGTACGAATCGACCGCGTCGTTCGTCATCCAGCCCCAGGCGTCGGAGGAAAGCGACCAGGTGCGCGCCCTCGACGCCCTCGTGCAGGGAGGGACCGTCGGTGAGACCTACGCGTCGATCGCCCGCAGCAAACTGATTCGTTCCCGCGCCGGGGAGTCGTTGTCCCGCGTGCAGCGTGCCGAGCACATGGCGGTCACGGCCGAGGTGGTCACCGGCACCCGCATCATCCGCGTGACGGTCCGGTCGACGCAGCCGGCCGACGCCCGGCGCTTCGCGGGCGCGGTGAGCCATCAGACGATCATCTACGTCAACGGTCTCGCCGACAACTACCGCCTCGATCCCCTCGACGCGCCGACGCTCCCGACCCACCCGCTCCCGACGAAGCGGATCGTGACCCTCGCCCTCGCCGGGATCCTCGGACTCATGCTCGGGGTCGCACTGGCCTTCCTTGCCGACCACCTGTGGGTGGCGCGCCTGCGGCAGATCGAAGCCGCGGGAGCGGAACCCGAGCCGGCGGGCATGCTCTGGACCCCCGCGCCACTGGGACCGCAGGGGATGTCGCCGTCGCCCGTGGGCGCGGCGGTGCACACCAGCTGGTCGGTCGCGCGGAAGCACGACGTTGACTCGCCTGCATGACGATGCCCGGCCGACGCCGGGACGAACTGCCGAACGCAGCATCCTCGAGACGGCACGGGGCGCGGGGTTCCTCGCCGGCGGAAGCTTCTTCGAGCTCGGTTGCCGGTTCGTCATGGCGCTGCTCTTGGCCCGCACGCTCGGCGCGACCTCGTACGGCCTCTACATCCTGGCGGTGAGCGCGGCCTCCCTGTTCTTCGGCATCTCACTGCTCGGCCTCGACGACGCCATGGTGCGCTACGTCGCGATGCTCTCGGGACGCAAGGACGAGCCCGGGGTGCGCGGCACGATCGAGGTCGGCCTGGGGTTCGCGGTTCCCGCCGGTGTCGCGATGGGAGTGCTTCTCTACGTCGCCGCCGATCCCATCGCGACCACGGTCTTCCACGAACCCCGCCTCGGGTACCTGCTCGAGCTCGTCGCAGTGATCGTGCCGTTCCTCACCGTCAGCAACGTGCTGGCGGGTGCCGCGCGCGGATTCCGGCGCATGGACTACGTGGCGCTGTCGGAGAACGTCGTGCAGTCATTGGCGCGGATCGTCCTCCTGGGCATCTTCCTGCTCTTCGGCGGACTCACCACCGTCACCGCGGTGGTGATCTTCGGTCTCTCCGACATCGCGTCGACGGTCACGCTGATCTTCCTGCTCGACAGGTACGTCCACTGGCGGACGCTGCACCGCGAGGAGGCCCGCCGCGACTTCGGCGAGATCTTCAGGTTCGCGTTCCCGTTGTGGCTCTCCGGACTGCTGCGCCAGTTCCGCAGCTACCTCGCTGCGCTCATCCTCGGAGCATCGGGGAGCGTCGCCAACGTCGGGGTCTTCGCGGTGGTCACCAACGTCAACACCGTCGCGCACGTGTGTCTGTTGTCGATCTACGTCGCCGTGCGCCCGACGCTCGCGCAGCTGCACGACCGCGGCGATCGTCACGGGTTGGGTGAGGTGTACCGAGCCGCGACCCGATGGAGCCTCGCGCTCAACATCCCGTTCTTCCTCGTGACCGTCCTGTATCCCGACGCCATCCTCGGGGTGTTCGGTCACACCTTCGCCGCCGGCGCGACCGCGTTGATCATCCTCTCGGTCGCGGAGCTCGTGAACGCGGCGACGGGGGTGTGCGGACCGATCATCGACATGACCGGGCACACGAAGCTCAAGCTCGTGAACTCGCTGGTGTGGACCGTGCTCGTGGTCGGCAGCAGCGCGGTGATGATCCCCGCGTGGGGTGTGGTCGGAGCCGCCGGTGCGGCGTTCGTCGCCATCGCAGTGGTGAACCTGCTCTGCGTGATCGAGGTGTGGTTGATCGAGCACCTGCTGCCGTTCGACGCCACGTTCGTCAAGCCCGTGGTCGCCGGGGCCGCAGCGTTTCTGGTGGGCGTGCTGCTCGTGACCTGGAAGCCGGTGGGGGAGCAGCTGGGTCCGGCGATCGTGCAGGCCCTGATCGTGACCGGGGTCTACGCCGGCCTCCTGCTCCTGATGGGGTTGGCCCCCGACGACCGCCTCGTGCTCGCGCGCGTCGGTCACAAGGCCACCCGGGTGCTCTCGTGGGCGCGATGACCGCCGCCGCCGCCGCCGCCGCCGTCGTGCCGCCGGCCGCCGGTGCCCCGGTCACCGCGGGCCCGATCTACATCGGCGGACTCGACCGGTGCGGCAAGACGACGATGGCGGGCTTCCTCACGTCGCACCCGCGCATCTCGGTGCCGGCGGTCGGCTCGAACCTCTGGCCGTACTTCTACGGGCAGTTCGGTGACCTCGCACGGCCCGAGTGCCTCGACCAGTGCCTCGACGCGATGCTGGGGTACAAGCACGCGGTCTTCCTGCGGCCGGATGTCGCACGGCTGCGGCATGACTTCGCGACCGGTCCGCCCACGTACGCGCGCCTGTTCGAACTGTTCCACCTGCAGTTCGCGGAACGCGAGGGCAAGGCGCGGTACGGCGTGCAGACGGGGTTGATCGAGCGCTACGCCGACGAGCTCTTCGCCTCCTACCCGGGCGTGCGGGTGGTCCACATGGTGCGCGACCCGCGCGACCGGTACGAGGCGTCGCTGGCGTTGTGGCCGGATGGCCGCGGGCGGGCCGGCGGCGCTGCGGCGCGCTGGAGCTACTCGGTGCGCCTCGCCGAACGGCACGCGGCGCGCCATCCCGACGGCTACCTCGTCGTGCGATTCGAGGATCTCGTGCGCGAACCCGAACCGACGGTCAGGCGGGTGTGTGCGTTCGTCGGGGAGGAGTTCGTACCGGAGATGCTGGCGATGCCGGGGGCACCGGCGCGACGGGCACGTCTGCTCGAACACCCCGAGGCCGACGCGTCCCAGCTGCTCGCGCCGGACGTGGTCGGTGCGTTCCGCGGTCGCGTGCCCGACGACGAGCTGGCCTTCCTCCAACTGCACCTCGGTCGGCGGATGCGGGCGCTGGCGTACGAGACCGAGCCGCTGTCGCGGGATGCCGCGTGGTGGGTGCACTTCGGCGCGCGGAGCTGGCCCGACCAGGCCGCGCGCATGGTCGCCTGGCGGGTCGTCGAGGAGCTCCAGCAACGATGCCCGCGGATCGTGCGTCGTCGGCCCGATCGGCGCATGGCCGTGCAGAGGTCCGAAGGATGAGAGGCGCCGTGAACCCCGTGAGCAACACCCCGCTCAACGCCCCGATCGACCCGGCGACGGCGCCGATCTTCGTCGGTGGTGTGTCGTCCTCGGGCAAGACCCCGCTGCGCATCATCCTGTCGGGACACCCCGACCTGTCCCTGACGCGCAAGACCGACCTCTGGGACCGCTACTACGGCCGCTTCGGCGACCTGAGCGCCCGACCCGCGCTCGAACGATGCCTGGAGGTCCTCGCCGCCGACCCGGCGCTCACGCGCTTGGCGCCCGACGTCGATGCCGTGCGGCGCGAGCTCGCAACTGCGCCACCCACCTACGCACGCCTCTTCGGTGTGCTCCACCGGCAGGCCGCAGCCCGCACCGGTCAGGGACGGTGGGGTGAGCAGCTCGGGTTCGTCGAGCGCTACGCCGACCCGATCTTCGCCGACTTCCCCGACGCCCGGATGATCCACATGGTGCGGGACGCGGGCGACCGGATGACCGCGGTGCTCGGCGCGGGCACGCCGCGACCCGGCCGACGCGGATGGGAGAGCGCGAAGTGGCGGTGTTCGAACGACCTCGCCACGCGGAACCACCTCCACCACCCCGGCGGCTACCGCGTCGTGGCGTACGAGGCACTCGTCGACGACACCGAGGCGACCGTGCGCGCGGTGTGCGCGTTCGTCGGGCTCGAGTACGTCGACGAGATCGCCGACGGCGTCGCGACGTTCTCGGGCCGGGTCGCGGCGGGGGGTTCGACGGTCGAGCGCACGAGCGCATCCGATCGCCGACGGGCGTCCGACCGGATCGGCATGACGGCTTGGCGAGTACTCGAGCGCCGCCGCGCGGCGCGGATCGGGAGGTAGCAACGTGGAACGCGCCCCAGTCGAACGCGCCCCAGTCGATCGCGAGCCGGTCGATCGCGAGCCTGTGGAACCCGGGCCGGTCTTCGTCGCCGGCCCCGAACGCAGCGGGACCAGCCTGCTCTACGCGCTGCTGGCTTCGCACTCCCAGCTCGCGATGACCCGGCGCACCAACCTCTGGAAGCACTTCTACCTGCAGTACGGCGACCTCTCCGATCCGGCCAACCTGGATCGCTGCCTCGAGACGATGTCCCGCTACAAGCGCCTCCGCGTCCTGCACGTCGACTTCCGCGCGATGCGGCGCGACTTCGTCGCCGGTCCGCCGTCGTACCCGCGGTTGTTCGCGTTGCTCGAAGAGCAGTACGCGGCGCGGCTCGGACGCCCACGCTGGGGTGACAAGTCACTGCACACCGAATGCTGGACCGAGCCGATCCTGGCCTCCTACCCGGGCGCTCGGATCCTGCACATGGTGCGCGATCCCCGGGATCGCTACGCGTCGTCGCACACGCGGTGGAAGCGGCGCGGCGGCATCGGCGCGGGCATGGCCGAGTGGCAGTGCTCGGCGCGCCTCGCGGCCGAGAACGCGGCGCGGTTCCCGTCGCGCTACCTCGTCGTCCGCTACGAGGATCTGGTCGCGGATCCCGAGGCCACGGTGCGGGCGATCTGTCACTTCGTCGATGCACCGTTCGAACTGGCGATGCTGGCGATGGGGGGAGCACCCCGGCTGCTCGACCAGGGCTCGAACAGCTCCTACGGCCGACGGGAGGCGGGCGTGATCGCGACCGACTCGATCGGTCGGTACCGCTCGGTGCTCTCGGAGCGCGAGATCGCGTTCGCACAGCAGCGGGCCTGCGACGAGATGCAGGAGTTCGGCTATGGCTTCGACGACGTGCCGATGGGGCAGTGGGAACGGGCCCGGTACAACCTGACCACCCTGCCCTTGGAACGCATCCGGGGCGGCATCTGGACGACGGTCGAAGCGCGTCGCATGCGACGGGGACGGCCGGTGCCCGACCACCGACTCGTCGAGGCCGAGGCGCCCAGGTGACCGCTCCGGCGCGTCCGGCGCTGCCTGCCCCGGCGTCGGGCGTGCCGGCGCGCGCGTGGGGACCGCCCCAGGTCCTGCTCCTCGCCGCGCTCACGCTCGTGGGGAGCGCGGTGTTCGCCGCCCTGGTCGTGCACGGCCTCTGGTTCGTCGCGGTCGCGCTCCTCGGGGTCGTCCCGGGGACGACGCTCCTCGTCCGGTATCCGTGGTCGGCGGTGATCATCTGGGTCGTGGTCACGCCGCTGGCCAGCACCACCGACGGTGCCGCCGTCCGCGGCTTCTACTGGCTCGTGCACCGTGGCCTGCCGGTCTGGGCGCTCCTCGTCGTGGTCATCGGTGTCGTCACCGGCTCGCGCCCGCGCCGGCTCCCACGCCTCGGCCTCCCCGAGGTGCTGATGGCCGGGTACCTGGTGGCGACGACGATCTCGATCCTGTACACCGCGCCCAGCGTGGTGGGGCGCATGTTCGTGCTGTACGACCGGGTCGCGGTCCCGATGTGCCTCTATCTCCTGGTGCGACTGCTCGTGCCGAGCGCGACCGACTTCGCTCGCCTCCTGCCCGCGGTGATCGCGGTGCTCGTGGTGCAGTCGGTCGTGGGGATGGTGTCGTGGATCGGTCCGGCGGTGCTACGGCCCGAGTGGCTGGGCAAGGTCGGGGAGCGCACCGTCGGCACGCTGCAGTCGCCCGACGTCTTCGGCATCACGATGATCTTCTGCGCCGTGTTCGTCCTGCACGTCGGGCTGAGTCTGGCGCGCACGCGCGTGGCGCGAGCCGCGACCCTGGTGCTCTTCGGGCTCGCCGTGCTCATGGTGTTCATGTCGTTCTCGCGGGCCACGTGGCTTGCCGGTGTCCTGACCCTGCTCGGTCTGGCCGTGTTCTTCCGTGAGTACCTCCACCGCGTCGTGATCGTGGGCGCGGTCGTGCTCGTGTTCCTCGGGGTCACCGGGGTGTTGAACACCCAGTGGCAGTACGCGCAATACCGCTTCGACTCGCAGCAGTCGCAGGAGTCGGCGCTCAGTCGGTTGCCCGTGTTCCTCGCCGCGGTGCGCATGTTCGAGGCGAAGCCGGTCACCGGGTTCGGCTACGAGAACTTCGACCGCGTCGACCGTCCGTTCCAGGGGCGGGTCGGCGATCTCGTGTACCCCGAGAAGAACCACGCGTCACACAACCTCTTCCTCACCTTGCTCGCCGAACAGGGACTCGTCGGCATCACGCTGTACCTGAGCCCGTTGCTGGTCTGGTTCGCCCGATCGGTGGCGCGCCGTTCACGACTGCCGGCCGACGGGCTCCTCAGCCGACGGTTCGTCGGTGTCCTCTGGCTGGCCCTGCTCGCCCATCTCGTCGTCAACAACTTCTCGCGCATGCATCTCCCGTTCGGGCTCGGGATGTACTGGCTCACGCTCGGGCTCGTCGCGACGCTGGTCGACCGTGTTCCGGCGGGTGCCGGAGTGCCTGCGGGTGCCGGAGTGCCTGCGGGTGCCGGAGTGGAGGTGCGCGCATGATCGGGGGGTCGGAGCGAGCCCCGGTCGTCGTCGTGATCGGGCGTTACCCAGTGGTCACGACCACGTTCATCGATCGCGAGATCGCCGCGCTCCGGTGCCGGGGCATCGCGGTCGACGTCGTCGCACTGCGTCGACCCCCCGCCGACATGCCGCTGTCCACCGCCCAACGGAAGCTCGGCCGGGAGGTGGACTACGCGCTGCCGGTGCAGTGGTGGCACCTCGTCGCGGCGGGACTGTTCGCGTGCACCCGGCTGCGCGCCTGCGTGCAGACGCTGTGGTACCTCGTGACGAGAGTGCACCCCGACCCGCGGTCACGCGCGCGGACCCTGCTGCACTTCGGCGAAGGGGTCGTGGTGGCCTGGCGTCTACGTCGGCGCGCACCGAGCGAGCTCTACGCGCACTTCGCCGACCGCGCTGCGGTGGTGGCGCTCGTCGCGAGCCGCCTCCTCGACTGCAGCTACAGCCTCGCGATCCACGCCGGCGCCGACCTCTTCGTCCATCCGGTGCTGCTGCGCGAGAAGATCGAGCAGGCGCGCGTGGTGGTCACGTGCACCGAGGCGAACCGCACCGCGATCTCGGCGCGGGTCGGCGCGTCATTGGGCGAGAAGGTCAGCTACATCCGCCACGGCCTGCCCCTGGCGGAGTACCGGCCGCCCGACGCGCGTCCGGGCGCCGACCAGGACGCCCCGCCGCTCGTGCTCGCCGTCGGTCAGTTGCGGGAGAAGAAGGGCTTCACCCATCTCGTCGACGCGTGCGAGCGGTTGCGGGACCGCGGCCACCGGTTCACGTGCCGGATCATCGGCGAAGGCCCACAGCGCCGCGAGCTCGAGGCGCAGATCCGGGCGGCGCAGCTCGACGACTGCGTCGTCGTGACCGGTGCGTTGCCACAGGACGACGTGGTCGCGTGGTACCGGCGAGCGAGCGTGTTCGCGCTCCCCTGCGTGGTCACACCCGACGGTCAGGTCGACGGCATCCCGAACGTCGTCCCGGAAGCGATGGCGATGGGCGTCCCGGTCGTCTCGTCGGACCTTCCTGCCATCCGCGAGCTCGTCACCGACGAGGTCGACGGCCTGCTCGTCGCGCCCGGTGACGCCGACGCGCTGGCCGCAGCGGTGGGCCGACTGCTCGACGAGCCGCGGTTCGCGGCCGCGCTGGCCGGCGCCGGCCTCCGCACCGTCCACGACCGCTTCGACGTCGACGTCAACGTCGACCGGCTCGTGGAACGGATGTGGCCGGACCACTTCGACCGCCGGGAGGCAGGATGACCAGCAGGTCTCGCACCGGCGTCCGCAACAACTCCCGCAACACCTTCCGCACTGCCGCGATCGCGATCTCGTGGGCTCCCTACAGCCGCCGCAGCCGCATGTTCGCTCGGGATCTCGACATCCCGCTGCACTGCATCCACAACCTCCGCTTCCAGTCGAAGCCGTACGCGCCCTTCAAGTACGTCATCCAGGCAGTGCGGACGCTGTGGGTGCTCTCCCGTGTGCGTCCGGGTGCGGTCCACGTGCAGAACCCTCCGTGCTTCTGCGGGCTGGTGGTCGCCGCGTACTGCCGGGTGGCCCGGGCCCGGTACGTGCTCGACCACCACAGCGCGGCGTTCTTGCCGATCTGGGATCGGTTCGGCGTGATCCAGCGGTGGGTCGTCCGCGGGGCGGCGACGAACGTGGTCACCAGCGAGCACTGGGCCGAAGTCGTGCACGAGTGGGGTGGCGACACCCTCGTCATGAGCGACGCGTTCCGCGAGCTCCCACCGGGTCGGGAGGCCACGCTCACTCCCGGACCGAACGTCGCGTTCGTCGGCACGTTCGCGTTCGACGAACCGCTCGACGTGCTGCTCGACGCGGCCGCTTCCCTCCCGGCAGTGCAGTTCCACGTCACCGGCGACACCCGGGTCGCCGACCCTGCGGTCCTGGCCGGCGCACCACCGAACGTCACGTTCACCGGCTTCCGTCCCTACGACGAGTACCTGGGTCTGCTGCGGGCGGTCGACGCGGTGATCGCGCTGACCACCCGCGACCACACCCTGCAGGGTGCAGGGTGTGAGGCGATCTCGCTCGGGACGCCGCTGGTCACGTCCGACTGGCCGTATCTCCGCGAGGTCTTCGAGGGGATGGTGTTCGTGGCTGCCGAGCCGGACGCGGTGCGCGCCGGGATCGTCGAGGTCCTCGATCGCCGCGGCGAACTGGCGGCGGCGGCGGCCGCGCTGCGAGAACGGCGCCGCGCCCGGTGGAAGGAACAACTGGTGGAACTGGAACGTCGGATGGGTCTGCACGACCACGAACTGGTCGAGATGCAGGCGCAACAGGAGGAGCAGCGATGAACGTCGCCATGTTCGGCCTCGGATACGTGGGCACGGTGACCTCGGCGTGTCTCGCGTCGAAGGGACACCACGTGGTGGGTGTCGATCCCGAGCTGGGCAAGGTGATCGCGATCACCGGCGGCAGCAGTCCTGTCGTCGAACCCGAGCTCGACGACCTCGTGCGGGTGAACGTCGGCGCGGGCCGGCTCGCCGCCACCGCCGACCCGTCCGTGGGCCTGCAGGACGCCGACGTCGCCATCGTGTGCGTCGGCACTCCGTCACGGTCCGACGGCGGCGTCGACGTCGCGGGGGTGTGCCACGCCGCCGGCGAGATCGGCGCGTTCCTGCGGACGTCCGACCGGTATCTCGTGGTGATGTTCCGTTCGACGGTGCCTCCGGGAACGGTCGAGCAGGTGCTCGTCCCCGCGATCGAGTCGGAGAGCGGTCACCGCGTGGGCGAGCGCTTCGGTGTCGTGATGTGCCCGGAGTTCCTCCGCGAGGGCACGGGCGTCGCCGACTTCTTCGATCCGCCGTTCACCGTCGTCGGCGCCGAGGAGGAACGCGCGAGCAAGGTCGCGCTCGACCTCTTCTCGTTCCTCGACCGACCGGCGCACGTCGTGCCGCTCTCGATCGCCGAGGGGCTGAAGTACGCATGCAACGCGTTCCACGCGGTGAAGATCAGCTTCGCGAACGAGATCGGGCGCATCTGTCGCGCCGTCGACGTCGACGCGCGCACGATCATGGAACTCCTCTGCGAGGACCGTCGGCTCAACATCGCGAGCACGTACCTCCGCCCTGGATTCGCGTACGGCGGTTCGTGCCTCCCGAAGGATCTCGACGCGCTCCTCCACGTGGCTCGCGCGAACTGCGTGGACGCGCCACTTTTGAGCGGTGCCCGCGCCACCAACGAGCTCGTCGCCCGGACCGCGGTGCGCGAGATCCTCGACACGGGGATGCGCCGGGTCACGCTGCTCGGGCTCAGCTTCAAGCCGCAGACCGACGACCTCCGGGCCAGCCCGTTCGTGGAGCTCGCCGAAGCGCTCGTCGGCAAGGGCATCGACCTCACGGTCTTCGACCCGATCATCCGTCCCGATCGCCTCTTCGGGGCGAACCTGCGCTACGTGCAGCAGCGGCTCCCGCACCTGCAGCGACTGCTGGTCGAGGACGTGGCTCGCTCGCTCGTGTGCTCCGACGTGGCGGTCGTCGGGATCAGCACGCCCGCGATCGTCAGTGCACTGTCGACGCACCCACCGAAGTACGTGTTCGATCTGGTCGGGGGTCTCGGAGAGGAGATCGAGGCGCTGCCGGGGTATCGCGGGGTGAGCTGGTGATCGACGGATCCGGCGACGGATCCGTCGCCGTCGCGGCCCTACGACCCTGCTCCCGTACCAGCTGCACGTACTGAGCGCGCACCTCCGCCCAGCGGTAGCGCGCCATGAAGCGCCGGCTGCCGTCGGCCAACCGATCGAGCCGCGCCCGATCGGCGTGCAGAGCTCGGATCTTCGCGACGAGGTCGTCCACGTTCCCAGGTTCGAAGAGCTCGGTCATCGTGTCGGTGAAGTAGGTGGAGATCGCGCTGGTCCGCGCCGCGACGCAGGGGATGCCCACCGCGGCGTACTCCATCAACTTGGTGGGCACGATGCCGTCGGTGAACACGTCGTCGCGGTAGGGCACCACGCCGAGGTCGGCCTCGGCGATCATGTCCGGCAGCGCCTCGGCCGGTACCGAGTCGGTGCTCAGTGCCACCACGTGCTCGAGCTGCAACTCGGCGACGAGCGCCGCGAGCTCCTCGACCGCGTCGCCGCGGCCGTGGATCGTCAGGTGGATGTCCGGGATCTCGTCGCGCAGGGCCGCCACCGCCCGCACCGCGAGGTCGAGGCCGTACCGGTGGGTCAACTGCCCGTGGTAGATCAAGCGGAAGCCAGGGGCGGACTCGGGCCGACGGGTGCGGGGCGTGAAGACCCGGTCGTCGGCGACGTTCATCACCACCGAGCAGCGCGCCGCGGGAACGCCCCGCTCCACGAGGCGTTCGCGCCACGCGTCGCTGACGGTGATGACGTGGTCGGCGAATCGGCACGAGAGGCGCTCCTGCGCGCGCACGAGCGCGGCGAGCGGGCGCAATGGGCCGCTGCCGAAGCGGCCCGCGAAGAACTCGGGCATGAGGTCGTGCAGATCGAGGAGGACCGGAGTGCCCGTGAACTTGGGGACCGCGGCACTGAACACGAGGAAGTCCGGGAGGTTGTGCACCTGCACCGACTGGTACGGACGACGCAGGTGCTCTCGGCCGACGTGCACCGTGGCGTGGGAGAGGAAGTTCGCGTAGCTGAGGAACTGGTGGCCGAGGCTCCGCTTGTCGATCCGCACAGGGAGGCGATGGACGTCGACGCCCTGATGGCGTTCGCGCGCCGGCTCACCCGCGTCGCGCAGGCACACGACGTCGACGTCGTACCCGGCCCGGACGAGCGCCTCCGCCTCGCGCGACACGCGGGGTTCGTGCAGCGGGTAGTACGCGTGCACGACCATGCAATGGCGCGGACGGCTGGCGACGGGGCGGTGGTTCATGTGAGCACCTTTCGGACGGCAGCCACGATGTGGTCGAGGTCGCGCTCGGTGAGTGCGGGGTGGACGGGCAGGGAGAGCACCTCGCGTCCCGCCCGTTCGGCCGCGGGTGTGCACGGTGTCCCGATCCGCGTGTCGGCGCGGAAGCACGCGTAGTCGAAGACCGGACGTGGGTAGAAGACCCGGCTCTCGACCCCTTGGTCGTGGAGCAGGTCTGACACCTCGTCGCGCGTGCAGGGTGCCTCGTCGGTGACCCGCACCGTGAACTGGTGGTACACGTGGTGGCGCCCCGCGGGCTCGTGGGGCACGACGAGCCCGCGGATGCCGGCGAGTCCGTCGTGCAGGTGGCGAGCGTGGCGTCGGCGCGCGTCGAGCAGGTCGTCGAGTCGTCCCAGCTGGGCGACACCGATCGCCGCCTCGAGTTCGGTCATCCGGAGGTTGAACCCGGGCCGCTCGTACTCGTAGGGACCGCGCTGGCCCTGGTCGCGCAGCACGCGCAACCGGTCGGCCACGACGTCGTCGTCGGTGGTCACCGCGCCGCCTTCGCCGGTGGTGACGTTCTTCGTGGCGTAGAACGAGAAGCAGCCGGTCCCGAACCCACCCACGGGACGGTCGTCGACGTGCGCCCCCAGGGCTTGCGCGCCGTCTTCGACGACGACGAGATCGTGACGCGAGGCAACGCGTGCCAACTCGGTCATCGGCGCGGGGCAGCCGTAGAGGTGCACGGGCAGCACGGCACGAGTGCGCGGGGTGACGGCGCGCTCGACCGCGTCGGGATCGAGGTTGAAGTCGTCGCCGATGTCGGCGAAGCGCGGCGTGGCGCCCGTGTGGAGGATCGCGTTGAGCGTGGCCACGAACGTGAACGGGGCGGTGATCACCTCGTCGCCCGGACCGATCTCGTGCGCCATGAGTGCCGCGATGAGGGCGCTGGTGCCGTTGTTCACGGCGACGGCGTGACGCGTGCCGGTGACGGCCGCGACCGCGGCTTCGAAGCGCACGACCATGGGGCCGCGCACGAGCCGCCCCGAGCGCAGCACCTCGAGGACCAGCTCCTGCTCGCGGTCGCCGAGCGAGAGCGCGCTGACGGAGATCACGGTCGCCGGTCGTCCGACCAGGCGAGGCCGCAGCGCGAGCACCGGCACGGCAGTGAATCGCGGTCGCGCCCGACCACGTGCCCGCACACGCACACCCAGCCGCGCACGCGGGCCGGCACGCCGACCACGAGCGCATGGGCCGGCACGTCGGTCGTCACGACGGCACCCGCCGCGACCATGGCCCAGGCCCCGATCTCGACGCCACACACGATGGTGGCGTTGGCGCCGATGCTTGCCCCCAGCCGGACGAACGTGGGCGTCACCTGCCAGTCCGGCGACTGCGCGCGTGGCACGAGGTCGTTGGTGAAGGTGGCCGACGGGCCGACGAACACCTCGTCCTCGAGCACCACTCCGCGGTAGAGCGAGACGTGGTTCTGCACCTTGCACCGATCACCGACGACGACCTCGGTGTCGACGTACACCGAGAACCCGAGCGTGCAGTCGCGGCCGATCACGCTGCCGGCGCGGAGATGGCAAGAGTGCCACACGCGGGTGTCCGCGCCGACGATCGCACCCGCCTCGACGACGGCGGACGGGTGGATCCCGGCGACCTCGCTGGTAGTCACGCTCGGTCGCGGTGCTTGGGTGCGGACACGGGGACGCCTCGTCGGCGCCGGCGCCAGTCCGTCACGATCCACGCGCCGAAGCGGGCCGCCTCGCTGGGCACGGAGGCGTAGCCGAGGGCACGCGTGAGCAGCGACAGATCTTCGGGCGCGAGGTCGTAGCCGGCGGCGCGCATCTCGTGCCCGGCGACCAGCTGGATGAACATGAGCTCGGACGGACTCAGCACCTGGTGGAATCGACCGACGGCGCGAGTCGAGATCCGCGCCGTCTCGAGATCGCCGAAGGAGCTGTTGTTGCCGCCCCGGTCGAGGTGCTCGGAGGCGCCGCGCATCGTGAGCATGTCGGGGTCGTACTCGAGCGCGACGAAGCCACAGACGTCGCGCATCGTTGCCTCGGGATCGCTCACGAGGTCCTCGTACCGGACCAGGAGGTATCGGTCCGGATGACGGGCCTGGTTCCGACGGCCGGCGCGCGTCGACGACCACCAGCGTCCGGTCGCGCTGCCGACGTGCGCGCGTTCGCCTTCGTGACGGCGACGCACCGAGGCGTACCGGTCGCGGGGGTCACGCACCATGTGGACCACGCGGGCATCGGGGAACTCGGCGAACACACGGTCGGCGTAGTGCTCGGTGTGCAAGGACTTGTCGCCCCACCGCGACCTGCCCGCTCGCGTCGCGTGATGGGCATGGAACAGCGTGAACAGTCGACCGTACGACGGTGTCCCGCGCGCGAACTCCTCACGGATCCGCACCTCGTCGGGTTCGAGGTGGCGCATGCGACGGTACGAGGTCATGTCGGCCAGGCACCGGTCGAGGTTCGCGGGGTCGCGGAGGTCGCCGTACCGATCGTGGAAGTAGCGCCACATGTTGGTGCGGCGCACCATCGAGAGGTCAGGATGCGAGGCGAGCAACGCGAACATGAGCGTCGTCCCGCTGCGATCGGGTCCGGCGACGAAGATCGGGGCCGCGGCGCCGTCGCCGACGTGGTCGACCCCGACAGCACGCGACGGAGCGAGCTCAGCAGTCATACGAGTAACCCTTCAAGAAGTCGTGCTCGGCGATGCGGTCCTCGACCGTGGTGATCCACGGTTGCGTCCACTCGACCATCGCCCGACGGGGCGCGGGCCGGGGTGCGACGACCGCGGCGCATGCGTCGAGGTAGCTGGCCGTGGTACCGACACCGAGGAACGTGCACATGGCGCGCAACGTGTCCCGCGGCGTTGCCACCAGGTCCTCGTAGCGCACCTCGTGGAACTGCGAGGGTGCGACCTGGCGACGGATGCGCGCCAACGTCTCGCACGCATCGAAGTAGTGGTCGATCGAGTTGGCGAACGAACGGTGGCCGCGCACCATCATCACGCTGATCGGATCGAACGGGTTGCGGATCACGTGGAGCAGGGTCGCCCGCGCGGGACGCACCTCGACGGTGATCCTCGTCCAGAGGTACGGATCGGAGCCGAAGCGGCGCGTCGACGTTCCCGTCGTGCTGTCACCGACGACGCGCGGCTGCGGCGCGCGGCCCTGCGAACCACCGGCCACGGCGTACGAGTAGGGCTCGAGCCGTCGGGCCGTGATCCGTCCCTTGCGGGCCTCGGCGCGCGCGCCGCGTGCGGCCAGCGCGAAGAGCTGGTCTCGCCGGAAGCCGCGTTCGACGTAGCGCAGGAGATCGACCTCGTCGGACAGGACGATCTCGGGATGGGCGTCGAGCAAGGCGCTGCACAGGCTCGATCCGCTCTTGTTGTGACCGACGAAGGCGCAGAACGTGGTCACCCGGTCGAAGTGCTCGGACGCGTGGTCCGACCGGCGCGTGGTGTGCAGACGTTTCCGGATCAGGTCGAGCTCGCTCACCGGGCGGCTGCGCAGCAGCGCGCGCCCGGGACCCCGCTTCGTCAGCGTCCGGAAGGCGTCGGAGTCGGCGAACGCCGCCCAGCTCATCGACGGCTGCTCATGGAACGGCCGCTCATGGAACGGCTGCTCATGGAACGGCCGCTCATGGACGGGACGCGCCGGCGGCGAGGCGAGGGAATCGGGTCGAACCCATGCACGCGAGGTTCACGGGACGGCTGGCCGCGAAGCGGAGGCGACTGGCGGCGCTCAGGCGCACGTCGTCGAGCGGATAGCCGAGTGCTGCGATCTCGTTGCCGGCGACAGATTGCACGAACGCGATGTCGTGGGCATCGATGCGGCCATGGTGGCGCCCGACGAAGTCGGGATCGAGCGGGCAGTCGTCGCCGGTCCGGAGCGTGTCGAAGCGCCGCGTTGCGTCCATCCGCAGCATGGCGGGTTCGTATCGCTCGCCGACCGCCGCGCAGAGTGACCGCGCCGTCGTCTCCGGATCCTGCACGAGGTCTTCGAACCGCACGATGACGTAGGCGTCGGGATGCGCGCGCCCCACGTGTCGCGCGGTGGCCACCGACCGCAGCCACGACGCGGTGGTGCGTCCGACGTCGCCTGGTCGCGCCGCATGCCTCGAGAGCAGCGCCTCGTACCGGTCGCGCGGGTCGCGCACGACGTGGACCACGGTGGCCTCCGGATACGCGGTGAGCAGCGCGCCGACGCAGTTCTCGAACCGGCTGCTCTGGTCGCCCCAGCGCGCGTGGCCGGTGCGCGTCGCGTGCTGCTCGTGGACGAGGGCGAACAGGCGGGCGTACGTCGGCGCGCCGGCACGGAACTCCCGCCGGAGGCGATCCCGATCGGGGCCGAGCCACGCGACCTGACGTCGCTCGACCATCGCGTGCAGGCAGCGTTCCAGGTTCCCGTCGTCGGAGAGGTCGCCGAAGCGTCCCGCGTACCGAGGCCAGAGCTCGGTGCGCCGCGCCACCGTGATCCGGGAGTGTGACGAGAGCAACCAGCGCACCAGGGTCTTCCCTGATCGGGACGCACCGGTCACGATGATCGGATCCATCAGGCAGCTCCCCGCTCGAACAAGTTCGACAACGTCGTGGCTTGCGCCTCGGCCGAGAAGCGGGTGGCGCGGAGATGCGCCGACGCGGCCATCGTCGCCGCCCGCCGTTCGTCGGCGAGGAGCTCGCGCATCGCGTCGGCGAGCGCCGAGGCCTCGCCGGGGGGCACCACCCATCCGGTGCGGCCGTCGACCATGACCTGCTCCGTACCGCTGACCCGCGTCGCGATCACGGGCAGGTCTCCGGCCATCGCCTCGACCAGTGCCAGCGGGAGGCCCTCCCACAACGAGGGAAGTACGAACGAGTCACTGGCCGCGAGCAACGCGGGCACGTCGCGTCGCGTCCCCAGGAAGTGGACGCGCTCGCCGATCCCCGCGGCGAGGGCCTGCGCGCGAACGTCACCGAGCAGGGGGCCGTCACCCACGAGGACCAGCTGGAGCTCCGGGTGCTCGCGGACAACTGAGCTCGCGGCGTCGATCAGGTGCACGTGACCCTTCTGGCGCTTGAACGTGCCGACCATGGTCATCATGTGGTCCTCGGTGCGGAACCCGAGGGCGGCGCGCACGACGTCCCGGTCGATCGCAGCCGGGTAGCGCTCGAGGTCGACCGCGTTGCACACGACCGTGATCTTCCGGTCGGGGATGCCGAGGGCGCGCACGGCGATCGCGGTCTCGTCCGACACCGCGATCACGCCGTGCACCCAGTGTCCGCCGATGCGATACAACCAGCGGTGGACGAATCGTTTGGTGCCGAGCAGCCAGAAGTTCCGGGTGAGCTGGTCGCGGCGGATGAGGAACACCGTGTTCTGGATGGTCCACCAGACCTGCAGGTGCCGACGGGTGCGGAAGCTGAGGGCAACCAGGCTGAGCGTCGGGTTCGCCTGGGTCTGCAGGACGACGCCGACCCGATGGTGATCGAGGAGGTGGGCGAGCGACCGGCGGACGCGCGCGAGCTCCGCCGCGAACCGAGGGAGCGCGACGATGGAATGCCGTCGGGGCGGGAGCACCTCGACCCGTACTCCCAGCGCCTCGATCTCGGGCCGGAGTGGTCCGTCGGCGAGGGTGCAGACCACGGTGGGGTGGCCGGTCCGAGGGAGGTACTTCGCCAGGTTGTGCGCCGTCTCCTGCGCGCCACCGACGTCGAGGTTGGGCGTGAGCAGCATCACCGCGGGTCCGGGGGATCGCTTCACGACGCCCGCTCCCGGATCGTCTGGGCCGACGCGGTGCGGACCAGGTGCGCGAGCAGTTCGGGGCGGCCGGCAGCCCATTCGGCCTGGTCGAGCGCGTCGAGCGCCGACCACAGCTTCCGCGTCGGACCGGACGTCTCGAAGTACGAGTTCCAGTACTGCACCGCGGCGCGGGTGCGGTAGAGCTGCCAGACCTCGGCGAAGAGCTCGCACTCCACTGCGGTGAGCGGGAAGCACTCCGTGTAGGCCCGCAGGAACGTCTCCATCGACTCGACGTCGTACCGACGGTCGCGGCGGCGGTACTTGCCGAGTGCGGACACGAGATCGTTGATGCGCCAGTCGAGCCGTGCGCTCTCGAAGTCGACCACGACCGCGCGGTCGGGTGAAGGGAAGAGCAGGTTGTGGAGGCCGAAGTCGCCGTGGACGACGAGTCGCGGGAGGCCGACGGGCGCCAAGGTCCGCTCGAGTGCCGCCAAGGTCTCCAGCGTCGTCTCGACGCGGGCGATCAGCGACCGTGCAGGCTCGGCGGCCTCGACCGGCAGGTCTGCGCGTGAACGCGCGACGAGGCCGTCGAGCCTGCGGGTGTGCCACGCGACGTCCCGGGCCCGCGCCCCCTCCGGCGCGGTGAACCCGAGGTGGTGGACGCCGAGCGGGACGAAACCATCGAGCTCGTTGTGCATCCGGGCCAGGGTGCGGCCCGCGGTGCGGGCGAGCGCGAGGCGGTCGGCGCGCCGGAGGTAGTTGAGCGAGTAGCTGGTGCCCTCGACGAAGTCGAACACCGCGTAGACGGAGCCGTCGAGGACGACGTGCGTGCCGCCCGCGGGTGTCCGCGAGAGCCGGACTGCAGGGAACGACTGCTGCTCGAGGTGCTCGATCACCGAGTGCCCGTACTCGACCAGCGCCTCGGTCCACTGCGGTCGGTACTGCTTCACGACCTTCGTCCCGAACGGAGTGGCGACGGCGGCGTTCAGGCTGCGGCGCCCGACGCGCAGGTCGGAGTACGTGTCCGAGACCGAAGGCAGCCCGTAGCGCTCGAGCACGGCCCGCACGCACTCGGGCGCGAGTGCCGGAGCACCGAACCGACCCGCGGCCAGTGCCCGCACGCGTGACGGCCGTGGGACATGGAGAAGTCGCTCGCGTCCGCGCCCCTGTGTGTCGTGCCGATGTGCGTCGACGTTCGCCGGCGACTCGAGCGCACCCATGACCTCGCACACGACGTCGGCGACACCGCGCCCGTGGTTCTCGATCGTGACCGTGCGCCAGCCGAGCCTCTCGGCGCGTGCGGTGGCCTCCTCGACGGCGCCGCGCGCCGACCCGAGGTACGCCGCGAGCTGGGCATCGTCGAGGTGGCGCGCGTGCGCCCAGATGCCGCGACGCCGGACTCGGACGTGACACAGCTCGTCCGGAACCTCGAGGCGGATGAGGAGATCGGGCGCGGGAACGAGCGACGTGTAGTCGCCCACCGCCGCACGGTCGACCGTGCCCCGCGTCGACGCGTGCAGGTGCACCGCGCGATGGAGGAAGCCATCGTCGATGACCAGGATCTGGCCGGGTCGCGCCGTGGCCCTGAGGAACGCGACCCGACCGCACAACTGGAGGAACCAATAGGTCGCGTGGGTTCGGCCTACGGCGTCGCCAGCGGCGTGACGGGCGCGACCGGCGCGGACGACGTGACGCACGAGTCGCCGGTGCCCGATCGCGAATGCCAGGCCGTGCGCCATGCTCCCGAGGTAGAAGACGTACCAGAGCGACAGCTCACGGACCCGGGTGTGCGGGATCTTCGCGACGATCCGGCCGACCGCGGTCCTGCGGGCGTGCGGCCGCGCGGCCGCGACGACGCTGGAGGCGTCGAGGTCTCGGGTGCGGAGCGCCTGGACGACTGCGGCCGCCACCGTCGTCTTGCCCGCCCCCGGCGTGCCGGCGAGCTCGATGACGACGAGGTCAGACGACACGCCAGAGCTCCGACTTCACGTCGCTGACCACGCGGTCGAACGACTGGTTGGCATCGATCGTGCGGATCCGTGGCCCGGCGCGTCCCTCTCGACGCGAGAGCACTTCCGCCGCCGAGGACTTCGCCCGGAGGACGCCGGGGTCGTGGTCGGGCTTGCGGCCGAAGGCGGTCACCGGATCGACGTCGAGCACCACGATCGCGTCCGGCGGTGGGAATCGTCCGTACAGGTGCTCCTCGGCCGCCGCCAGGAGCCGCACGGCCCGATTCGGGCGCGGGCCGGCGGTGGCCACGATCTGGGGACCATCGAGCAGCGCCCCGTCCGCGTGCGGTACGAGCGTCCCGCACGGGAACCGATCGAGCACGACCATGCACCCGCGAGCAGAATCGCGCTGTGCCACCGCGTACGCGCGGGCTCGTTGGCGCCCGACCGCGTACTGGTTGAGCGCGCGCGACGCGTTGCGCGTCTCGCGGACAGCGCGCGTCGCAAGGCCGTCCGCACCGTACCGTTCGGCCAGGGCGCGCTCGCCCCGCCGGCACGTGCGAAACGCGAGGTACGTCGCGCGCGCGGCGCGGGAAGGTGGCTTGCTCCCGAGGTAGGCGACGCGCGTGTCGACCTTCCAGCCCAGCCATTCGGCGACGGCGCATGCGGCAGTCGACTTGCCGGCACCGTCGGCGCCCACGAGCGCGAGCGAGCCGCCGCCCCCGACGGGCGTCATGCGTGGGAACGTGCGACGTCGATGCCGTCGCACGACGGCCACCCCGTAGGTCGTGAGCGCACGCGCGCGTGAGACGCGTGCTCTGTCACCGAGCCACGAGCGCGTGCGACGACGGAGCCGGAGGTACGCAATCGCCGGCCGGCGCGTGCGAGCCGTCGCCACGAGGAAATCGCACACGATGTCGGTCGGGAGCGCGGAACACGCCGCGAGCGTGGCGCGAACCGTTGCGTCGTCGGTGCGATCGAGCAGCCAATGCAGCTCGGTCAACAGTGCGTCGCGGATGCCGGGACTGCGCACCCCGAGCAGATCCTTGACGAAGTCGCGCGCGCGGTACTTGAGGAGCGCTCGGATGACGAGCACCGCGAGCTCGAGCTCGGGGCGCGCGACCCTGACCCCGTCCTGTCGACGTGTGTCGCGCAGCATCTCGCGTTCGATGGGGAGCCGGTGGTTCTTGACGAACTGCTCACCGAGCACGAGCTGGTAGTGCACGTGCAGGTGGAACAGTCGCCCCGACGGGCGGTCGAACCCGAGGAGGTGCTCCATGCCCGGGAACGCCGCCTCGCTCGGGGGCACGAGCTGCTTGAGCCCGTGGCGCGCGGCGACGGCGTGGAATGCCGAGTGCGCGTCGTGATCGACGAGGAGATCGAGATCGGTCTCGCCCGCGAGCGCCGCCGCGAGGTGCTCGTTGCTCTTCCACGAGCAGTGCGCGATGCCGTGCACGTCGAGGTCGTCGAGCACGGCGAGGAGGGCGGGAACGGGAGTGGAACGGTGTGCTTGCCGCGGCGCGCCGGGCGAAGCCACGCACGTAGCTGTCTGCCCTTCCGGCCGGACCAACGTCATCGGTGCAATCCCTCTCCCGCGATGCTGCTCCGAGCCTGCCAACGGCGGTGTCGAGCGGGATCCGACGCTGAGGGGACGTCGCGTACGTCGAAGGAGCGAGACGTTCGGGTCAGGAGGATGTCAACGTGTCGGGATCATGAGCCGCACGGCCTCCGCGTTTGCGTCCGGCGTCGTACGCACCCATCCTGGAGTGTCATGAACGTCGCGCGCGTGCTCGTCGTCCACGACCAACGCATCGTCGCCGAGACGCTCGCGCGCCGCTTGGAAGAAGAAGAGGAGATCCGCGTCGTCGGCATCGCGACGAGCATTGCCGCGGGTCGGAGTGCGGCGGAGAGCGTCGGGCCCGATGTTGCGGTCATCGACGTCGATCACGCGCAGGGTGCCGTCGCTGCAGAGTTCGTGACGTACTTCACGTCGCTCGAGCCACCGGTGAAGGTGGTGGCGATCCTCGACGACGACGACTCGGTGCTGGCTGCGCAGATCATCCGCGCCGGGGCCGATGCCGTGATGACGGACGACGACGCGGTCAACAACCTCATCGCCGCCGTGCTGACGGTCGCCCAGGGTCACGCGTGGGTCGTCCCTCGGATCCTCGGTGGCGTGCTGCGCGACTTCCGCACGTCGCGACCGCAGCCGAACGAGTTCGATCGTCGGCTCGAGCTGCTGACTGCTCGGGAGCGTGAGGTCCTTCGACGCATGGTGTCCGGATCGGACCACGCGACGATTGCTCGCGACCTCGTCGTGTCGGTCAACACCGTCCGGACGCACTCGCAGCGCATCTTGAGCAAGCTCGAGGTGCACTCCGGACTCGAGGCGGTCAGCGTGGTCCGCCAGTCGCGCACCGGCGGAGCCCTCTAGGTCGAGCCCCTCAGCTGGAGCCCCTCAGCTGGAGCGCCGCGACGCGGGATCGAACAGGTCGATCGCCATGCCACCGAGGTTGCCGTTCACCAGCGCAACGGCTTCGAGGCGCGAGTGGACGCCGAGCTTCGACAGCACACTCTGCACGTGCGTACGAGCCGTCGCCTGGCTCACGCCGAGCCGGGCCGCGAGCACCTTGGTGTTGTCGCCGTCGAGCAGTCCCTCGAGGATCTCGGCCTCGCGGGTGGTCAACCGCTGCGGATCCCGCCCGCCGGAGTGGCGATGCGAGCGCGCGCGTTCAGGCCGAAGGTGGCGCTCGAAGTGCACGGTCTCACCGCGCAGGAAGGCGAGCACACGGTCGAGGCTGTCGTCGGTGCTGACGTAGGTGAGGCGTGCGCTGCGCGTGGCGACGCGCGCGACGTGCTTCGTGCGAGCATTGGCGAGCACGACCACTCGTAGGTCGTCGCGTGCTTGCGCCACCACGGTGAGCGCGGTGGCGGCGTCGTGCATGGCCATGTCGACGATGCAGCCATCGGCACTGATCGCCAGCTCGACGAGCGAGTCGAGGTCGTCGGCGGCCACGACGTCGAAGCGATCCTGTTCCATCAGGTTCTCGATCGCATCGGCGAAGATGCCGCGACGCAAGTACGTGACGACACGCGCCTGCGGCACGGGTTCGTCGATCGGATCCTCGGTCGTGAATCGGGGTCCGAGTGGTCCCGAGATCTCTTGTAGCGCCATCGGGCTGCCCTCCGCAGATGACGTGACGCTCGCGGCACCGACGGGCAACGTGCGAAGGATTCGAACGTCGGTGTCGAGGTCGAAGCGTGTTTTGTATCGCGTCGTGGGGTTCGCGAGTGAGGTGCACGATGCCGAGGATCGGGACGCATGTCCAGAGGTTCGGGCGTTGAATGTCGAATCAACGATTCGCGCTGAAGTAATCGACCGCGGCCGCTCGATCGGGGAGTTCGAGGTGATGCAGGATCGCGAACACGTGGGTGCGCACCGTCACTCGTGAGATGTAGAGCGCGTCGGCGATCTCGGACGTCGAGAGCCCGAGCGCCAGGAGCTCGAGCACCTCGTGCTGACGCGGGGTCAACCGTTGCTGGTCGGCCGCGGCCGTGACTCGTGCCGATCGAGCACTGAATTCTCGGAGCACACGCGCCATGGTCGTGCGCGGGATCGCAGCTTCACCGGAGAGCACGCCGCGCAGGATGTGAGGAAGGCGGGTCGGATCGATGTCACGTGGGAGGACTCCCGCGACGCCTGCTTCGAGCGCGGCGAAGAGCAGGTCGTCGTCGAGATCGTCGTGGAGGATGACCACCGCGACACCGTGGTTACGCGCCAGGATCTCGCGTGCGGCCGCGACGCAGGCGTCCGGCCGTTCCGACTGGAGGAGCGCGACGTCGGGCCGTTCCGTGCGGGCACGCTCGACCGCGGTGTCGAAGTCACCCGGTTGCGCGCGCACGTCGAAACCGCTGGTGGCGATCTCGGTGACGATGTTCGATCGTGCATCACCCGCCGAGAACCCCACGAGCACACGCACTGCACGACGGAAGGCCGCTCCGCCTCCGTCGGGCCGTTCACCCGACTCCATGTCCTACCCCGCGAGCTGGACCACACGCTGCCCGGTCAGGAGTAGGCCGGTCTCACCAGTGCTCGACCCATCCCGATGGTGACCGATTGCCGGATGGGCGTCAACGCTCCCACTCGTGTCGTCTCCCCGCCGCGCCACGGAGTTTAGATCCGAACGACCGGGTTTGCCAGGTGTTCACTTGACAGCGCCTGTATCCACAGCAGTTGGCGGCGCAGTCCCTCGGCCAACGGCGTCTGCGGTGCCCAGTCCAGGAAGGCCCGGGCCCGGTCGGTGACTCCGCCCGTGCGCTGGACGTCGCCCGGTTGCGGAGGGAGCCGAGTGACCTCGACGGAACGCCCGAGGAGCTCGCCGAGCAGGTCGACGAGGCCGTTCACGGTCACCGACTCCCCGCCGGCCACGTTCATGACCGTCCCGGGAGGCGTGGGGAGGATCCCGGAGCGGATCGTGGCGTCCACCACGTCGGCGACGAAGGTGAAGTCCCGCACCTGCTCGCCGGTGCCGTACACGGGGATCGGCTCACCGCCGAGCGCGGCGTCGAAGAACCGGCTGAACCCCATGTCCGGGCGCTGCCGAGGTCCGTACACGGTGAAGTAGCGCAGCGAGACGGTCGGGATCCGCCAGTTCTCTGCGTAGAGGACGCAGAGGTGCTCGGCCGCGAGCTTGGTGACGCCGTACGGACTGTACGGACGAGGCACGTCGGTCTCCCTCACCGGGTACGACTGGGCGTTGCCGTAGACCGAGGAGCTCGACGCGTACACCACGCGCTCGACCGGACGCGTGCGGACTGCCTCGAGGATGCGTTGGGTCACGAGGACGTTCAGCGACACGTACTCGCCGAACCCGTCGGCCCACGACACGCGCACGCCGGGTTGCCCGGCGAGGTGGTACACGACGTCGACGTCGTCGAGGAGCGCCACGACGTCGGTCGTGCGGAGGTCGGCGTCGACCAGTTCGAAACGATGCGAGCGGCTCGCGTCGTCGAGGTTCCGGTGCTTGCGCGCCGGGTCGTAATACTGGGTGAAGCAGTCGACGCCACGGACCGCGTGCCCGTCGGCGAGCAGCTGATCCACGACGTGCGATCCGACGAAGCCTGCACATCCGGTCACGAGTGTCTGCACCGTCGGGCTCCTTGTGGTTCGACGAGCGCGTGTGCGCGCCTCGATCGCGCCACGGATGCGACGAAGGATCTTCCGTTCTTGACCCGACACTTCCTCATCACATCGCAGGAGCGGCGCCCGCGGCAGCCATGCGCGCGCGACTCGTTCGAACGGCCGACGTTTCCTCATCCGCACGCGGGAGTACGGGCCGGGGGACCCGTCGTACGTTCCCTCGGTGGCTGTCGCTGTACGACGCGGGCGTCCTCCCGCACATCGTCTCCGCCCGAAGCTCCTGATCGGGATCACGCTCCTCGTGGGCGCGCTCGTCGTCGCGGGATGCGTACCCACCGCGCCGCCCGCGGCGCCACCCCC
Organism: Acidimicrobiia bacterium; assembly: GCA_036502765.1. Taxonomy (GTDB): domain Bacteria; phylum Actinomycetota; class Acidimicrobiia; order IMCC26256; family DASPTH01; genus DASUAS01. The sequence continues at coordinate 9,140 of DASXXX010000148.1, read as the reverse complement.
GGGACCGACCGTCACCCTGCAGCCATTGGAGGAGGTACGCCCGTTCGACACCACCGAGCTCGGCGTGCCCCACCCGACCGGCGTCGCGTACGACGCCGCCACCGACCGATTCGCCATCGCCGCGGTGAGCGACGGCAGCACCAAGGTCGCGTTGACGAGCCCGTTCGAGGACCCACTCGGCGCCACCGCGTTCCCGGCCTCCGACCCCGCCACCCTCGCCACCGATCCGGCGTCGGGCACCGTCGGTGTCCTCGCGGGCGAGGATCGGGTGAGCCTTCCGTCGGGTGATGCGGCGACTCCCGGCGCAGTACCAGGTCGTGCGCAGGTGCACTCGGGCGTCTCGCGCCCGGCGGGTGCCGCGTACGACGACGGCGGGGTCTTGTTCGTGCTCGACCCCGACCGGCGCGCCATCGTCCGTGTCGGGCCCGGCGGCAGCGGCGCGTCGGACATCTCCCTCGCGCAGCTCCCCGGTGGCGTGCCGCTGCGCGGTCTCGCAGTGAACCGGGCCGACGGCCTGTTGTACGTCGGCAGCCCCACGGAGCAGCGCGTCTACGGCGTCGACACCGCCGGCACGTTGCAGCAGGCCTACGACCTCTCGTCGCTCGGGCTCGCCGACCAACAGGGGTTCACGTTCGCGCCGAGCGCCGACACGACCGACGATCCGAACGTGCAGCACCTGTTCGTTGCCGACGGCGGCGGCAACGCGTCGCTCGGCAGTGTGATCGAGGCATCGGTCGCCGACGGTGGAGTGAGCGCACTGGCAGCGGCGGTGCCGGCGTCGCTCGTGCAGCGGATCGCGACCTCCGCCTGGAGCCCGGGCAGTCCCGACCCCTCCGGCATCGAGTACGTCCCCGGCGCCGACCGGTTCGTGGTCGTCGACTCCGAGGTGGACGAGGTCACGGGTGCCGGGTACCACAACGTGAACCTCTGGCAGGTGACACGTGGCGGTGCCGTCACCGACACCGGGACGACGTGGACGCCTGCACCCGGGTACTCGAAGGAACCGACCGGTCTGGGCTACGACGCGGGGAGCAACACGCTGTTCGTCTCCGACGACAGCTTCCACCGCATCTGGATCGACAAGACCGGGCCCGACAACCGCTTCGGCACCGCCGACGACGTCGTCACGTCGTTGAACCCCACCGTCTACGGCAGCAACGACACCGAGGATCCCGAGTTCGACCCCGCGACCGGGCACCTCTTCTTCATCGACGGCGTCAACGTCGAGGTCTACGACATCGACCCGGTCGACGGCGTGTTCGGCAACGGCAACGACACGATGACGCACTTCGACATGGCGCAGTACGGCCCCAACGACATCGAGGGCCTCGGCTCGGACCCGGTCAGCGGCAACCTCCTGGTCGGTGGGCGCACGACCAAGAAGATCTACGAGGTCACCAAGCAGGGCGCCCTCGTCCAGACCATCGACGCGTCCGGAGTCGCCGGCTTGCGCTACATCTCCGGCCTGGTGCAGGCACCGGCGAGCGACGGCTCCGGGCGGCGGAACTACTGGACCGTCGACCGCAACATCGACAACGGCTCCAACTCGGGTGAGAACGACGGGCAGCTGTTCGAGATGAGCATCCCCTCGGCGGGCAACGCGCCACCGGTGGCGAACGCCGGCGCGGACCAGACCATCTCGGCGCCGACGACGTCGGCGAACCTCAACGGCTCCGTCGTTGACGACGGGCTCCCGAACCCACCGGCCGCGACGACGAAGGCGTGGTCGCAGGTGAGCGGCCCGGCCACGGTGACGTTCGGGACACCGGGCGCGCCGGCGACGACCGCCAACGGCTTCACCGCCGTCGGTGACTACGTGCTCCGGCTGACTGCGAACGACAGCGCGCTGAGTGGTTCCGACGACGTGGTCGTGCACGTGGTCCCCGATCAGCCCCCGACCGTCGACGCCGGGCCCGACCAGACCATCTCCGCGCCGCTCACGTCGGCGAACCTGGCGGGGTCGGTGACGGACGACGGGTTCCCGAACCCGCCGGGCGCGACGACGAAGACGTGGACGCGCGTGAGCGGCCCGACGGCGGTGACGTTCGGCGACGCCTCGAACCCGGTCACGACGGCCAACGGGATGAGCGCGGTCGGCGACTACGTGCTGGGACTCACGGCGAACGACGGGTCGCTCAGCACCTCGGACCAGATGACGGTGCACGTCGTGGCGAACCAGCCGCCGGTGGTGAACGCGGGTCCGGACCAGACCATCACGCTGCCCACGAGCTCGACGACCCTCACCGGGTCGGTGAGCGACGACGGGTTCCCGAACCCGCCGGGCGCGACGACGAAGACGTGGACGCGGGTGAGTGGACCGACGGCGGTGACGTTCGGTGACGCGTCGAACCCGGCGACCACGGTGTCGGGGCTGACCGCGGGCGGCGACTACGTGCTCCGGTTGAGCGCGAACGACGGCGGGGTGACGGTGTCGGACGACCTCACCGTGCACGTGGTCGACAACCAGCCCCCAGGCGTGAACGCGGGTCCCGACCAGACGATCACCCAGCCCGCGAGCGCGGCGAACCTGAGTGGTGCGGTGCTCGACGACGGCAAGCCCAACCCTCCCGGTGCCACGACGAAGACGTGGACGCGGGTGAGTGGACCGACGACGGTGACGTTCGGTGACGCGTCGAATCCGGTGACGACCGTGAGCGGCATGACCGCCGCCGGCGACTACGTGCTGCGGCTCACCGCCAACGACGGCGCGCTGAACGGTTCGGACGACGTCACCGTGCACGTGGTCGCGAACCAGGCGCCAGGCGTGAACGCGGGTCCGGACCAGACGATCACGCTGCCGACGAGCGCGGCGAACCTGAGTGGTGCGGTGCTCGACGACGGCAAGCCGAACCCGCCGGGGGCGACGACGAAGACGTGGACGCGGGTGAGCGGGCCGACGACGGTGACGTTTGGTGACGCGTCGAATCCGGTGACGACCGTGAGCGGCATGACCGCCGCCGGCGACTACGTGCTGCGGCTCACCGCGAACGACGGTGCCCTCGGCAACTTCGACGACCTCACGGTGCACGTCACGACCGGCGGCACGTTCACCCTCGACGCACCGGCGGCTGCCGGTTCCGACGACGCCGAGCAGGCAACGAGCGGCAGTGTGAACATCACCAGCACCGACCTCGACATGATGGTCGACGGGACCACCGCGCAGGCTGCGGTCGGACTCCGGTTCCCGAATCTCACCGTGCCTCCGGGCGCCACCATCCAGAGCGCGTACGTGCAGTTCCGGGTGGACGAGACCGGCTCGAGCGCGACCTCGCTGCTCGTGCAGGGTCAGGCGGTCGACAACGCGCCGACGTTCACCACGCAGAAGAACAACATCACCTCGCGGGCGCGCACCACAGCGAGCGCGGGATGGAACCCGGCTGCGTGGCCGACCACCCTTGCCCACGGTGCGGCGCAGCAGACCAGTGACCTCGCGCCCATCGTGCAGGAGCTGGTCCTGCGCCCGGGTTGGGCCAACGGCAACGCCGTCGCACTCATCCTCACGGGCTCCGGTCAGCGGGTCGCCGATTCGACCGAGGGTGCGTTCGCCCCGGTGCTGCACGTCGTCTACTCGACGGGTGGACCAGCGCCGAACCAGCGTCCGGTGGTGAACGCAGGCAACGACCAGACCGTCACGCTGCCGGCCGCGGCTGCCCTTGCGGGGTCGGCCACCGACGACGGGCTCCCCAACCCGCCGGCCGCGGTCGTCAACACGTGGACGCAGGTGAGCGGACCGGGCACCGCGACGTTCGCCGACCCGCACGCGGCGGCGACCTCGGCCACCTTCGACCTCATCGGGACCTACGTGCTGCGACTGTCGTCGACGGACTCGCTGCTGACCGGGATCGACGACGTGACCGTGACCGTGCTCGGGCCCGGCAGCCTGGTCACGCGCGACTTCCCGATCGCAGTCGGTTCCGACGACGCCGAGCAGCTCGCGAGCACCAGTGTGAACATCACCAGCTCCGACCTCGACATGATGTTGGACGGCACGGCGGTGCAGAGCGCGGTCGGGCTGAGGTTCGCGAACGTCACCCTGCCGCCCGGCGCAGCCGTCGTCAGTGCATCGGTGCAGTTCCGTTCGGACGAAGCGACCGCCGACGCCACTTCGCTCCTGATCCAGGGCCAGGCCGCGCTCGACCCGTCGACGTTCACCACCCTGAAGAACGGCATCACGTCTCGCCCGCGCACCGCGGCGAGCGTCGGGTGGAACCCGGCTGCGTGGACGAAGACGTCGGAGACCGGACCGTCGGAGCAGACCGGCAACCTCGTGTCGATCGTGCAGGAGCTCGTGTCACAGCCCGGGTGGACGAGCGGCAACGCGATGGTGCTGATCGTGACCGGCTCGGGCCGGCGCGTGGCGGACTCGTTCGAGGGCAGCGCGCCTGCGGTGCTGCACGTCGTGTACCAGCTCTGACTCAACGAGCGGTTGCAGCAGACGACCGCGTGCCGGCGTCGACGATCCCACGGTCGGACTGCTCCAAGAAGTCGAGCAGCGGATCGTGGTCCCGAGTGCCGGCGTGCCGCAGCGAGTAGCGGTACGACCGCAACACCTCGGTCCACCCGACTCGACCGTCGACCAACGCCGCCACCCATCTCGAGGCGATGCGGACGCGCGCCGCGGGTGCGGTGGCGCGACCGCTGAGGTCCACCATCACACCGCGCTCGTCGAGGATGACGTCCCAGTCGCCCCCGCCGGGGCCGAACACCTCGAAGCGAACGTGGTCACGCAGGCTCGCTCGCGGCGGCGCGAGGCGTGCCAGGGACGCAGCAAGTCCGCGGCCCAATGACGCGTCGGGATCAGGGAACGCGCTGTGCGCGCGCGAGAGGTCGACCGCCCGCGAGTGCGCGTAGTCCCGGAGGTGGGTGCGCAGGCGCACGAAGGAGAAGTCACGCCACCGGGGATCGTCGACGACGAGGTCTTCGGTGGGGAAGCAGCGGTCACCCGGGAGCAGCGAGATCACGCGCCGCTGCGGAAGACGAGCCCGGAGGAGGTCGGCGGTCTGCTCGAGGTCGGGCAGCATGCCGGACCCGATCGAAGCGTTGAGGTGGTCGAGCTCGGGATCCAGGAAGCACGGTGGACCCCCGTACGGGATCACCGTGGAGGCCGCGGCGGCGCGCACCGACGCGCATGCTTCGTCGACTGCGACCGCCCGCGCGTACGCGGCACGCTCGCGCACCGACGAGGGGTCCGACGGGTTGGTCACGAGCGCGCGCGACGGACGCGCGACCTGCACCGCGACCACGTCGAACGCGTCCGGCAGCGTCGACCGGATGTCGTGCACGTGCGCGCCGTTGGGCGGGGAGGGAGCGCACGCGAGCAACGACACCCGGTCGACGACCAAGGCGACGGAGCGAGCTGTCGCCGCGGGATCGTCGGTGGGAAGGAACGCGAGTCGGTTGTCGTCGTCGAGCTTGACGGTGACAGACGGCGGCACCTCGACGACGTGGAGTCCGGTGTGGCGGAGGCGAGCCGTCAGACGACGGTTTCCGGCGGGCACGAACGTCGGTGTGCCCCGCCGGATCCGGGCCAGCGTGCTCGGATCGCACCGGTCGTCGCCGTCACCGGTGAGAACGACCCAATCCGGCGCGAGGCGGGCGGGCGTGAACACGTGGTGGTTGTCGGGCAGCGGGAACCACGCCGCGAGGTACGCGCCGGCCGGGTCGAACCAGGGGTCGACCAGGCCGATGGTGCCGGTGTCCGACAGCTGGAGACCGGCATGTCCGAGCGACATGATCTCCACGGCCGCTCCCTCCACGCCTGTTGCGGCCGACGGTATCGACGGCCACGGCGCGTGGCATCGGCAAATTGTCGTATCGCGGACGCTGCGGGTGGAGCGCGCGGTGCGTGCGCCGCGTGCGCCGGGTCAGGTGATGACGACGGGGGTGCCGAGCGGGAGCGCCGACAGCTTCAAGATCACGTCGTTGGCGACGCGCACACAGCCGTGGGACACGCTCTGGCCGATGGTGCCGGTGTCGTCGGTGCCGTGCACCGCGATCTGCCCGTCACCACCGGCGAAGGTCTGCAGCACGTTGCTGTGCCCCGAGAGCCCGATCGCGAACACGCCGTACCCGGTGCCCGGCTGGTTCTTTAGGTCGAGGGGGTCGGTGTAATAGAACGTGCCCGTCGGTGTGGGGGTGTCGCCGGTGCCCGTGGCGGCCGGCGCGTCGAACTGCACCGCACCGTTCTTCAACAGCGTGAGCTTGTGATCGGCGAGCGACACCTTGATCTGGTACTCGAGCGGCTTCGACACGGTGACGTCGGATGCCTTGATCCACCCGGTCGCGTCGTTGGGTCGGATCGGCAGGTACACGTGCAACCAGTCCTGGAACTGGTCGAACACGAGGAAGCTGGCCGGCAGCGTGTACTCGGTCTTGGCCGGCAACGTCGTGGTGGGTTGCGCGTTCGCGTCGGGTGACGCGTACACCGCGACGTCGCCGCCCTTGGTGATCGCGTTGCGCAACGGCGCGGCCGCGTACGTGGCCGAGATGCCGTCGCTGTTCTGGACGGTCGTGGTGGCCGGCGGCTTCGGTGCTGCCTGCTCGGAGTCGTCGCGCGTGGCGACGAACACCCCCGCGGCCGCGACGATGAGGAGAACGACGACGAACCCGATCAGCGCGACGCGGCGGCGTTGCCGACGGCGCTTTCGCTGATCGGTTCGGCGGAGCTCGGTACCGGAAGAAACTTCGTCCGCCATGCGGATCCGAGTCTACCGAAGCGGTGAGGGTGGCTACCCGGCGGGAGTGGGTGCCGGCTCGTCGAGCAGTTGCTCGAGCGACTCCACCTCGAGGAGGAGCAGGCGCAGGTCGAGCAACACGTCGACGACCTCGGCGCTGGCGACGAGATCGCGACCCCGGAATCTCTCCAGCGCCTCGTCGACCACCTGGGTGAGCTCTTGCTGGTTCATGGGCTGACCTCCGTGATCAACAACCTATCGGCTCCGGGTTTCGTTCCTGGATCACCATTGTTTCGTGACCATTGCCAGGTGTTGTTCCCGCAGGACGGACGGTTTACGCAAAGTGGTGGAATCAGCCGCCTCTCATGTGTCGGCGATCTCGTCGAGACCCTGCTGCAGGGTGTTCCAGGCGAGGGTCGCGCACTTGATGCGCACCGGGAATTTCACGACTCCCTGGAGCGCTTCGAGGTCGCCGAGGCGCACACCGTCGAGGTCGGCGCGCAGGTCTTCGCCGTCGCCCTCACCCTCGAGCTTCGACTCGTGGATCGACATCAGCGCCTTGAACGCGCGGATCAGGCGACGCGCTTCGTCGACCGACTTGCCCTTCACCGCGGCCGACATCATCGACGTGGACGCCTGGCTGATCGAGCAGCCCTGGCCGGCGATCTTCAGGTCGGTGACGGTGTCGCCGTCGACCTCCAGGTAGAGCACCACTTCGTCACCGCACAGCGGGTTGAACCCCTCGGCCTTGTGGGCAGGCGGGATCGGGAGCTCACCGCGGTTCCGCGGGGCTCGGTAGTGGTCGAGGATGATCTCGCGGTAGAGGTCTTCGAGGCCGGGCATCGGATCTCCAAGTACCAGTTCAGAAAGCGAAGAACTTCTCGGCGCGATCGAGCGCGTCGATGAGGGCATCGGCATCGGCTTCGTCGTTGTAAACGTAGAACGACGCACGAGTGGTGGCGGGGACGCCCAGGACCCGCATGAGGGGCTTGGCGCAGTGGTGGCCGGCGCGCACGCAGACCGCCTCTTCGTCGACGACCTGTGAGATGTCGTGCGCGTGGATCCCCTCGAAGAGGAAGGAGATCGCACCACCGCGCACGGCGGTGTCGAGCGGGCCGTAGATGGTGAGGTTGTCACCGAAGCGCTGCTGCAGGGCGTCGAGGGTGTAGCCGGTGAGCGCGACCTCGTGCTGGCGGATGGCGTCGATCCCGAGGGTCGACACGTAATCGACCGCGGCACCGAAGCCGACCGCCTCGGCGATCGGCGGCGTGCCCGCCTCGAACTTCCAGGGCACCTCGTTCGGCGTGAAGCCGTCGACGGTCACCTGGGTGATCATCTCGCCGCCCCCCATGAAGGGGGGCATGGCCTCCAGCAGCTCGCGGCGGGCCCAGAGCGCGCCGATGCCGGTGGGGCCGCACATCTTGTGGGCGGAGAACGCCACGAAGTCGGCGTCCCACGCCTGCACGTCGACCTTGAGGTGGGGGGCGGCCTGGCATGCGTCCACCAACACGTGCGCGCCGGCCGCATGGGCGGCGTCGGCGAGCGGACGGATGTCGTTGATGGTGCCGAGCACGTTGGACATCGCGCTGACGGCGAGCAGCTTGGCGCCGTCGAGCAGCTCGGGCAGGGTGGACAGGTCGAGCCCGTAGTCGGGGGTGAGCGGGATCCACCGGATCTCGACGCCCCGCTCGGCGGCGAGGATCTGCCACGGCACCACGTTGGCGTGGTGCTCCATGTGCGTGAGCACGATGGGATCGCCCTCGCGCAGGTTGGCGCGCGCCCACGAATACGCGACGAGGTTGATGGCCTCGGTGGCGTTGCGCACGTAGATGATCTCGTGCGGGTGCGGCGCGTTGACGAAGCGTGCGACCTTCGCGCGCGCGGCCTCGAACGCGGCGGTGGCCTCTTCCGCGATCGTGTACACGCCGCGGTGCACGTTGGCGTTGTACTCGCGGTAGTAGTGGTCCATCGCGTCGAGCACCGCGAGCGGCTTCTGCGACGTTGCCGCGGAGTCGAGGTACACGAGGCGCTTGCCGTGCACCTGCCGCTTCAGGATCGGGAAGTCGGCCTTGATGCGCGCGACATCGAGCGGGCTGTCGACGCTCACGCGGCCACCTCGTCCTTGAACGCCTCGAAGCCGTCGGCCTCGATGCGGCGCGCCAGCTCCGGGCCCCCGTCGGCGACGATGCGGCCGTCGAGCAGCACGTGCACGGCGTCGGGGGTGAGGTGGTCGAGGATGCGCTGGTAGTGCGTGATGAGGAGGATGCCGAGGTCGGGTCGGGAGGCGCGCACCTCGGCGATGCCCTCGGCCACGACCCGCAACGCGTCGATGTCGAGGCCGCTGTCGGTCTCGTCGAGGATCGCGACGTCGGGCTCCATCATCGCCATCTGCAGGATCTCGTTGCGCTTCTTCTCGCCGCCGGAGAACCCCTCGTTGAGGTAGCGCTCCTGGAAGCGGTCGTCCAT
>DASXXX010000147.1:0-52555 GCA_036502765.1 Acidimicrobiia bacterium | reverse complement strand
AGCGCCACCGGCGAGCAGCATTGCGACCAATGCTGACGCGCCGGCCGCAACGCGAACCATGGCCTTTTGCACGAGACCTCCTGAAACATGAGTTCTCCCGCATGGGCAACGCTGTGAGCCCTACGGACATCTCGCTTCGCTTCAGGTAACTCGTTGAAAAATCAGGCCGAGGCCCTGCCGTCTCCACCCCGAGACAGTGTTGTTTCCCCTCCTCTGGACGAAAGGACGCATAGTTTCACGCGGATCTGATCGCCACGCAAGCCCCACAGGTAACATCGGCAACGCGTGGCCCCCACGCTGCGTGGTCGGATGGCCGTATGCTGTGTCCGGGCGGGGGCTCCGGGCCCTCGGGGAGTGACGGGGTCGCCATGCCAAGTGAGTGGTCGAACGGCGAATTGTCGTCCGAAGGGGACAGAAACCCTGCGGCCGAGCTTCGTGACCTCGAGGACGAGCTCTGCCGCCTGAGCGGAGTCCACGCGGTCCGGGTCGTGGGCGATCGATCGGGGCGACCGATCGAGGTGCACGTCCTCGCCGACCCGAGCAAGCCAGCGAAGCAGACGGTCCGCGACGTGCGCGCCGTGGCCCAGACCGTCTTCGGCATCGAGCTCGATCACCGCATCGTGTCGGTCGCGCAGCTCAACACCAACGACCAGAACACCCCCGTCGGCATCGAGCTCCCGCGCGCCGAGGCGCGCGCGCGTGTGAGTGCGATCAACATCGAAGCGGTCGGCCTGCGCGCACAAGTACGGGTGGTGCTCATCGAAGGCGACCGCGAGCTCACGGGCTACGCCGAGGGATCCGTCGCGAGCGCGGCGCGTCCGCAACTCGTCGCCGCGGCCGCGCTCGACGCGGTGCGCCAGGCCGAACCCGCGGCCGAGGCCGTCCACATCACGAACGCCGAGATCAGTCGCATCGGGAGCAATCGCGTCGCGATCGTCACCGTCGTCTACGTCGACCCGCCCTCCGAGCTGGTCGTCTCCGGATCGGCAGTGGTGCGGCGCGACCGCGACGACGCAGTGGCGCGCGCGCTGCTCGACGCCACGAACCGCCGTCTCGCCCGCGCCGAGCGCGGCCGCACGCCAGGCTGATCCGCCATCACGCAGAGATCCGCGCGAGCCTCGGGCTGATGCCGCCCACTGCCGTCCAACTCTCGTACCGGCTCGGCGGCGCCGACGGTGTGGGCGTCGAGGCCCGCAAGTGGGAGTGGGCACTGCAGGAGCTGGGGTTCGCGGTGCGGCGAGTCGCGGGCGACCTCGACGACGAGCCTCGCGCCGACGACATAGCGCTTCCCTTCCTCGCCATCGACCCGCCCGACGACACTGCCCTCGCACCCGACGACCTGGCGGACGCAGTCGCGGGCGCCGATCTCGTGATCGTCGAGAACCTCTGCTCGCTCCCGATCAACCCGGACGCTGCGAGCCTCGCCGCGACCGTGCTCAACGCGCATGAGGGTCGGGTCGTGTTCCACCACCACGACCTCCCGTGGCAGCGGGCCGGTCTCCCCACACCTCCCAACGTGCCGCCGCACCGACCCAACTCGCTGCACGTCACGATCAACGACCACTCGCGCGCGCAACTGGCGAACCGTGGGTTCGACGCGATCACGCTGCGCAACGCGTTCGACCTCGACCCCGCGCGCGGCAACCGCGATCGGGCTCGCACCGAGTTCGGCTTCGCGCGGGACGACGTCGTGCTGCTCCAGCCGACGCGCGCGATCCCTCGCAAGAACATCCCGGCGGCGATCGAGTTCGCGGCCGAGCTCGCGCGTCGCGAGCCCGACCGGGATCTGCGCCTCTGGATCACCGGACCCGCCGAGGACGGGTACGACGACGTGTTCGCGCGTCTCGTCGCCCAGTCGCACGTGCCGCTCACGGTCGGTCGAGCCGCGAGCGCGCCCGACGCGTATGCAGCGGCAGACCTCGTCGTCTTCCCGTCGACGTGGGAGGGCTTCGGCAACCCGGTGATCGAGTCGATCGCCCATCGCCGGCCCATCGCGGTCGGCCACTACCCCGTGCTCGACGAGCTGCGGGACTTCGGCGTGCGCCTCCTCTCGATCGACGATGTCGACGGCGTGCAGGCGTGGCTGCGCGCCCCCGACCCCGCGGTGCTCGAGGCCAACGTCGAACGCGTACGACCTCATTGCTCCCTGCCCGACCTGCCGCGACGGGTCGACGAGGCCTTCCGTGGCGCAGGATGGAGCACGTGGTGAACGCCGAGGATCCGGTAGTCGTCCGCCGGGCCCGCATCGCCCGGTGGGTGGGGCTGGCCAAGCGGGTGGGCTACGGCCTGCTGCTCCTCGCCGTGGTCGCGTTCGTCGTCGCCGCGGCCACCGGCTTCCCGTCGGGAGTGACCACGGTGACGGTCGTCGCGCTCATCTCGGCGTGCGTCGTGCTCCCGGTCCCGATCGTGCTCGGCTACGGACTGCGCGCCGCAGCGCGCGAAGACCGCGACGCGGCGATCCGCCGCGCCGGTGGGGAGCCTCCCGCGTCGCGGCATTAGATTTCGCGCCGCACCGTCAGCAGGCGAAAGGAGCCACCGTGCGCTACCGCCGCTTCGGCCGGAGCGACCTCGAGGTCTCGGAGGTCGGTTTCGGGGTCTGGACCCTCGCCAGCGACTGGTGGGGTGTCGTCGAGGACAAGCAAGGGCTCCTCCACGCCGCGCTCGACACCGGCATCAACTTCATCGACACCGCGCCGGTGTACGGCGACGGTGGGTTCGGCGAGGTGCTGCTCGCCGATGTGCTCAAGGCGCAGCGCGACGAGATCGTTCTCACCACCAAGTGCGGCTACGACATCGAAGCGGCGCGCAAGTTCCCCGGCCAGTCGGAGCGCCCGTTCGACTGGGAGCCGGCATCGATCCGACTCCAACTCGAAGCGTCGCTGCGCCGTCTCGGCACCGACCACATCGACCTCTACCAGCTGCACAACACGCGCATCGAGCCCATTCGCAGCGACGGGTTGTGGGAGGAGCTCGAGCGGTTCCGCGACGAGGGCAAGGTGCGCGAGCTCGGCGTCGCGCTCGGCCCCGCCATCGGATGGGTCGACGAAGGACTCGAAGCGCTGCGCGACCGCGACATCGTGTCGCTCCAGACCGTGTTCAATGTGCTCGAGCAGGAACCGGGCCGCACGTTCGCGGCCGAGCCCGCGGTCGCCGACGGTCGCGTCGGGCTGATCTCGCGCGTGCCGCACGCGTCCGACACCCTCTCGGGCCGCATCACGCGCGACACCGTGTTCCCACCCGAGGACCATCGCTCGCATCGCAACCGCGACAACATGCTCGACAACTTCGACAAGGCCGAGACCCTCTCGTTCCTGTGGGAAGGCACCGGCCGCACGGTCGGTCAGGCCGCCATCGCCGGCATCCTCGCCAATCCCGCGTTCACGACCGTCCTCCCCACGTGCGTGAACGTCGAGGACGTGCGCGAGTACTCGGCCTCCAGTGACCTGCCGCTCACGGCCGACGAGGTCGCTCGCGTCGACGAGCTCTGGGACGACAACTTCGGCGTCACCAACCGCTATGAGATGCCGCTGAAGTCGAGTACCGGGGGGTGACGGCGCCTCGCCGCGTCTCCCCGACGCGGCTCGCTCCCGACGAGCGGCGCCGACAGCTGCTCGACGTGGCGTGTGTCGAGTTCGCCGATCGCGGCTTCCACGCCACCGCGATGGACGACCTCGCGCTCGCCGCGGGCGTGACCAAGCCGGTCTTCTACCAGCACTTCTTGTCGAAGCGGGCACTGTTCGTCGCCGTGCTCGAAGACGTCGGTGGCCGCCTCCTCGAGGTGCTCACCGAGGCGACCGCGAGCGTGGAGACCGAACGCGCGCGCGTCGAGGTGGGGTTCGCGGCCTACTTCCACTTCGTCGAGAGCGACCGGGCGGCATTCCGACTGCTGTTCGGAGCCTCGGCGCGCAACGACCCGGAGTTCGCCGACGTGGTCGATCGCGTCCTCGATGACGCCGCCGCCGCGGTGAGCACGCTGATCGAGATCCACGGTTCGCAGGAGCACCGCATGGTGCTGGCGCACGCGCTGGTCGGCATGGCCGAGGGGATCAGCCGCCACGCACTCACCGACCCCGACGGCCCACACGCGCCCGATCAGCTCGCGGCGTGGGTCGCCGAGCTCGCCTGGTTCGGGTTGCGCGGCGTCCGGTCCGAGGACTGAGCCCGCGCACCACGCACGATCGACACCACCGACCCGTCGGATGGCGCGGGATGACGTCGGGATGACGCCGGGTCAGCCGCGCACGAGCACGGTGACCGTCTGGCCACCCGCAACCGTCTCGCTGACGCGCCGGAACCCGAGCCGGCGCACGTAGAGCCGTTCGCGCGCCGCGTCGCGACGGGCGTCACCCGAAGCGGGCAGCAACGCGATGAACGGGATGGTGTCACCGATGCTGTCGAGTGCGTCGGCGACCCAACGCATGCCCGCGCCCGGTTCGAGCGCCACGAAATCGCCGACCAGCACGCCGCCGGGCGCCACGCGCTGCAGTTCCCGTTGCATCACCACGAAGCGCGACGCCCGCCGACCCCGCACGACCCACGCGACGGCGCCGCCGAAGAGCGCGATCCGCGACCAGCGCGGCAGCCGGGGCGCCACCGCGGCGGCGAACACGGCCACGACGACCGCCGGGACCCACGGCGTGTCGCTCAACGTGAGCACCGCGGTGCGGTTGCGATCGGTCAGGGCCCGATCGACGAGCACGAGCCGGGTCCAGTTCGACAACTGGCGGGCACGGCGGGGCGCCCGGACCAGGTTCCGGTCGAGCGGGAACGTGTCTGTCAGAACTGCCGAAACCGCCCAGAGCTCCGCGAGTGGTATGAATTGGAGCTTGCCCTCGGACCGGGCCACGACGGTACGGATCTTGCGCATCGGCATCCTGACGGTGGTGGCGGGGCGGGGTGCGCGAGTCTGGTCCACCCAGGGGTCAAGATGCTGCCTCAACGTGCCGATCCGGACACCGGAGCAGAACTTGGGGCAGGAGTTGGGGCTCCTGCGGGAGTAGGGCACGCGGAAGGCATCGCTTCGTGAACGGGCGTTTGGTGGACTCGGCGGGACAGACGAGAGGTCACGGCGCACGCGCGCGTCGCGGCGTCATCGTGACGGCCCTGGCCGCGACCGCGGCGATCGTGTTCGCCGCAGCACCGCTGGCCGCCACGCCGAAGGAATCGCCGCGCAAGGCGCCCACCGGGCGCGCGTTCTACGTCCCGCCGGACCCGCTCCCCCAAGCCGCGCCGGGCAAGCTCATCTGGAGTGCGCCGTTCAAGGCGATCCCGGGTGCGCAGGCGTGGAAGGTCCTGTACCACTCGAAGGCGCTCGACGGGTCCGACGTCGCGGTGTCGGGCGTCGTGGTCGCGCCGACCGATACCGCGCCCGCGGGCGGGCGTCCGGTGATCAGTTGGGCGCACGGTACGCACGGCATCGCCGATCAGTGCGCGCCGTCGCGCCGCGCCGACATGGTGTCGCTCCTCCCCTCGATCGGGAAGGTCGTGTCGCAGGGCTACGTCGTCGTCGCGACCGACTACGAGGGCCTCGGTACGCCGGGCATCCACCCCTACCTCGTCGGTGAGAGCGAGGCCCGCGGCGCCCTCGACATCGTGAAGGCAGCGCAGCAGATCCGCGAGACCGGCGCCAACGACAAGACGTTCGTGTGGGGGCAGTCGCAGGGCGGACAGGCCGCGCTGTTCGCCGGAGAGATCCAGCCCACCTATGCACCCGAGCTCGACCTGCAGGGTGTGGTCTCCGGTGCGCCCGTCACCGACGCCACCGCGATGTTCCCCGCCGCGGCCACCATCCCCGAGACGCTCGGGTTCGCGGTGATGGGCCTCATGGGCATGGAGGCCGCGTACCCCGACGCCAAGATCTCCGACGTGCTCACCCCCGCCGGCCTCGAGAAGACGAAGATCGTCGACCAGAAGTGTTACGGCGCGGTGCTCGATGCGTTCAAGCAGCCGGTCGACGAGGTGATCGCGCACAACCCGTCGGAGGTGCCGCCGTTCCCCGACATCTTCGTCGCCGACACGCCGGGAGCGGTGGCCACCGCGGCACCGCAGCTCGTGTACCAAGGCCTCTCCGACGACGTCGTCTACAAGGTGTTCACCGACGCCTACGTGAAGAAGGTGTGCGCGATCGGCAACACGGTCGACTATCAGACCTTCTCGGGCAAGGACCACTACGAAGAGAACGCGGCGGCCGAGAAGGACGTCCTCGAGTGGATGCAGGCTCGCCTCGCCGGCACCGCAGCTCCGTCCACCTGCTGAGCACTCGTCCCGGGGCGCCGCGTTTCCGGCGGCGTTTCCATACGGGCGGTCAGGGGTACGGCCGTGCCCATGGCCGGAGCGAGCACGGGGTTGCACGAGACCGAATCACGCCTCGGCGCGGAGGTGATCGACATCCATCGGGCGGTGGTGTCGATCCAGGAAGAGCTCGAAGCGGTCGACTGGTACAACCAGCGCGCCCACGCGACCGACGACCCCGAACTGGCTGCCATCTTGGAGCACCATCGTGACGAGGAGAAGGAGCACGCGGCGATGCTCATCGAGTGGCTTCGTCGCCGCGACGTCGCGCTCGACCGGCACCTCCGGAAGTATCTCTTCACCGAGGGGTCGATCACCGAGATCGAACACGACGCCGAAGACGCCGACTGACGTCATCGGGCGTCGTTAGGATCGATCCGGGTGCTGTCCGTCGATCTACCTCCCGAACCTTCGAGTGCGACTCGTGCGCGCACCCTCGCGCGCGAGCGACTGGCTGCATCGTGCTCGAGCGACACGCTCGACACGGTCGCGTTGCTCGTGACCGAGCTCGTCACCAACGCGATCCTCCACGCGCGCACTCCGTTGTTGCTCACGCTGGAGTCGCAGCCCGGCAGCCTCCGCATCTGCGTGGAGGACAAGTCGAACGAACAGCCCGCGGTCCGACACTACGAGTCCGACGCCGTCACCGGACGCGGCCTCGCGCTGGTGGAACAGCTGGCGTCGTCGTGGGGCGTCGACACGACGCCGTCGGGCAAGGTCGTGTGGTGCGAGGTGCCTACGACGTGATGGTGACGTGCTCGCTCACGCCGGTGAGCTCGAGCACCTTGCGCACGTGGGCGGGCGGCGCCTCCAAGGTCAGCGAACCATCGTCGCCGAGGCGCTTGCGAACCGCGATGAGCACACCGATGCCGGACGAATCGAGGAAATCGAGGCCGCGGCAGTCGAGCGCGATGCGATTGGCACCGCCGTCGACCAGTGCGAGCAACGTGTCGCGCAGCTGGGGCGCGGTGGCCATGTCGACCTCGCCGCGCACCACGACCGAAGCCCCGTCGTCGGACTCTCGAGACTCGAGTTCCAGATCGGCCACGCACTTGCCCTTCGTCGCGTCATCGCGGACTACTCAGCACGACACAATACGACGATCGTCGCGTCGTCGCGGAGTCCGTCGGGTGAGAACAACTCGACTTCGTCGATGCCGCGCTTCACCACGGCCTGAGCCTCGGAGCAGCGAGCACCCTGGAGCAGCTCCACCAGGCGTTCGGGACCGAAGAACTCGTTGTCGCCGTTCCGCGTCTCGATGAGGCCGTCGGTGTAGGCGCAGAGGTTGTCGCCGGGTGCGATCGTCGCCTCAGCCGTCTTCCAACCCGGCACGAGCAGACCGACCAGTGGGCCGGTCGGTTCGAGCGCCACGACCGAGTCGTCACCGACGATGTAGGCGGGCGGGTGCCCCGCGTTCGCGAATCGCACCGTGCCGTCGGCGGTGTCGATCGCAGCCACGAACGCGGTGAGGAACACTTCGTCGCCCATGTCGCCGAGGATCTCGGCGGTCGTCTCGAGTGCCTCCCCGGGAGACGCCCCCGACGTCAGCGCCGTGCGCAGCATCTCTTTGCAGCGCAGCGCGAGGATGCCTTCAGTGGCGCCGTGACCCGCGATGTCGACGACGATCAACGCGATCTCGCCGCTGCGGGTGGCGAACAGGTCGTAGCAGTCACCGGCGACCACACCCTCGGCTGCCCGCAGGCGACCGGCCATCGTCCAACCGTCGGGGATGTCGCCGACGACGGGTTCGAGCTCGGAGCGGAGCGTGAGCACGACCGCCGCGCTCTGCTCGACCGCCTGGCGCGACCGCTCCGACTCCACGAGTTGCTGGCGGATGTAGCCGCGCATCGCGTCGACGTCGAGGGCGAGCGAGGCCAGCTCGGGCGGGCCCGAGATCTGGATCGGCGAGTCGAGCGCGCCGGACCGCGCCCGTCGGACCTCGGCCGCGAGCTGGTCGATCGGACGAGTGACCCAACGTCGGATGAGCCAGCCGGCCACCACCGCCCCGGCGATCGCGACTGCCGCGATGGCGACGAACAGGTTCGTGAGTTGCGAGCGGATGTCGTCGAGGTGACGTTGTGCCCGGAGGTCCTCGGTTTGCACCCGCTGCGCGAGGGTCGCCTGTGCCCGGCGGACGCCGTCGAAGAGCTCCTTGCCTGGACCGTCGGCGATCCGCGTGGCCGCGCCCTCGGCGTTGCCGGCGCGCATGAGGGCGATCTCGGGTGCCGCGGCGTCTCGGCGCCAGTCCGCCACCGCCTCGGTCACCCGGTCGAGGTCTCGTCGCAACCCGGGCCGGTCGAGGGCCGCACGGAGCTGCGCGGTGAGCTTGCCGGCCGTCGCCCGCCCGATCTCGTACGGGTTGAGGAACGTCTCGACCCCGTTGCTGAGCACGTAGCCCCGCTCGCCGGTCTCCTGATCTCCGTGGGCGGCCATCAGCTGGGCGACCCGCTCGACGGTGACCGAGAGCTTCCGCTCCCGCTGTTGCGCGTCGTCCCGATCCCGCAGGGTCACGACCATCAACACACCGACGGCCAGCACCGCTGCGACGATGGCGACGAAGAGCAGCAGGAGCCGCCGCCTGAGCAGCATCGATCGACTGTAGTGGTGACCCTCGAAAAACCATTCCGACAGAAAAAAGGTTCGGAGGTGGTTTAAGGCCCTCGCCGGACGGGAAGTCTCCTCGTGCCGGCCCCTCCCGGCCCGGACGACGCAGGCTCCAGTCCCCGCTGAGCCTGCGTCGTCGCGTCCGGACCCTTTGCGATCCAGCGGTTCGAGGCCAGACGCTCCGGTCAGACGGTCCCGGAAGGGGCGCTACGAGCGTGCTTGACGACGCGAAAGCGCGTCACACCGTCGGCGGTGACCAGCGAGTGCTCGTCGGCCACCGCCGCCACGATTGCCTCGGACAGCTCGTTCGGGGTGATCTCGGCACGACCGGTGCGCGACTCGCCCTCGACCACGAGCGACCCGCCACCCACCTGGAAGGCGAGGGTCACCGTCGTGGCCGGGTCGCCCGACATGAGGCTGCAGAGCTCGCTCACCGCGATGCGGACGTCGTCGATCTCCTCGTAGTCGAGCCCCGCCCGGCTGGCGGCGTCGGCGGTGGCGATCCGCGCCAGGCGCAGGTACTCCGGCACCGCCGGGAACGTGACGCTGACGAGACTCGGTTCCATGGAGGGCCGAGCATACGCAGCGTCGGTCCTACGCTCGGCAGTCCGACGACCGTTCGACGAACATCTCACCCGAGGTTTCGGGCCCGGCCGATCCGGGCATCCTGGTTTCCGCCGACCGACCACGAGGAGACCACGGCATGGACGCGGGGATCCAGGACGACCTGAAGATCGTGGGCGAGGACGTCTGGTTGACCGTCCCGCCCTTCTCGGAGTACTTGCGGACCGTTCGCCTGGTGGCCGCCGACGCTGCCGTTCGCGCCGGTCTCGACTACGACGAAGTCGAGGACTTCCGGATCGCCGTCGACGAATTGTGCCATCTGCTGATGTCGTCGACCGACCACGAGGTCTCGGTGTCGTTCGGTGTCGTCGGCCACTCGGTGCTCGCCCGGGGTCGCACCCGACGCCGGCCGGGCAGTCCGCTCGCGCCACTCAACGAGCTGTCGCGGACGATCATCGACTCCGTTGCCGATCACCACGAGCTCACCGAGCGCGACGACGAGCTCGGCTTCGCGGTGATGAAGGAGACGCGGAGTAGCGCTGGAGAACAGGCCGAGCGATGACCGACTCGCCCGACACCTACGAGAAGTTCACCGAGTACCGCCGTACCGGCGACCGTGCGCTGCGCAACGAGTTGGTCGAGGAGCACGTGCGCCTCGCCGAGTTCCTCGCGCGTCGGTTCTCCCACCGCGGCGAGGCGCACGACGACCTGCGTCAGGTCGCACTCGTCGGTCTCCTCAAGGCGGTCGAACGCTTCGAACCCGACCGCGGACTGCAGTTCTCGTCCTTCGCCACGCCGACCATCACCGGTGAACTGAAGCGACACTTCCGCGACCGCGGGTGGGCGGTGCGCGTGCCGCGCCGGATCCAGGAGCTGCACCTCGAGCTCGACCGCACCGTGAACGACCTCAGTCAGGAGCTCGGGCGTCCGCCGACGCCGGCCGAGATCGCACAGCGCGCCGGGGTGCTCGAGGAAGACGTGCTCGAGAGCATGGAGGCCGGGAGTCTTTACCGGTTGGCGTCGATCGACGCCGGTCGTCCGGACGACGAGTCGAGCACGAGCCCGGCGCAGCGCCTGGGCGAGCTCGACGCGGAGCTCGGCGCGGTCGACGACCGTGTCGCCGTCACCGAGATGCTCGCCGTGCTCCCCGAACGCGAGCAGACGATCGTGTACCTGCGCTTCTTCGAAGGCCTCACGCAGTCGGAGATCGCCGACCAGATCGGCATCAGCCAGATGCACGTGTCGCGTCTCCTCGCCCGCAGCCTCGAGACGCTCGGTGAGCACGCCTCGGCCGTCGCGGAGGCCTGACGATGTATGGCGCACCAGGAGGAGAACCCCCGATCATGGTCACTCCGTTCGGCGTCGAGGTCACCGGCCCACCTGCAACGCCAGTGGTCGTCGTGCGCGGCGAAATCGACGTCGCCACCTCACCGCAGCTGCGCAACGAGCTGAATGCGCTCGTCGAGCGCGGCGCGCGCGACATCACCCTCGAGTTCGGGGGCGTGTCGTTCGTCGACTCGTCGGGCCTCGGCGTGCTCGTCGGCACCTACAAGCGGCTGCGCGAAGACGGCGAGGGAACGATCCGCATCGTCGGCGCGCAGCCGTCGGTGCGCAAGGTGTTCGAGATCACCGGTCTCGAAGCCGCGCTGCTCGTCGACTGACTGCTCGTCGGCTGGCGCCCACAGGCGGGGAGTCGCATGCGCCAGCCGACTTGCTGGGCAACGACTTACTGGGGCAATTGGTCTAGGGCAGGCGGCCCTCACCCTCCTGGTCCGCGCCGCGCTCGGCCATCTCGCGCTCGTGCTCGGCGACCTCGGGATCGAGCGGGCGCGCGTCAGCACGCTCGGCTTCGTCCCCTTTGGGTTCGCGGTCGGCGCCGGCGCGGCGTTCGGCGTCCTCACGTTCCGCGCCGCGGGTCTCGGCACTCGGCCGGGTCGGCTGCTCGCTCATCGAAAACCTCCAGGGTCACGGACTCGACCCCGCGTCCCTACCCGGCACCGATCGCCGTCAATCGATGGGGCCGACGTTTGTCGGCGCGACCTCTCGGGGCACAACGCGGAGGCACAAACCCGATCCCCTCAACGAGAAGGAGCGCTCTCATGGGCAACCTCGACGAAGCCAAGGGTCGAGCCAAGCAGGCCGTCGGCGACCTCACCGACGACGACGACATGCGGCGCGAAGGCAAGGTCGACGAGAAGGCCGGTCAGCTCAAGGACAAGGCCAGCGACGCCATCGACAAGGTCAAGGACAAGGTCACCGGCAAGTAGGTAGGCAATGATGGTTGCGTCGACGGAGGGGAGCCCCCGTGACGCACGACCACGAGTTCGAAGTTCCGTTCGCGGATCGGAACGCGGCTGGCGTCGCCCTCGCGGCGGTGCTGCTCGACCATCCCGAACTCGTTCGCGGCCGGCCGGTCGTCGTCGCGCTGCCGCGCGGCGGCGTCCCGGTCGGAGCGGCGATCGCACGGGCGATCGACGCGCCGCTCGACGTGATCGTCGTCCGCAAGCTCGGTGTCCCGGGTCGCCCCGAGTTGGCGATGGGCGCGATCGGCGAGGGGGGCGTGCGCGTGCTCGATCACGAGGTGATCACCTCGTGCCAGGTCACCGCAGCCCAGTTGGCCGAGGTCGAGGACCGAGAGGAGCGTGAGCTCGCTCGCCGGGCCGACCGGTTGCGAGCCGGGCGCGTGGGCGTACCGATCGGCGGCCGGCGGGTCGTGCTGGTCGACGACGGCCTCGCGACCGGGAGCACTGCTCGTGCGGCGATCCGAGTGGCGCGCGCCGAGGGCGCGTCGTCGGTGGTGCTCGCGGCGCCGGTGGCACCGCCCGCCACCGTGACCGAACTGGCGCACGACGCCGACGCGGTGGTGTGCGTGGTCACGCCCTCGCCGTTCGCAGCGATCGGTCAGTGGTACCGCGACTTCTCGGCCACCACCGATGCCGAGGCCGTGCGCATCCTCGAAGCGTTCAGTCGCTGAGCGCGCGTTCCTCGAGCGCGCGCCGCGTGCGCGCGACGGCGTCACGACCTGGTCCACCGCTGGTCGGACCTTCACTGTCGGTCACGACCGCGTTGGCACCGGCGATCACGCTCGCGGTCGCACCGGCGGAAGCGCGCAACGCGGCGAGGTCGTAGCCCCCTTCGAGGAACGCGATCGTGCGACCGGCGGTCGGCGCGAAGGCGGTGACGCGTTGAGCGAGCTGGGCGTAGTCCCCCGCGCTCCAGGCGAGGTCGGCCAGCGGGTCGGCGCGGTGGGCGTCGAACCCAGCCGAGATCAGCACCCAGGTGGGCGCGAACGTCTCCGCCGCGGGCGCCACGATGTCGTCGAGGGCAGCCAGCGCCACGTCGCCGGTGGCGCCCGGCGGCACGGGGACGTTCACGGTGAGGCCGGGCGCATGGGCACCACCGGTCTCGTCGGACCGGCCGGTACCCGGGTACGCGGGGAACTGGTGGGTCGACACGAACAGGACGCGCGGGTCGTCCCAGAACACGTCCTGCGTGCCGTTGCCGTGGTGGACGTCCCAGTCGACGATCAGCACTCGTTCGCCCCGGGCCGCGAGCGCGGCCGCGGTGATCGCGACGTTGTTGAAGAGGCAGAAGCCCTGCCCTCGCGCCGCGACCGCGTGATGGCCGGGCGGGCGGACGACGACGAACGCGGCATCGGCCTCCTCGGCGGTCAACGCCTCCACCGCGTGCAGGCCACACCCCGCGGCGCGCGTTGCCGCGGCGAACGATCCCGCGGCGACGACGGTGTCGGCATCGAGCATGCCGCCGCCTCCGCGTGCGAACTCCTCGAGCCCGGCGACGTAGCGCTCGTCGTGCACGAGCCTGAGCTCGTCCGTGGTGGCGTCACGGCCGGGATCCCACACGACCGCCTCGTCGAGCTGCGCGTCGGACACACCGGCCACTGCAGCTTCCACCCGACCGATGCGTTCCGGATGACCGCGCCCGGTGTCGTGCGCGTGGGAGTCGGGCGCCACGACGACGAGCAGACGCGCCGTCATCGCGGACCCGTCACCGCGGTCAGGTGGCAGCGGGCGTGACCGACGGATCGCGCAGGTCGATCACGCGCGGCATCCGCCGCCGCAGACCCAGGCGACGTCCGGCCAACATGAGGCCGAGTTCGAGACCGATGAGCGCGCCGACGTCGACGACGACGCGCAACGTGTTCGGCATCGCCCCGGCGAAGTACGCCAGCGCCGCGAGGTCGATGGTCAGGTGCACGAGGAAGCCGGGGATGATCGATCCCGACCGCAACGCCGTGTAACCCAGCAGCACCGCGAGGCTGAGGAACGGCAGCACATTGGCGGCGCCGTTCATCTGCTCCACGTGGCCGGGCAGCGAGCTGAACACGAGGCCGGCGCCGACGAGTCCGCCGATGGCAGGACCGGTGCCCCACTGTGCGGTGTCGCGCCAGTTGCGTCCCGCGATCCGTGCGCACAGCGAGCCGATCAGGATCACCGCGGCCATGCGGTAGATGAGCTCTTCGCCGGCGACCGCGACCACGATGCCCTCGACGTCGCGGAACTCGGCGACCGACTGAGGGTACGAGATGCACCACACGAGGAGCAGCGGAATCCCGAGCAACAGGAACTCACGCCACGCGGCGAAGCTCCGGCGGGAGAACCCGAGGTTCCGGGGACCGATCAGTGCGACCAGGGCGACGCCGAGGGGCAGGGCCACCGACATCGAGACCCGACCGAGGTACCACTCGGGCTGTCCCCACCACGACGTGGCGACGTCGACGACCACTGCGACCGCGCAGATCCACAGCACTGCCGTGGAGATGGGCCACGAGGCCCAGGCGGTCCAGCGCCACGCCCAGCCACTCGAGCTGACGTGCGCGACGTCGGCCGCGGGGTCGGAGCGGCCCGACGAACCGGGGTCGGTGTGCTGGTCGATCGGCATCGATGACGATTCTGGTCGACGCCCGGCCACGGCTGCGATGCCCAGGGGCCAAATCAAGGTAAAGGTTCGCGCGCGCAGAGTGGTCGATCAACCGAGATGCGTGGCAAACCACCCCAGAGCACGCTGCCAGCCGTCGCGAGCGGAGGCCTCGTGGTACGCGTCGCGAGCATCGCAGTGGAACCCGTGGTCGGCGTCGGAGTAGCGCACGATCTCGGCGGCCGCCTCGGCGTCGCCGAGCGCGCCCCGCAGCACCTCGACGTCGTCGACGGGGATGCCCTTGTCGAGATCGCCGAAGAGGCCCAACCACGGCGTCTGGAGGTTGGCCGCCTCACCGATCAGCGCGGGCAGGCCGAGTGGGCTGGCGTTCACGATCCCGCCGCCGTAGAAGGTGACCGCGGCACCCAACTTGCGGCGCGCCGCGGCGAGGAACACCACCCGTCCACCGAAACAGAACCCCACGATGCCGATCCGCGCGGGTGCGAACCCCCGGGCCTCGAGGTGGGCAACGGTCGCGTCGACGTCGGTGAGGATGCCGTCGTCGCTCACGCCTTCGAAGAGCGGCATCACCTGGGTGAAGTCGTCGTACGGCGCGGTGCCACCGCCGGCACGGTGGAACATGGCCGGCGCGACGGCGACGTACCCCGCCGCGGCGACGCGGCGCGTGACGTCCTGGATGTGGTCGTTCACCCCGAACGCCTCTTGGATCACGATGACCGCGCCCTTGGGCTCGCCGTCGGGAAAGGCCTCGTAGACCTCCATGGACCCGTCGGACGTGGGCAGCATGAGGGTCATGTCACAGCTCCGATGTCAGGAGGCCTGCGGGCTCATGGTCTCCGCCGCGATCTGCACGGCTTTGATGATTCCCTGGTAGCCGGTGCACCGGCAGAGGTTGCCCGAGAGCCCTTCTTTGATCTCGTCGAGGCTCGGGCTCGGATTGTCCTGCAGGAACGCGTGCACGCTCACCACGAACCCCGGGGTGCAGAACCCGCACTGCAGGCCGTGGGCCTGGCGGAACGCCTCCTGCACCGGCCCGAGCGAACCGTCGGCGGGACCGATGCCCTCGATGGTCGTGAGGTCGGCGCCGTCGGCCTGCACCGCGAACATGAGGCACGAGCGCACCGCCTCGCCGTCGACCAGGATCGTGCACGCGCCGCACACACCGTGCTCGCAGCCGAGGTGCGTGCCGGTGAGCCCACAGTCCTCGCGGAGGTAGTCGGCGAGCGTCTTGCGCGCCTCGGACGATCCCGAGTGCGACTGGCCGTTGACGGTGAACTGGATGGCGTGCTCAGCCACGCGCGGCTCCCAGGGCTCGGTCGAGGGCGCGCACCACGAGGTGGGCACCGACGTGCTTGCGGTACTCGGCCGACGCGTGCACGTCGGCGGTGGGGTCGGTGTCGGCCACCGCGAGGCGGCCGATCTCCTCGAGGTCGGTGGTCGCGGGCGCAGTGCCGACCAGCGCCTGCTCCGCCTGGCTCGCGCGCATCGGGGTGGGTCCCATGCCGAGGAACGAGAGTCCGGCGCGTGACACGGTGCCGCCGGCGTCGACCTCGACCGCGGCCACCACGCCCGTGAGGGCGAAGTCGCCACTTCGGCGCGCGACCTCCTCGACCGCGAAGCCGGTGTTGCCCGACCAGACGGGGAAGTGCACAGCACTCAGGATCTCGTCCTCGCCGACGCTCGTGGTCCACGTACCGAGGAAGAACTCCGACGCCGGGACGGTGCGGATGCCGCTGGCGCCTGCGATCTCGAGCTCGGCGTCGAGCGCGAGCACGACCGCCGGCAGTTCCGACGCCGGATCGGCATGGGCGATCGAGCCGCCCACGGTGCCGCGGTTGCGGATCTGGAAGTGCCCGATGAGCGGGATGGCCTGGGCCAGCAACGGCACGGCGTCACCGGCGGCGGTGTCGTGCTCGACGGTGCGCTGCGTCGTCATCGCCTTGACCGTCAGCGTGCCGTTCGCGCGGGAGACACCACGCAGGTCGTCGACGCGGTTGAGGTCGACGATGTGCTCGAAGCGGGTGAGCCGAAGCGCCAGCATCGGCACGAGGCTCTGACCTCCGGCGAGCACCTTGCCCTCGTCGCCGTACTCCGCGAGGAGCGTGGTGACGTCGGAGAGCGACTCCGGCGCGTGGTACTCGAACGGTGCGGGCTTCATGGGCAGCTCCGGAAGGCGTTGAGGCGCGTGAACCTACCCCAGCCCCCACCCGGACGCACGGTCGTGGGCCGAGCATGCAGGGCGACGATAGGGTCGGCGCGGTGCCTGACCCACTGCGCCCAGTGCGCGAGGAAGAGCTCCCACCCGCGATCCCGGCTGCGACCGTGGTGCTGCTCCGCGACGGCGCCGATGGTGTCGAGACCTTGATGCTCCGCCGGAATTCGAAGCTCGCGTTCGCCGGCGGCGCGTGGGTGTTCCCGGGCGGTCGCATCGACCCCGAGGACTACCCCGGTGGTGAGGTGTCCGACGACGCCGACGCGGTGATCACCGCAGCGCGCAACGCGGCAGCACGCGAGGCGATGGAGGAAGCCGGGCTCGCGGTCGACGCCAGCTCGCTCGTGTGGTTCGCACACTGGACGCCGGGCGCAATCGCGACCCGCCGATTCGCCACATGGTTCTTCGTGGGCACGGCACCCGAGGGTCGGGTCGTGGTCGACGACGGCGAGATCCACGAGCACCAGTGGATCCGTCCAGCCGACGCGATCGCACGGCGTGAGTCGGGCGAGATCGAGCTCATCCCCCCGACGTGGGTGACGCTGCACAAGCTGGCCGACGCGTCGAGCACCGACGAGGTCATCGCCGACGCCCGCGCCCGCGACCCCGAGGTCTTCCTCACCCACATCACGCGGGTCGACGGCGGGGTTGCGTCGATCTGGCAGGGTGACGCCGCGTACGACGACCTCGACACCGAGAAGCCCGGACCGCGGAATCGGCTGCTCATGCTCGACACCGGCTGGCGGTTGGAGACCAGCGCGTGAAGTAGGCGCCTGACACGGGCGCGTCGAGCGACCCGTCTTCGACAGACCCCCTGTCGGTGCCCGGATTCGGGGGCAGGCGCCGCGTAGTGTCGCTGCCTTGTCCTCCCTCCTCCACAGCTCCGACCTCCGCTGGGCACGACGGATGGTCATCCTGCTCACCGCGATCGCGCTGCTCGCAGTCGCGTGCGGTGGTGGCGGCGACGACGGCAACCAGGCGACCCCCACGACGGTGCCGGCCGACGGCAGCACGGTCGCGCCGACGGCGCCCACCACGGCCGTCCCGAAGAAGATCGACACCATCCCCGGGATGCCGGGCGTGCCCGACCCGTCGAACCTCTACAGCGAGATCAAGACCGACAACTTCGCGCCCGCCACCAAGGGCGCGCTCACACGGGTGTACGTCCCGAACCGCGCGGGCAACACGGTGTCGGTGATCGACCCGTCCACCATGAAGGTCGTCGACACCTTCGACGTGGGTCTCAACCCGCAGCACGTCGTGCCGTCATGGGACCTCTCCACCCTCTGGGTCACCAACAACGCCGAGGGCACCACCGACGGCACGCTCACGCCGATCGACCCCAAGACCGGCAAGCCCGGGCAGTCGGTGACGGTCGACGACCCGTACAACATGTACTTCACGCCCGACGGCAAATACGCGATCAACGTCGCCGAGGCGCGCAAGCGACTCGACTTCCTCGACCCGCACACCATGAAGGTGATCAGCTCGCTCGACGTGCCCGGGTGCGACGGCATCAATCACGCCGACTTCACCATCGACGGCAAGTACGTGCTCTTCACCTGCGAGTTCGGCGGTGCCATCGCCAAGATCGACGTGGTCAACCACACCGTCGTCGGGTACCTCCAACTCAGCCAGGGCGGCATGCCCCAGGACATCCGCAGCTCGCCCGACGGCAACACGTTCTATGTCGCGGAGATGATGCGCGGTGGCGTGTACACCGTCGACCCCAACACCTTCACCGAGACCGGCTTCATCCAGTCAGGCATCGGTACCCACGGCCTCTACCCGAGCCGCGACGGCACCAAGCTCTACATCGCCAACCGCGGCAGCAGCCACGTCGGCGGCCCGCCCAACGGTCCGGGCAGCGTCTCGGTGCTCGACTTCGCCACCAAGCAGATCGTCGCCACGTGGCCCGTCCCCGATGGCGGCAGCCCCGACATGGGCAACGTGAGCAACGACGGCAAGACGCTCTGGCTGAGCGGCCGCTACGACAACGTCGTCTACGCGATCGACACGACCTCCGGCAGCATGACCAAGATCCCGGTCGGTGCGGAGCCCCACGGACTCACCGTGTGGCCCCAGCCCGGGCGCTACTCGCTCGGCCACACCGGCAACATGCGCTAGTCAATCCGCGCTGCGCCTCCCAACCTGGGTCGCAAGACACGAACAGTTCGGGTCTGCCGACGCAGGTTCGTCACTTGGGGGTGAGGACGGTGACGGTGGCGCGGGGGATGCGGCCGGCACCCTGGCCGCCGACGAGGTAGCCGCGACCGGCGATGACGACGGCCGCGGCGTCGGAGACCGCGGCGGGGAGCGTGCCCGCCACGGTGCTCGAGCCGGTGGCGGGATCGAAGCGCAGGATCTGGTCGCTGAGGGAAGAGTTGTCGACGTAGCCGCCGAGCACGAACACGCGGCCGCGCAGCACGACCGCGCTGGCGTGTGACACCGATGTCGGGAGCTGCGCGACGGTGGCGACGACACCGCGCTTCGTGTCGAAGCGCTGCACCGCGGGCGTGTCGATGCCACGCGCCGAGTCGCTCACGCCGCCGAACAGGTAGACGGCAGTGCCGACCACGGCGACGGCCGGGTAGCGCACCGGCACTGGCAGCGTGCCCACGCGAGTGAACGTGATCCCGTCGGTCGTGCGCAGGATGTCGGGGAGGATGGTGTCGCCGTTCGCGCCGCCGAAGACGTATGTCGCGTGGCCGACGCGTGCCGCGACGAGGTCGGCGCGCGGTTCGGGCAGCGCGCCGACGATCGCGCCGGCCGTCTGCATGCCGGCCCTCTGCACGTCGGCGGTCCCGGCCTCGCCGGTGCCACCACCGAACACGAGGATGCGACGTCCGACCCGCACTCCGGCGGCGTCGTGCACACCGACGACGAGCGCGCCGGCCGCCTTCGACGCGCCCGACTTCGGGTCGATGTCGACCACCGCGCCGGTCGAGGCACCGGCGACGTCGAGCCCACCGACCACCGTGAAGTGCGACCCGGATGCCACGACGACCTCACGGGCGATCGGCGCCGGCAGCGTCCAGGGCGCGTCGGCAGCCCGAACCGTCGGCGCACGACCGGTAGACGCTCCCGGCGCGGTCGTCGTGGCCGCGACGCTGCTCACCGTCACGGTGATCGCGAGGACGACCGCGCCCGCCATCCGGCGGGTCAGGCGTTCCACACCCGCAGCACGCGTTGCTCACGTTCGTGACCGAGACAGCTGAGCGTCGCGGTGTCGAGTCCGAGCCAGGCCCCCGCCACGATCGGCTGCCCGATCCAGCGAGCACCGAGGACGCGGAGGAAGTGCCCGTGCGAGAACAGTGCGACCACGCCTCCGGCGTCGACCGCGCGCGCGAGCACACTGTCGGCGCGGGCCGCGACCTCCTCTGCGGATTCGCCACCGGGGGCACCGTCGCGGAAGATCGTCCAGCCGGGAACCTCGGCGCGGATCTCTTCGGTCGTGCGCCCCTCGTACTCGCCGTAGTTCCATTCGGCGAGGTCGTCCGTGACCTGCGATTCCGACTCGCAACCCGCGAAGGTGCACGTCATGCGCGCGCGTTGCCGGGGGCTCGTGAGCACGAGCGAGAAGTCGACACCCTGCAGTCGCGCGGCCAGGTCGCGCGCCTGGTCGCACCCGTGCGGGGTGAGCGCGATGTCGGAGTACGACGTGTGACGCCCCGAACTGCTCCACGCGGTTTCACCGTGACGCACGAGCACGATGGCGACGTCGGGGCTGAGCTGCACCCGCCATGTCTAGCTGGGGAACGAGCGGCGTCGGTGTAGCCTGCGGTCGACAACTCAATCCCGGGGAGCTCGGGTCAGCCGGGCTGAGAGGGCGACCGTCGTGCGTCGCCGACCCCTCGAACCTGAACCGGGTAATGCCGGCGGAGGGAACCATGGGACGACCCGAGCCGCGCGCCGCGCTGGTGTTCGCGGGTGGCGATCCACCCGGCCCGGCAGGACTCGCGCCGAACGTCGGGGCCGACCTCGTGATCGCGGCCGACTCCGGCCTCGCGCACGCACGCGCGCACCGTGTGCACGTCGACCTCGTGGTCGGTGACCTCGACTCGGTCGATCCAGCCATGCTCGACGCCGCGATCGCCGACGGCGCGGTCGTGGAGCAACACCCGACGGCCAAGGACGCCACCGACCTCGAGCTCGCACTCGACGCCGCGTTCGACCGCGGCGCCACCTCGGTGCACGTGGTGGGAGTGGGCGGCGGCCGCCTCGACCACTTCCTCGGCAACGTCCTGCTGCTCGCGTCGCCCCGCTACGCCACGGCTCGCGTCGACGCCCGCGTCGGCGACGCGCACGTGACGGTCGTGCACGACCACGTGGAGCTCGACGGCGCGCCGGGCGATCTGTGCTCGCTCCTCCCCTTGGGCGGCCCCGCCGTCGGTGTCCTCACCGACGGCCTGCGCTTCCCGCTCCGCCACGAGACACTCCCACCCGGGACGACGCGGGGCGTGAGCAACGAGTTCCTCGGGGCCCGCGCCACCGTCTCGCTCGAGTCGGGCGTGCTCCTCGCCATCCTCCCTTCACCCGGAAAGGACGCATGATGCGTCGCCTCCTCCTCCTCGCCCTCGTCGTCACCGCCACGGTGGGTTGCTTCGCGGCCCCCGCGTCGCCCGCCTCGGCCGCGTCGCCGACCACCATCACGCTCGTCACCCACGACTCGTTCGCGATCTCGAAGTCGGTCTTGGCGGCGTTCACGAAGCAGACCGGCATCACCGTGAAGGTCCTGCAGTCGGGTGATGCCGGCGCAGCCCTGAACCAGGTGGTCCTCACCAAGTCGAACCCGATCGGCGACGTCTTCTTCGGCGTCGACAACACGTTCCTGTCGCGCGCGCTCGACGCCGGCGTGTTCGCCAAGTACGCGCCGAGCTCCCTGTCGACCGTGCCGAAGGAATATCAGCTCGACCCGTCGCACCGCCTGACGCCGATCGACCACGGTGACGTGTGCATCAACTACGACAAGCAGTGGTTCGCCGACAAGAAGGTCGCCGTGCCGAAGACGCTCGACGACCTCACCAAGCCGGCGTACAAGGGGCTGCTCGTGGTCGAGAACCCGGCGACGTCGTCACCGGGGCTCGCGTTCCAACTCGCGACCATCGCGAAGTACGGCGACGACGGCTGGCGCGACTACTGGAGCAAGCTGCGCAGCAACGACGTCAAGGTCGACGACGGCTGGGAGAGCGCGTACGACGGCGACTTCACCCAGGGTGCCAACCAGGGGACGCATCCGCTGGTGGTCTCCTACGCGTCGAGCCCTCCCGCCGCGGTGTACTACTCGAAGCCACAACCCAAGACGTCACCCATCGGCACCATGCTCGACTCCTGCTTCCGTCAGGTGGAGTTTGCCGGCGTCATCAAGGGCACCGAGCACCAGGCCGCCGCGCGCAAACTGGTCGACTTCATGCTCTCCGAGAAGTTCCAGGCGGACATCCCGTTGCAGATGTTCGTGTTCCCCGCGCGCGACGGCACGCCGCTGCCCGCGGTGTTCACCAAGTTCGCGGAGGTGCCCGCGACGCCGTTGTCGCTCCCGCCCGCCGACATCAGCGCGCACCGTGACGCGTGGATCGCACAGTGGACCGACACCGTGTTGCGATGACCGCGAGCGCGACCACGCGGGGGTTGCCGCGCGCCGCGCGTGTGGCGGTGATCGCAGTGCCGCTCGTGTTCCTCGCGGTGTTCTTCGTCTATCCCGTGCTCGCCATCGTGGGGCGCGGCCTCGCACCCCGCTGGTCGGTCGACCTCGATCCGCTCGGCGAGGTCGTCACCGACGCGGGGCTGCGCCACATCGCGTGGTTCACGGTGTGGCAGGCGACGTTGTCGACGGTGTTGACGCTCGCGGTCGGGATCCCGGGCGCGTACGTGCTCGCTCGCTGTGAGTTCCCCGGGCGACGATTGGTGCGCGCCCTGGTGACGGTGCCATTCGTGCTGCCGACGGTGGTGGTGGGGTCGGCATTCGTCGCGCTGCTCGGCGAGGGCGGCCCATTGGCCAGTCTCGGTCTCGACCAGACCCTCGGCGCGATCCTCGTCGCGCACGTGTTCTTCAACTACTCGGTGGTGGTGCGCACCGTTGGCAGCCTCTGGTCGCACCTCGACCCCCGTCCGGAAGAAGCGGCGCGTGTGCTCGGCGCCAGCCGACTGCGTACCTTCCGCGAGGTGACGCTGCCCGCGCTGCGCCCGGCGATCGCGGCCGCCGGTGCGGTGGTGTTCCTCTTCACCTTCACGTCCTTCGGAGTGATCCTGATCCTCGGTGGCCCCGGCACTGCCACGCTCGAGACCGAGATCTACCGACAGACCGCGCAGTTCCTGAACCTCCCGCTGGCCGCCGCGCTCACGGTGGTGCAGCTGGTTGCGATCGTGGTGCTGCTCCTGCTGACGAGTTGGATCGAAGGGCGCCAACGGGTCTCGCTGTCGTTGCGGGCCGCGGCGGAGACCGTGCGGCGACCGCGCACCGCGGGCGCGCGGCTGTTCGTCGGTGCCAACCTCGCGCTGATGGCGGTGCTGCTCGGCGTGCCGATCGGCGTGCTCGTCCTGCGGTCGTTCGACACCCCGAGTGGGTTCGGCCTCGACTTCTATCGTGCCCTGGGTGAAGTGCACGCGGGGAGCACGCTGTTCGTGGAACCCGTGCACGCGATCGCCAACTCGCTTCGCTTCGCGGTGGCGGCCACGGTGATCGCGGTGGTCGTCGGTGGCTGCGCCGCGTTCGCGCTGGCGTCGTCGCGCCGGCGCGGTCTCGACGCGCTCGTCTCACTCCCCCTCGGTGTCTCGGCGGTCACCGTCGGGTTCGGCTTTCTCATCGCGCTCGACCACGCGCCCCTCGACTTCCGGGGTTCGTGGTGGCTGGTGCCGATCGCGCAGGCCCTGGTGGCGGTGCCGTTCGTCGTGCGGGTGATGACCCCGGTGCTGCGCGCCATCGATCCGCGCCTGCGCGACGCCGCCGCGACATTGGGTGCGTCTCCCGCACGCGTGTGGCGCGAGGTCGACCTACCGATCGTCGCCCGCGCCGCCCTGGTTGCCGCCGGGTTCGCCTTCGCGATCTCGCTCGGCGAGTTCGGCGCCACCGTGTTCATCATCCGGCCCGACGAACCGACGCTCCCGGTGCTCGTGTACCGGTTGCTCGGCCAGCCCGGTCCGCTCAATTTCGGCGGGGCGATGGCGGCGAGCGTGATCCTCATGGGGTTGACCGCGCTCGCCATCCTCGGCATCGAGCGCTTCCGCGCCGGCACCGTCGGGAGCTTCTGAGGATGCCAGCTTCGAGGATGCCGGCTTCGAGGATGCCGGCTTCGGGGATGCAGGGCTGATGCTGCAGATCGACAGCCTCACCGTGACCTATGAGGGCTTCACCGCGGTCGACGCCGTCGACCTCGAGATCGCCGACCGCGAGATCGTGTGCATCCTGGGCCCGAGCGGCAGTGGCAAGAGCTCGCTGCTCCGCGCCGTCGCGGGGCTAGAACCCGACGCCGGCGGTCGGGTCTCGTGGGACGGCGACGATCTCGCACGCGTTCCAGCGCACCGTCGGGGCTTCGGGCTCATGTTCCAGGACCACGCCCTGTTCCCCCACCGCGACGTGAAGGGCAACGTGGCGTTCGGGCTGCGGATGCAGCGACTCCCGCGCGCCGAGATCGACGCCCGCACCGGCGACGCCCTCGCGCTCGTCGGACTCACCGGCTTCGAGGGCCGCCGCATCCGCGAGCTCTCGGGCGGCGAGCAACAACGGGTCGCACTCGCCCGCGCGCTCGCCGCCGAGCCGCGGCTGCTCATGCTCGACGAGCCGCTCGGCGCGCTCGACCGCGCACTGCGCGAGCGGCTCGTCGCCGAACTGCGCGCGCTGTTCGTGCGGCTCGGCCTCACGACGCTGTTCGTCACCCACGACCACGACGAGGCGTTCGCGCTCGCCGACCGGCTGGTGGTGATGCACGCCGGTCGCATCGAGCAGGTCGGGACTCCGGCCGCGGTCTGGCAGCAACCGGCCAACGAGTTCGTGGCCCGCTTCCTCGGGTGGAACGTGACCCGCGCGTTCACCGAAACTCCGACGGCGGTACGTCCCGAAGCGGTTCGCGTCGTCGAGCACCTCGAGCACAACGGCGCCGTCGGCGGCGAGGTCGTGGCGCGCACGTACCGCCGCGACCACTTCCTGCTCGGCGTGCGGGTCGACGCGTTGTCCACCGAGGCCGATCCGGTGCACGTGGAAGTGCCGGTCGACGCGGCCAGCATCCCCGACGTCGGGGACCGGATCGCGCTCGCGGTCGACGCCGCCGACCTCGTGCAGTTCGACTGACGGCGACCCGTCAGTGCGCCAGCATCCGCACCTGTTCGTTGGCCCTGCGCAAGCGCCCTGAGAGGTTGCGGGCCAAGTTCGCCGAGAACGTCGACGTCACCCGCGGCGCGACCTGGCCGATCTCGTGCAGCGCGCCGATCGACAGCCGGGCCAGCGTCGAGTCCTGGTCGGCGACCACGTCGGCGGAGCGCTTGCCCTCGTCGAGGAACGCCATCTCACCGACCGCGACCCCCGCGCCCAACGTGGCCAGCCGGCGATCGCGACCGGGCTCCGCCAACGGCAGGCGCACGCTCACGAGCCCCGACAGCACGAAGTAGATGGCGTCGGCGTGGTCACCCTCGCGGAACACGACTTCGCCCTCGCTCACCTGGATCACCTCGACCACCTCCTCGACCAACGCCAGCTCCGCGGATGTGAGCCCGCCGAGCAGCTCCTGGATTCCCAGTTCCTCGGGGAGCGATTCGGCCGCGATGCCGAGACGCGCGAGGATGCGGTCCTCGCACCACTCGAGCGCGGCGTCGGTGTCGGGGAACGAGTGCGACGCGATGTCCTCGAGCACGCCGACCGGTGCATCGGCCATCAGCAGCACGCAACCGACGTCGTTGAGCGCGGCGCGGAGGCTCGACAACATCGAGATCGCGGCCCCGTCGAGATTGCCGATGCGCTTGCAGTCGAGCACGACCGAGTCGACCCCGGCGATGTCGTCGACCACAGTGCGGAAGAGGCGCTCGGTCGAGCCGAAGAAGAGGTCGCCCTGCAACTCGAACACCGCGATCGAGTCGGCGTGCAATGCGAGCAGGTCGTACTCCTCGGGCGTGCGCACCCGGTTGGAGCGGGACTGGCCGCCGTGGTAGCTGCTGCGCACGACGGCACGGACCTCGGGTTGGAAGCGGAGCGGATGGAGGTCGAAGTCGATCGCCATGCGCTGGCAGACCTTGATGCCGCGCGCGCTGTTGCCGCGCCCGTCCAGCCGGGGCGAGAAGATGCCGATGCCGAGCTGGCCCGGCAACACCGCGACCACACCACCCGACACACCGCTCTTCGCCGGTAGACCCACGGTGTAGACCCACTCGCCGGCGTAGTCGTACATACCGCACGTGCTCATCACGCTGAGCACGTTCTCCACGTAGCGCGCGTCGAGCGCCCGCGCGCCGGTGATGGGATTGACCCCCCGGTTGGCGAGGGTCGCTGCCATCGTCGCGAGATCGCGACAGGTCACGAGCAGCGAGCACTGGCGGAAGTACGCGTCGATGATCGCGTCGACGTCTTCTTCGAGGTTCCCGAAGCTGCGCATGAGGTGCGCGATGGCCCGATTGCGGTCGCCGGTGACGCTCTCGGAGCGGTACACGGTCTCGTCGAGTTGCAGCCGCCGGCCGGCATAGTGCGAGAACGCGCCGACGATGCGCTCCATCCGCTCCGCGTCGTCGCGCGCTTTGATGAGACCGGTGGCGACGATCGCGCCGGCATTGACCATCGGGTTGAAGGGCCGGTTCTGGTCGTCGACGGCGATGGAGTTGAACGGGTTGCCCGAGGGTTCCACCCCGACCCGCTCCAGGACCGCGTCGCGACCCTGGTCCTCGAGCGCCATCCCGAACACGAACGGCTTCGAGATCGACTGGATGGTGAAGTCGAGATCGGTGTCGCCCACCTCATAGACGTGGCCGTCGGCGGTCACCACGCAGATGCCGAACCAGTTCGGGTCGGCCCGGCCGAGCTCGGGGATGTAGGTGGCCACCTGGCCTTCTTCGAGCTCGCGGTATTCGTCGAGGAGGCGATGGAGGTAGTCGAGGACAGGGGATCGGGTCACCGTGCGGAGATCGAGGTCGTCGAGTGCGCGATCGAACCCGCCGTCGAGGCGTGTCATGGAGGTATCAGACTCCCCGCCCGCACAACCGCGGTTTCCCGCCCGTAGCGTTCCTGTCACGGACGCATGACAGAAAGCTGTCAGAGTCGATCTGCACCGAATCTCCACAGCTCCGGCACGACACGCACAGACGGGCTCTTTACGCTGGAACACGCATGTCCGTCCCGGCGCCCGCCCTCCCCCGCACCATCCTGCCGAGAACCATCCTGGTGGTCGAGGACGAGGCGTCGATCGCGGAAGCGGTGGCCACCCGGCTCCGGAGCGAGGGCTTCTCGGTGACCATCGCCGCCGACGGCCCCGCCGGCGTCGAGTGTTCCCGGGTGCTCCAGCCCGACCTCGTCGTGCTCGACCTGATGCTCCCCGGGCTCGACGGCATCGACGTCTGCCGCGAGATCCAACGTGATCGTCCGGTGCCGGTGCTGATGCTCACCGCCCGCGACTCCGAGACCGACCTCGTCGTGGGCCTCGCGGTCGGCGCCGACGACTACCTCACGAAGCCGTTCAGCTCGCGGGAGCTCGTCGCCCGGGTGCACGCGTTGCTGCGCCGGGTCGAGCGCCGTCCCGCGCCCACGTCCGGCTCGGTGCACCTCGGCGCAGTCGCGATCGATCTCGAGTCCCGCCGCGTGCTGCTCGACGGCGTGCTGATCCACCTGACCCCCACCGAGTTCGACCTGCTCGCGTACCTGGCGCGACGACCGCAGCGCGTCTTCACGCGTGACGAGTTGCTCGCCGAGGTGTGGGGCTACCACGACGGGTCCGGCGCGCGCACCGTCGACTCGCACGTTCGCGCGTTGCGACGCAAGCTCGGCAACGACGTCGTACGCACGGTGCACGGCGTCGGATACGCCGCGGGTGAGACCACAACGGCCGGATCCGATACGGGACGTGCGCCGTCGTGACGCAGCCATGACCCGCCGCGAACGGCTCGCCCACCCGCTCGACGACGTCCCGTCGATCAAGCTCAAGCTCGGCTTCGTGATCGCGGCTGCGGTCGCGATCACCGTGTTCGTGTTCTGGGTGCTCATCAAGATCGGCGTGTGGCCGTCGGTCAGCGGCATCATCGCCGCCGCCATCGCGATGGGCATGGTGTGGTTCCTCTCGCGCGGCATGACGTCGCCGCTGCGGGAGATGGCGGCCGCCGCGTCGGAGATGGCGAAGGGCAACTACGGCCAGCGCGTCTCCACGTCGTCCACGTCGTCGCGCGACGAAGTGGGCGAGCTGGCCCGGGCGTTCAACCAGATGGCGGCCGAGCTGGCCGAGACCGACCGGGTGCGACGCGACCTCGTCGCCAACGTCTCACACGAGCTCCGCACGCCGATCACCGCGCTGCAGGCCGTGCTCGAGAACCTCGTCGACGGCGTCACCGACCCCGACCCGGAGACGTTCAAGACCATGCTGGCCCAGGTCGAGCGCCTGGGCCGGCTGGTGAAGCAGCTGCTCGACCTCTCGCGCCTCGAGTCGGGCGTGGTGCCGCTGGAACGCACCGAGTTCCGGGTGGAGCCCTTGCTCGAGCACGCGGTGCGCGAGCAGCAGCTGCACGCGCCGGAGATCGCGGTGTCGGTGTCGGTCGACTCCCCCGACCTCACCGCCGACGGCGATCCCGAGCGAGTGCACCAAGTGGTCGCCAACCTGCTCGAGAACGCGGTGCGCCACACGCCCCGAGGCGGTTCGGTCGAGGTGCGGGCGCGCCGCTTCGACACCGGCGTCACCATCGAAGTGCTCGACGAAGGTCCCGGCATCGCCGAGGTCGACGAAGCGCGCATCTTCGAGCGCTTCTACCGCGCCGACTCCGCGCGTGCGTCGACCGATGGCGGCGCCGGTCTCGGACTCGCGATCGCCCAGTGGATCGTCGACCTGCACGGCGGCGACATCCATCCCGAACATCGCGACCCGCAAGGGTGCCGCATGGTCGTCACGCTTCCGTTTCCGCTGAATCCGCCTTCCCCGCTGAATCCGCCTTCCCCGCTGAATCCGCCTTCCCCGCTGAATCCGCCTTCCCAATGACCGAACCTCGAGGAGAGACACCGATGTCGCTCGCCACCATCGACGAAGCCCTGAAGCGGATCCGCCGAGGAGAGATGGTTCTCGTCGTCGACGACGAAGACCGCGAGAACGAGGGCGACCTCACCATGGCCGCGTGCTGGGTGACGCCCGAGGCGGTCAACTTCATGCTGCGCTGGGCGCGCGGGCTGGTGTGCATGCCGTGCGACGGCGCCCGCCTCGACGAGCTCGACTTCTGGCCGATGGTGCCGGCCGATCGCGCCGGCAACGACACGCCGTTCACGGTGTCGGTCGACCACATGACCGCCGGCAGCGGCATCGGTGCCGCCGACCGCGCCACGACCATCCGCCGCATCCTCGACCCCACCGCCCGCCCGTCCGACTTCCAACGTCCCGGGCACGTGTTCCCGCTGCGAGCGCGCGATGGCGGTGTGCTGGAGCGGCGCGGTCACACCGAGGCCGCGGTCGACCTGGCCCGACTCGCCGGCCTGCCGCCGGTCGCGGTGATCTGCGAGGTCCTCTGCGAGGACGGCTCGCCCGCCCGCTTCCCGTACCTCGAGCAGTTCGCGTCGGATCACCGCATCGCCATGGTCGCAGTCGACCAGTTGGTGGAGCACCGCCTCGCGCACGACGACACCTCGTCGCACGGGCTCGCCGCGCCCCTCCTCCTCTAGACACCGTTATTCTCGGGGGCGTCGTGCCCCCGACGACCCCGACTCCACGGACTCCGCGTCCGGCCGCGCGCCGACGTGCCCTCGTCGCCGCGCTCGGGGTCGCGCTCGCGGCCGTCGTCGCGGCCGGGTGCATCCCACCACCGCCGCCGCCGCCGGGCCCGATCACCCCGATCCCCACGGGCACCCACGCGGT
This sequence comes from Acidimicrobiia bacterium, assembly GCA_036502765.1. Taxonomy (GTDB): domain Bacteria; phylum Actinomycetota; class Acidimicrobiia; order IMCC26256; family DASPTH01; genus DASUAS01. Next base: position 22,969 of record DASXXX010000147.1, on the reverse strand, counting down.
CGGGACCCGGCAGTTCACGTTCGTCGACACGTCACGGCCGACGCCGGCATTCGAGAACTACCCGGGCTCGTCGTCGCGCCAACTGCCGACGACGGTCTGGTACCCCACCGACGGCGGCGGTCCGTTCCCGCTGGTCGTGTTCGCGCACGGATACGGCGCGACCCCGTCGACGTACGCGCCGCTGCTCACCCGGATCGCGGCCGCGGGCTACGTCGTGGCGGCGCCGCGGTATCCGCTGCTGAGCGGCCAGCCCGCGGGACCGACCGACACCGTTGGCTGGGACGACCTCTTCCCGGACACCCGATTCGTCACGACGCAGGTGCTGGCGCGGTCGACGTCCGGTGATCCAGCACTCGGGGGCCTGATCGATCCGAACCGGATCGCCGTGGCCGGTCACTCGGACGGCGCCGCGATCGCGTACGGCATCGGGTACGTCCCGTTCAAGCTCGACCCGCGCGTGCGCGGCGTCGTCTCCTACGCCGCCGACCTCCAGTACTACGGCTGGTACCAACCCAACGGGCGACCGATCCTGCACGTGCTGAGCGACCAGGACGTCTACAACCCGTACGGCGACGCCATCACCTGGGACCGCACCGTCCTCCAGCAGCCGAAGAACGTCGTCAGCCTCTGGAACGCGTCGCACGAGGGTCCGTTCGTACAGCAGAGCGATCCGCACTTCGAGCTCGTGGCGCTCGTGACGATCGGCTGGCTCGACACCGTCTTGAAGGCGCAACCCGCAGGACTGTTCTTCGCGTCGTTGTACGTGGGCAGCCTGCCGGCCATCGGCGCGATGGAATAGCGCGCGTTCAGTCGTCGGTGTCGCTCGCGTCACTGGCCGGATCGGCGGGCGGCGGGAGATAGACGACGGCTCGCGAGCGTTCCGGGTGGTCGGGGTCGAGCACGATGTCGATGTGGTCGAGCTTGGGCTCGGGCGCGGCGGAGACGATGGCGGGCTCTTCGCGCTCGGGACGACCCTCGAGCGCGTCGCGCACGCCGAGCAGGCCCGCGGCGATCACACTGCCCGCGCCGCTGCGACGGAACTTGTCGATCGGGCGTTCCCACTCGCCGCCCGCGGGCTCGCCTTCGGGCTCGCCTTCGGGTTCGCCTTCGGGCTCCGCGGGCGCTTCGTGGGGATCGTCGATCACGCCCTCACGATAGGACCGCCCGGCGCATAGCTTCGCCCGGTGCCGGATGTGCGGGAGGAGCGGATCCAACGGGGGACGACCTTCGGCGTCGCGCTCGTGGCCGCGCTCGTCGGCATCCTGTTCGTGACTGCGGGCGAAGCGAGGGTGCCTCGCTCCGCCTACACCCTCGGCCGTCTCACGACCTTCGTCGAGATCGACACGACGACCACATCGGTTGCGCCCACGACGAGCACCGCGCCCGCTGCTCCGAGTACGAGCGTCGCCAGTGCGACCACCACCACACCGGCCACGGGCGATCCCGGCGCGCTGCCCCAGACCGACGAACGACCCAGCGCGTCGGGCACGACCTTCACCACCGGAGTCGATGATCTCTGGGAAGCGATCCGCCAGGACAAGCCCGAGCTCGCGCTGCCGTTCTTCTTCCCGAAGAGCGCGTACCTCCAGGTGAAGGCGATCAGCGATCCCGCCGGCGACTACCAGAACCGGCTGATCGCCAACTACGAGGAAGACATCCACACGCTGCACGCGCAACTCGGCGCGAACGCGGCGAACGCCGCGTTCACCGGCATCAGCGTGCCCGACGCCCAGGCCGTCTTCGTGCAGCCGGGTGAAGAGTCGAACAAGGGCTCGTACTGGCGCGTCTACGGCACCACGATGCAGTACGAGGTCGATGGTCAGACGGGCTCGTTCCCGGTGACGTCGCTCATCTCGTGGCGCGGCCAGTGGTACGTCGTGCACCTCGGCGCCATCCGTTGAGTTGCTGCCGCGACGGCGCGCTCAGTTCGAGACGAACCAGTCGGGGAGCAGGCTGATGCCGAGGCCGACGAGCGTGGCGACGACGGCCGCGATCATGAGCCACCGACCCCGACGCTCGCCCCGCCACCAGGCGTAGCCACCCAGGGCGAACGCGACGGCCCCGAAGAACAGCGGGAGGAGGAAGACCGCCCACCCGGCGGCGACCACACCCCAGATCGCCGGCGCCTGACCCGGTTGGAGACGGCGGGTCGGTGCCGTTCGGTCCGGTTGGCTCACGGGTTCACCGACCCCTTCGACGGCCATGGATGCCACCTTAGGGACCGGGGTCCTCGCCGATCTCCTTCAGGGCGGCCGAGATCGCGACCCGCAGGCGGCGGGCCGTCGCCGGCGCCAGGTGCGCCACGAGGCCCAGCCCGGCGCGGCCGACCTCTTCCATCGTGAGGACGACGCGTGGTTCACCCATCCCGCAGGCGTCGCAGTCGTCGCTGAGCGCAACCGCCCACGAGACCGGCGGCCGCTCGTCGTCGTCGTCGGGATGGTCGTCGGTGGCGTCGTCGATCGAGCGTCGCATGCCGACACGGTATACATGCGCGTCGCCGACAGCGAGACGAGAGGAGCCGGGTGCGCGGGATCATCGAGCACGTGCGCGCCATCGCCCGGCGGTACTCGGAGCTCAATGGTCGCGTCAGCGCGGCCGCCATCACCCTCTACGGCTTGTTCGCCCTGTTCGCCTTGTGCGTGCTCGCGGTCGCGATCGTCGGCATCCTCGCCACCGGCAACGACGACGTGGCCGCGGACATCGTGAGCTGGCTCGGCTTGCACGGCGACGCGGCCAAGACCGTGATCGACGCGGTGAACACCGCGCAGCACAGCGCGAAGGTCGCGAGCATCGTGGGCATCATCGGCCTCGTGTGGGTGGGAAGCAGCTTCGCGGTCTCGGTCGCGAGCGCGTACGACGTCGCCTGGGGGGTGCCGTCGCGCGTCACCCGCGCCCGGGTGGTGGGCCTCGGATGGCTGGCCGGGAGCGGCGTGCTGCTGGCGATCGGGAGCTTCGTCACCGCCGGGTTCGCGGCGCTCCCCGCGCTCGCCGCGCCGCTGGTGTTGGCGGGCAGCCTGTCGGTCAACACCGCACTGTGGCTGTGGACGTCGTGGATCCTCCCCAATCGTCCCCGACCGCCGTGGCGGAGCCTCCTGCCCGGGTCGATCACCGGCGCGATCGGGCTCGAAGTGCTCAAGGTGGCGGGCGCGTTCGTCGTGCCGCGACTGGTGGAGAAGTCGTCGGCGCTCTACGGGACCATCGGCGTGGTGTTCGCGCTCATCGCGTGGCTGTGGGTGTTGGGTCGCCTCGTCGTGCTGGTGACGATCATCGAGACCCTCGACCGGTCACGGTTGGAGCCGGACGACCTGCCAATCGTGATCTGAGCTGTCGCCTGCGCGCGTGTAGACGAACCGGTCGTGCAGGCGGTCGTCGCGGTGCTGCCAGAACTCGAGCTCGTCGGGCACGACACGGAACCCGCCCCACCCGTCGGGCCGCGGCACGTCGCCGCCGGCGAAGCGCTCCTCCAATTCACCGACGTGCGCTTCCAGTTCCTCGCGCGTCGCGATCGGCTCGCTCTGCGCCGATGCCCACGCGCTGATCCGGCTCTCGCGCGGTCGCGCGTACCAATAGGCGTCGGACTCTTCGTCGGTCACGCGCTCGACGCGTCCCGTCGCGCGCACCTGGCGCAGCACCTCGGGCCAGTGCAACGCGATCGCCGCGTGCGGGTTGGCGGCGAGCCCCTCGCCTTTGCGGCTGTCGAAGTTGGTGTAGAAGCAGAAGCCACGACCGTCGACTCCACGCAGCAACACCATGCGAGCTGACGGTCGGCCGTCGGGCGTGCTGGTGGCGACGACCATGGCGTCGGGCTGCAGTTGCCCGTGCTCGCGGGCGTCGTCGAACCAGCGCTGGAACTGCACGAACGGGTCGGCGTCGAGGTCGTGCGCATGCAACGGGCGGGCGGGGATCGGCACGGGCCCGAGGCTACGCGTGAGGGTTGCCTCGGTCATCGTCACCTGTCGCGGACACCGAGGTTTCTCGCCGCTGACAATTGGTGAATCGAAGATGTGGTGTGAACGCGGACGGATAGAGGGAAAGAGGCCCACATGAAGGCGATCGTGGTGACGGATGAGGCCGCAGGTACGGCTGGGATGACGCTGGTGGAGCGCCCCGATCCGGAAGCGGCGATCAACGACGTCACGGTTCAGGTTCGTGCGTCGGGGTTCGTCGCGACCGAGTTGGCGTGGCCCTCCACTTGGACCGACCGCCTCGACCGCGACCGAACACCGTCGATCCCGGGCCACGAGCTCGCCGGAGTCGTCACCACCCTCGGCTACGGCACGACGGGATTGTCGGTGGGACAACGGGTGTTCGGTCTCACCGACTGGTATCGCGACGGGACCCTGGCGGAGCACGTGGCCGTCGAGGCGCGCAACCTCGCGCCACTGCCGGGCGACGTCGACTTCACGGTGGGAGCGAGCCTGCCGATCTCGGGCCTGACCGCGTGGCAGGGACTCTTCGACCACGGCCGCCTCCAAGCTGGGCAGAGCGTCCTCGCGCACGGCGCGGCCGGTGCGGTCGGGTCGATGGTGACCCAGCTCGCACGTGAGTTCGGTGCGTACGTCATCGGCACCGGACGCGCCGCCGACCGTCAGAAGGCGCTCGACTTCGGCGCGCACGAGTTCTTCGACCTCGACAACGACGCGCTCGAAGACATGGGCGAAGTCGATCTGGTCTTCGATGTCATCGGCGGCGACATCCAGAAGCAGTCGGCAGGCCTGGTTCGAGCCCGAGGAACGCTGGTGACGATCGTCGGGCCGCCCGAGGCGCGGCCCGCGGACGGTCTGGCGATCGACTTCGTTGTCGAGTCCGATCGCGCCCAACTGGGTGAGATCATCCGGCGAGTGCGTCACGGAAGCTTGCGGACGAACATCGGCAATGTCGCGACCCTCGACGATGCCGTTGCGGCCCTCAACCCGACCGAGCGACCCAAGGGGAAGACGATCATCAGCGTTCGTCCATGAGGACTGTGTCGACAGCACGGACGCTGCCGCGCGTTCAGCGCGAGCGCGCTCGATTCCTGCATTCGGTCATGGTGCGCTGTGCTGCAGCCGTGCGACCGGGTTGTCGTTGACCACTGGGTGGCGGACGACGAGCACCGAGATCGGTGACGACCGCACCAGCTTCTGTGCAACCGAACCGAGGATGAGGCCACCCAGCACGCTGTGGCCGCGGCCGCCGACCACGATGAGCGAGGCGTCTTCGCGGGTCGCAGCGTCGATGAGCCCGTGGGCCGCCTGGCCGGCGATGACGTCGAACGTCCACTCGAGAACCCGATCGGCGAGGAGGTCGAAGGCGCGTTCGCGGCTCGCTGCCTCGAGTTCGGCGAGGGTCCGTTCGATGATCGGCTCCGCCGTGCCTTCGTAGGTGGCCGCGATGGCATGTGCCACGCCCGGGTCGTGCACAAAGACAACCGCGAGTCGCGAGCCGGACTGCTCGGCGAGCTCGGCGGCGGCGGCAAGGGCGGCGAAGCTGTTCGTCGAGCCGTCGACCCCTGCCACGATGGTGTGGGTCATGGTCGTTCTCCCTCCGCGCGGTCTCTCTCGGCTCTCGAACTACCTGCATCATGCAGGTAGTTAGCTGTATTATACAGCCGATGGCTGCCGAAGGGAACACCGAGTCGCGTGTCGGACGGCCGGCCGTGGCGCAGGTCGAGGGGCTCGATCTCATCGAGACCGAGATGGCGGTCCTCACGCGAACGCTCGAAGGCATGCACCGACGATCGGAGCTCTACCGGGACCTCGATCGCGCCGGTTACCTGATGGCCCGCACCCTCGACACGACCGGGCCCGCCAGCATCAACCGTCTCGCGTCCATCCTCGGCCTCGACGCAACCACCGTGACCCGACAGGTCGCGACCATGGAGGCGGCCAAGCTCGTCGTGCGCCGCTCCGAGCCCAGCGACGGACGCATCAGCCTCATCAGCATCTCTCCGAAGGGTCGTCGCACCATGCGTGCCGTCCAACTCGCGCGCAAGGAACGCATCGCACGGCTTCTCGACGATTGGAGCGACGCCGACCGACGCCAACTCGGACGACTCCTGGCACGATTCAATGACGACGTGAGCCGCGATCCGGTCAGGTGACCTGTGTTGTTGCACGTTGCCGCGATCGTTGGCGACATCGTGCAACCACGGTCTGCGGCCACCCCGGCGAAGACAACAGATCGCGCGGTCGCTTCGACTTCGTCTTCGATGGCGATCCACTGCATGGCGAAGTCGGCGGCGATGGCGTCTCCGTCTTCCTCCTCGCGCCAAATGCTCGCACCGCCCGCGCCATCGTCGCCATGGTCTGCCACGCTGGTTGCAACAAGCCGTTTCCCGGACCGACCGGCTGAGCCAGCGACGAGTGAGCTACCGAACCTGCCGTCGCGGACAAGTCGGCACAGTGAAGCAGTCATGGCACGGTCGTGGTCGTGGCGGCCGTCCCGCACGAGGAGCCTGCGCCGAGGCAGAGAAGCCGCCATTCCTCCGGTGTTGCTTCGTGGTACGTCGCGTTCGCGACGTCAAGGGCTCCGGGGTTGGCGGTGACGATCACGATCGTTGCGTCGTCTTGGTCGAATTGCCGCGCAGTTGCGTTGCGAGGCGTGGTGGAGAAGACCTCGCTGTAGCGGCTCGCCTGATCGCCGCGGATTTCAGTGATGCTCGCGCTCTGACCCTGTTGGTTGTAGCAATCCGACGTGGACACGGTCACCGTGTCGGTCATTCCGAGCGACACGAGGCCTTGAGGAAGCGCCGCGGTTCCTGCGTCGAGTTGCTCGGCCACCGCGCGCATCTCATCCTCGGTGAGCCCCTGCTGCTCGAGATGCGCCGACCCTCCAGACGAAGAATCCCAGTTGACGCCACCGTACGTGCCGAAGAACTCGACGTCAGCGTCGCGCCCGTTGACTTGGGCGTTCGCGATCTTGCCGCCCCCGGCGACCCCGTCACCCGTGGGCAGCAATGCTCCCCCGCCTCTCTCGAAGACGACGAGTGGCCCGGAGCCGCCTCGCGCTGGATCTGCGAACACCTCCGCAGGAACCGGGTCAAACCAACTCGCGCCACCGGCCGCCTCCCTCGCGCTCGTCGTCGTGCAACCATCGAGCACCGGTCGGGCTGCAGAGACACTCGGGGCGACAGTCGACGGGCTCCCCGTCGCCTTGATCTTTCGATGGGAACTCCCGTCACGATCGACGACAAGGAGACCTCCTGCGACGAGGAGCACCACAACGGCAACGGCTCCGCCCAGGAGTCGTCGCGCTGTGCTGCGCCGACCCGTGCGCGCGAACACGTCATCGAGATCGGGCTCAGGAAGTTCGTCGTCGTCGCCCACCTCATGGAGGGTCGTGACAAGGCGTGCTTCGAGGTCCTTCATCGCAAGGCCTCCCGAAGCTCGCGCAAGGCTCGATGCAACCGAGACTTCACCGTCCCGGGAGCGATGTTCAGCGTTCGCGCGATCTCGGCCTCGGGCAGGTCGAGGTAGTAGCGCAGCAGGACGGCATCCCTGCGATCACGGGGCAACCTACGGACCGCGTCGATGACGTGATCCGCGCCAAGGTCCATGTGATCCATGAGGCCCGGTCGGTGAAGGAACGACAGTCGACGGCGTCGGAGGTGACGACGGCACCCATTGAGGACCGCCGCCCGCAGATACGCGTCGGTGCTCTGAACCTCGACTCGATCGAACTTCGGATACATGCGCGAGAACGCGTCCTGAACGATCTCGACGGCCTCCTCTCGGTCATCGACGAGCAACCGCGCCAAACGCACCATCAGGCCCCACGTCCTCCGGTAGAAGTCCTCGAACGACTCGACCGTGACCACTTCGGGCGATCGGTCGTCGCCACACTCGATTCGCTCCACTACCTGATGAGAGACTCGAGCCACCCTGTTGGTTCCCGACCTTCGAAGATTCTCCTCGGGCCCGCTGCCCGAATCGGCGACGGTTGCCCGCTCGGCCTCATCGAGCTCGCCTGGTAAACGTCCGCGCTCGTTCGTGCGTCGAATCACCGTGGCGGAGTTGTACACCATCGTGGCGCCGACTTCCGGGGTACCGTCAGCCGCCCGGCAGCGCACCCGAACCCTCGGCGGACAGGTGGACGACGACCGGATCCGAGACTTCGTCGACGGTGAGTACTCCAAGGTCGTGGCCACGGTCGCGCTCGTGTGCGGCAGCGTGGCGACCGCGGAGGACTCGGTGCAGGAGGCGCTCGCGCGCGCGTGGGAGCGACTCGACCGAGGTGACGGGATCGACCGCCTGCCCGCGTGGGTCACGACGGTCGCGCTCAACCTGGCTCGCAGCCAGATGCGCCGGTGGCGATCCGAACGGCGCGCTCGCGACCGGCTCGGTCCCTTGCGCGACGACCTGAGCAACGCGCCCGCGGCCAGCGGCGACGCCCACGCGGTGCGCGAGGCGTTGCGTGCGCTCCCCCGCCGTCAGCGTGAGGTCACGGTGCTGCGTTACTACCTCGGTCTCGACGTACGCGAGATCGCCGACCACCTCGGGATCGCCGAGGGCACGGTGAAGGCGATGTTGTTCCGCGCTCGTCAGTCGCTCGCGGTGACCCTGGGCGACGACGAAGAGGAGGTGGACCGTGCCCACGGATGACCCCCGCCTCGAGCAGGCCCTGCACGACGCCGCGCCCACCGTCGAGACGGTCGGCGTCGTCGCGCAGGTCACGCGTCACCGCACCCGCCGGCGCCGCAACCGACGGATCACCACCGGCGCGCTCGCCCTCGTCGCGCTCCTCGTCGTCGGCACGATCACGGTGCTGGTGACGCGCGACGACGGCACTTCCCCGCACATCGCCGCGCCCGGTGCGCGCCTGCAGGCGCGCGTGATCGATGGCGACGGCGTGGTGGACGACAGCGCGGGAACGCTCGTGACGCCGACGCTGGTCACGCTCGATCAGGACCCGCACCTGTTGCGGGCGCCGGTGTTGGCAGGTGCGACCGCGTTCTCGGTCGCGAGCTACGACGCCGGGGCCGACGGCGCGGCGCTGTCACACGTGGTGCGCATCGAGGGCACCGACGTGCGCGACATCGTCGACTTCAAGGCGCGCATCCTCTCGATCGCCGAGGGCGAGGGCGCCCGCTGGGCATTGACGCAGAACCTTCGTGCGAGCCCGGGCGGTCGCGTCCCCGACACCTTCCTCAAGCGGATCGACGTCGCCGGCGATTCGCTCTCGACGCTCCTCCCATTGGATGCCGACCCGGTGGGCCCGATCGCGGCCGTCGGGGGAGCGGTGTGGGTGCCGGTGCGCGACGGCGTCCTGCAGTACGGCACCAACGCCCAGTTCGTCGACAAGATCGACCTCCCCGATGCTGCGCACCGCTGGGTCGCGCAGGTCGGCAAGTTGGCGTACGTGACCGACGGGACCCGGCTCCGCAGCCTCGCGGTCACCGGCGGCATCAGCGACACCCTCAACTACGGCCCGGAGATCCTCGGCCTGGCCGCCGCCGGTTTCGACGGACGCGTGCTGCTGGCCGCCGAAGGCGGCGTGAGCGACCACGCCCGGGTGGCGCGCGCGACGTCGGGAGTTGGTCGGGAGGAGATCACCGCGACGTTGCCCGACGGCTTGGTCCCGGATGGGCTCGCGGCGTCGACCTCGCGCGTGTGGGCCACCGGCACCGTCGACGGCGCGCCGGCGATCGCGCTGCTGAGTGATCGCGGCGTGATCGCCACCGTCGTGCTCGAGCACGCGACCGACGGCGCCGCGCTCGCGTGGACCGGTGCCCACACGGTGCGCGTCGTGTCCGACGGCAAGCTCTTCGAGATCACGGTGCCCTGAGGCAACGACGCAGGCAACCTGACGTGGCTCCCGGACGTCGAGCAGACGTCGAGGGGAGGAACCACGATGAAGAAGTCGATCGTCCTGACGACCATGGTCGTGATGCTGGCGGGGTTCGCCGCCGCGTGCGGGGGAGGCGGCGAGCGCGATCTGTCGGTCGATTCCCACCGCGCGCGCCCGGAGCTCCTCTACCTCGGCAGCTCGACGGGGATCACCGCGTTGGCGCCGACCCGCGGGCACGTCCGCTTCCAGCAAGCCGCGGCGGTGCCGAGCCGCGACTGGTCGGTCCTGTATGCGGCCACCAACGACGGCGAGCAGACCACCCTCGTGACTCTCGACCCCGCGACCGGTGAGGAGCGGGCTCGCCGCACCGTGCGCGGTGTCTTCACGGTACGCACGGTGTCGGAGGACGGCTCGATGGTCGCGCTCACGCCACCGCCGCCGACTGGCACCGACACGTACCATCCCGCGGCCAAGGACCCGACGCCGATGGTGATCGTGCGACGCGACGACCCCGAAGCGCAGGTGCTCTCCGTGCCGGGCAACGTGGAACCAGAGGCGTTCTCGCTCTCGGGTGATGCGCTGTTCGTGATCGACTTCGTCCCGCCGCTCGCACCCGAGCGCTATCGCGTCGCTCGGCTCGACCTCACCCGCGGGAGCGTCGACGACGTGCGCAGCGAAGAGGAAGAGCTGCAGGAACCGATGCGCGGCACCGCGCGCGCCCAGGCCGTCGCGCCCGACGGGCGTCGCCTCTACACGCTGTACACGCGTGACGCGACTGCGGACGAGCCGGCTGAGGCGTTCGTGCACGTGCTCGATCTCGATGCCGAGACCGCGAGCTGCGTGGACCTGCCGCCCGAGTTCGCGACCGACCCGCTCGGCGCGGTCGCGGTGACACCGTCGGGCACGCGACTGTTCGTCTACGCCCCGACCGCGAGCGCGCTCGCCGAGCTCGACACGAACACGCTCGAGATCTCGCGCACCGCGACGGTGCCACGACCCGTTGGCACGGTCCCGGCGAGCGCGCGCGCCACCGCGACCGAGTCGACGCTCTACCTCTCGGTGTACGACCGGATCACCTCCGTCGGGCTCGACGACCTGTCGGCGAACGACTGGACGATCGCCCCGGGCGACATCACCGGCATCGAGCCCGCGACCGACGACAGCTCGCTGTACGTCGTCCTGATCGACCGAGTGCTGGTGGTCGACCCGCGCACGTTCGTGCCGCGGCGTGAGCTCGCCGTCCCGTCGGAGTCGGTCCCGGTCGACCACGTGGCTCCCGCGCTGCCGCCGATCTCGCCCGGCTACGCGAAGTGCGCCTGCTGACGCGGTGATCGCTCCCGGGTAGCGTGCGTGGCGGCATGGACTTCGAGCCGAGCGTGCGCACCCGGGAGCTTCAGGACCGGCTCCGCGGCTTCATCCGCGACCGGGTCGAGCCGTCCGACGCGGTGTACCGCGAGCAGGTGTCGGCCTCGGGGGATCCGCACTTCCACCCTCCGGTCATGGAGGAGCTCAAGGCGGAAGCACGCGAGCGTGACCTCTGGAACCTCTTCCTCCCCGACCCCGACCTGGGTGCCGGGCTCACCACGCTCGAGTACGCGCCGTTGTGCGAGCTCATGGGTGCCTCACCGCTCTCGCAGGAGGCCACCAACTGTGCGGCCCCCGACACCGGGAACATGGAGCTGCTGGCGAAGTTCGCCACGCCGTTCCAACGCGAGCGGTTCCTCGACCCGCTGCTCGACGGCAGCATCCGGTCGTGCTTCGCGATGACCGAACCCTGGGTTGCGAGCTCCGACGCCACCAACATCCAGAGTCGGATCGAGCGCGACGGCGACCACTACGTGATCAACGCGCACAAGTGGTTCACCAGCGGCGCCGCGTCGGCGCGTTGCACGTTTGCCATCCTGATGGGCGTGTCGGATCCCGATGCCGATCGCCACCGTCGTCACAGCATGGTGCTGGTTCCCTTCGACACGCCGGGCGTGTCGATCGAGCGCTCACTCCCGGTGTTCGACCACGATGCCGGTGGCGGTCACTCCGAGACCTTGTTCGTCGACGTGCGGGTTCCCGCTGACCACCTCCTCGGCGACGAGGGCGCGGGGTTCGCGCTGGCCCAGGCGCGGCTCGGCCCCGGCCGCATCCATCACTGCATGCGTGCCATCGGCATGGCCGAGAAGGCGCTGCGCCTGATGTGCGAGCGCGTGCAGCAGCGCGTCGCCTTCGGTCAGCCGCTCGCCGACCAGGGCACCATCCAGGCCGACATCGCCGAGGGCCGGCTCGCCATCGAGCAGACGCGCCTGCTCACGCTCAAGACCGCGTGGCTCATCGACACCGTCGGCGTGAAGGGTGCGCGCGTCGAGATCTCCGCCATCAAGGTCGCCGCGGCACGTCTCGCCACCAGTGTGATCGACCGCGCCATCCAGGCGTTCGGCGCCGCGGGCGTCACCAACGACTGGCCGCTCGCCGAGATGTACGGGCACGCGCGCACGTTGCACTTCGTCGACGGCCCCGACGAGGTGCACCTCCAGCAGATCGCACGCCGCGAGCTGCGCGCCTACGAGCAGTTCCGGCCCGACGAAGTGCGCGGATCCTCGTGAAGGTGCGCATCGGATACGGGATCGGCACGCAAGGTCTCGCCGACGGCGGCGCTCGCTTCGCCGAGTTGATCGACGCACTCGAGGCCCTCGGCTTCGATTCCATCTGGTGTTCCGAGCGCGCCACGGGTCCGATCCCCGAGCCGATGGTGTCGCTGGCGTTCGCGGCCGGCCGCACGAAGAAGCTGAAGCTCGGCACCAGCGTCCAGGTGCTGCCCGGCCGCAATCCGGTGCTGCTGGCCAAGCAGTGGGCGAGCCTCGACGTGCTCTCGGGCGGACGCGCCCTCCCCGCGTTCGGGCTGGGTGTGGTCGAGCCGCTCGAGCAACAGGCGTTCGGCGTCACCCGGGAGGAACGTGCGCCCTGGTTCGACGAGGCTCTGCCGCTCATCCGCCGGCTGTGGAGCGAGGACACCGTCGACCACGACGGCCCGCGCTTCCACTACGAAGGCGTGTCGATCGGCACGCGTCCGATCCAACAGCCGCCCGACGTGTGGCTCGGCGGACGGGCGCCGCGCGAGCTGCGACGCGTCGGCGAGATGGCTGACGGTTGGTTGCCGTCGTTCTGCACGCCCGGGATCGTCGCCGAAGGCCGCGAGCAGGTCGAGACCGCGGCCGCGGCGGCCGGACGCGCGATCGACGACGAGCACTACGGCGCGATGGTGTTCTACGGCCGCACCGAGGTGCCCGAGCCTTACGCCAGCATGGTCGGCGCCCGGCTCGGCTTCGACCCCAGCGAGGTGATCGTGGTGGGGATCCCCGCGCTGCGCGATCGGCTCGAGGAGTACCTCGAGGTCGGCTTCTCCAAGCTCGTGCTCGTGCCGGTGCAGGAGGCCGAGTCGTGGCGGGCCGAGGTCGAGGAGCTCGCCGAGGGACTCCTCGACCTCCAGGGCACGCGCTGATCACTCGCCGGTTGATCAGGGCACTCCCGCATCGTGCCAGCAGCACCTCCACGATGCGCGCCTCGATCGGCGCGAGCGCGGTCCACCCAGGATGAGTGCGACGCGCCGACGACGGGTCACCGTTCGTTCCCTTCGGCGTCCACGAGCGCCGCCGTGGGGCGCGCCGCTCTCCCGGCACCGTTGGCGGGGGAACGTCGCGCGAGTGTGATCCACGCCAGTCGCCGGGCGCGGACCTCGACATCACTGTGGTCGACGGGGACGCGCACCCAGTGTCGCAGCCGTCGGCCGCAGGTCCGTGTGCTGACCGTGGCGCGTCCGTGACGGCGTGATGACGCCACTCTGACGCACCAGTCCGAGCGGTCTGAGCGCGCCGCGACCCCCGCCGGCCTTCGGAAACTGGTTCCGGAGATCCCGTGGGGGTCGCAGCCTCACCCGGATGGCCTCACATGTTGGGACAGTTGCCCTGCGCGGTACCCGACGGGGCCGTGCCCTGGGCGGGGGCGGTCGTCGTCGAGCTGCTGCCCGAATCGGTCGAGGACGAGCTCGAGCTGTCGCTGGTCTGCGCGTGCGCGGCAATCGCACCTCCACCGATCATCGCTCCCGCGAGACCGACGGACACCAAGCCGCTGCGCATCCATTTCTGCATCTGCATCACCTCCTGTCGGCAGTGTTGGGTTCCGAGCACACAACACGGCGCGCACTGAGAGACGTCTGAAGTCGGGTAAGAGGAACGCGAGAAGGCGTCGTTCTCGGTTGATGCTCAGCGCGTGCACAGGCCGCGGTCGCGAGCCTGCACGCATGTCTTCGTTCGTCCGTCGCGTCACGCGCACACTCGTGCTCGTCGTCCTGCTCGTCGCGTTCGTCCTCCCGTTCGCAGGCACCGATGCCGCGAGCGCGTCGCCTTCAGGAGTGCAACTGGCCATCGGCGCGGGGTTGCGCGGGCCGTCAGGACTCAGGGCGACCGCGTACGCGAAGGGGTTGAAGCACATCGCTGCGCTCGCGACCGACGCGCAGGGTCGCGTGTGGGCAGCGACCGCGGCAGCAAGCGACAAGGGAACGGACGCGATCTACCTGGTGACCGAGTCGGGCGCGGTGCCGACGAAGATCGTGACCGATGTGCACACTCCGCTCGGGATCGTCTGGGTGGGCGACACCCTCTACGTGGCGCAGGCCGACAGCGTCCTCGCGCTGGCCGGGTTCGACGGCACCGCATTCGCGTCGCGCACGACGATCGTGTCGTTCCCAGACGGCACCGGCGAGGTCAATGGCATCACCGTCGGCAGTGACGGCCGCTTCTACGTGGGCATCTCCGCGCCGTGCAACTCGTGCACACCCACCGACACCTACTCGGCATCGATCGTGTCGTTCCTGCCCGACGGCTCCGACCTCCAGATCTTCGCCTCGGACATCCGCGCGCCGATCGGCCTGGCGTTCGTCCCCGGCACGAACGACCTGTTCGTCACGATGAACCAGCGCGACGACCTCGGGAAGAAGACGCCCGGCGACTGGCTCGCGGTCGTGCGCGCGGGCGAGTCGTGGGGCTTCCCCTCGTACTACGGGCAGGGTGGCGCGAAGTACTCGTCGATGCCCACACCGGTGGCGACGCTCGATCAGCACGCGGCCGTCAGCGGCATCGCCATCGTGACCGGCCAGCTCGGCTCGTCAGTCGGCACCGGGGCCGTGGTCGCCGAGTGGGTGACCGGCAAGGTGCAGCTCGTGCACCTCACCGTCTCCGACGGCGGCTACACGGGAACGACGGTGTCGTTCCTCAGCGGCTTCGAGAACCCGGTGCCGGTGATGCTCGACCGCACTGGCGCGTTGCTCGTGGGCGACTGGACCAGCGGGAAGCTCTACCGCATCAGCGGCTGAACCCTCGACGGGTGTGAGGCTCGACAGGGGTCACGCGAGCAGCGCCGCGCCGAGGTACGGGATCACGCTCACGATGTCGAGGTGGCGCAGGTAGCCGGTCATCGAACCGAACTCGTCGTCGATGCGACCGAGGAATCGCAGCATGGTGAACGGGTCCGCCGCGAGCAGCGCGGGGAGGTACGGCCCGAGGGCGCGGCAGTGCTCGTCGTCCAGCTGCGAGCGCAAGGCGTCGACCATGCGGAACGCGGCGAACCGACTGCGCGAGTACTCCTCGACGATGTGACGGATGGGAACGCCGATTGCCCGCAGCACCAGGGCGATGACCACGCCGGTGCGGTCCTTGCCCAGCGAGCACTGCACGACGACGGGGTACGTCGCAGGATCGGTGAGGACCGCGAGCACCTCGGTGATCGACGCGGTGCTGGCCACGCAGAGGTCGAAGTACCGGTTGGCGACGTAGATCGGATCGCGCCAGCGCTCCCACTCGTCGCCGGTGCCGAGCAGATCGGCGAGCGGGAGGTGGTGACGAACGGCGCCCGGCGCGACGACGTCGTCGGACCAGGCGACCTCGTCGTCGCTGCGGAGGTCGATCACGGTCGCGATGCCGAGCTCCTGGAGGCGACGACGATCGCCCGGCGTGGCTGCGATCAGTGCGTTCGACCGGAACAGGCGGCGGGTGGCCAGCACCGCGCCGTTGGCCGTGGGCAACCCGCCGACGTCGCGGAAGTTCGCGCAGCCTTCGAGCTCGGTCGGGATGTCGCTGCGCTTCGCGAGGACGACCACACCTCGACGGTACGGAACGCGTCCGTCGTCCTCGTGTCGTCGGGCTGAACGCCCGACCACCAGTGGGTGAAGATCACCCCACCCCCGTTCCTGCGTCGCAAGACGGGACATATTCGGGTCTGCTGACGCAGGTTGGTTCAGACGGGGGAGCTGGTGGCGATGCCGTGGTCGCCGACGGGGCCGACGGTGAGGCGGCGGAGGGCGAACTCATCGGCCAAACGCGGGAGCGCGCCGAGGGCGGAGTGCCACGACCCCGGGTACGACGTGCAGTCGGAGTCGTGCAGGAGCACGGTGCCGCCGTCGACGTAGCGCCGGGTGACGTCGGCGAACACGCTGTCGGGCGTCGCCTCACGCCGCCAGTCACGTCCCCACGTGGTCCACAGCACCGTCGACATGCCGAGATCCCGTGCGACCCGCATCGACGCGTACGACGAGATGCCGAACGGCGGCCGGAACCAGCGCGGCTCGACGCCCGTCGCGGCGACGACGGTGTCGTACGCGCGGCGGATGTCGTGGCTCGTGTGACGGGGCGTGCGACGGAGCATGTTGCCGTGGACGTCGCCGTGCACGCCGATCTCGTGCCCGCGCTCCGCGACCGCGCGCGCCACACCCGGATCGTGGCGCGTCATCCCGCCGAGCATGAAGAACGTGGCCCGCCAGCCGAGCGCGTCGAGCGCGTCGAGGAAGTGCGGCGTGGACTCGGGGTCGGGGCCGTCGTCGAACGTGAGCGCGACGTGACCCTTCTTGCCCACACCCACCAGCGCGGGCGTGAACCGCACGCCCACGGGCGACACACCCCCGAGCGCGGGGGCCGCGTGCACGATCGCGATCGCCGCCGCACCGGCGAGTCCCGCGGCGCCGACGAGGCGAACGGTGCGCGACGGCGTCAGCGGAGTTCTCCGAGCGGCGCGGCACGCAGACCGGCCGACTCGAACTGCGTGTCGAGGTCGGCCACCGCGACCTCCATGGCCGTCGCGTCGCGGTCGCGACCGTCGAGCACGTAGACCTTGCCCTGCTGGAGCCGCGTGGGCAGGTTCTCGGGGCGCATGGTGAAGTTGGCAACGATCAGCTTCTGCTTCTGGCGGTGCGAGTAGTACTGGTCGAACGCGTCGAGACGCCGACCGGGGCAGAACTCGTGCGTCGGCCGCCCGGCCTCCTGCGCGATCACCTTGCCCGCCTTGGCGACATCGTTGCGAGCCCGGTTCCACCGCAGGAACGAGCCCTTGCCCCAGCCCCCGTTGGCGATGTCGACGCCCTGGTCGGCGAGGTCCTCGAGCTCGACCGAGCGGTGGGTGGCGGCCTGCGCGTCGACGACCACCGACACTCCCAGTTCGCGGATCTGGGTGAGCAACGCGTCGTCGGTGAGCTGGGCGTGGTCGAGGCGAATCCCCACGTACGCGGTGCGGTCGACGTTCTTCGGCGGCTTGGCCACGCCCACACCGATCGCCGACACCGCCTGGGCACCCAGCGTGAGTCCGCCGTACAACACGAGCACGCTCGCCGCCGCGATCATCGCGGTGAGCCGGCCGCGTGGCGCGCGCAACGCGACGACGCGACCTTTGCGGTCGGTGAGATGGTCGGTGCCCGCGAGCTCCTCGACGTCGATCGCGGGGTCGGCCACGAACAGTCGACGGGATGTGTCGACGAGCGCGTCGCGCTCGGGGCCAGGGCGCGTCACCTCGCGCAGCATCCGCGACAGCTCGTCGTCGTCGCGCGCGTAGCAGTTGACGCCGGCGCGGGCCATCATCTCGGCGTTGTCCTTGCCGTGCCCGGCAATGGGCTTGAACGTGATGACCGGGAGCCCGACCGCGAACGCCTCCATGCAGGTGAGACCGCCGGCGTTCTCCACCAGGGCGTCGGCCGCGCTCATCAGCGCGGGCATCTCGTCGGTCCAGCCGATGACGGTTCCGTAGCCACCCTGCTCGAGCTCGGCGCGCAGGTTGTCGTCGCGTCCGCACACCGTGATCGGGTGGAACTCGCCGCTGCGTCCGATGGCCTCGACGGTGGCGACGACGTCGCCCACACCCCACGAGCCCGCGACCACCAGCACGGCACGGTCTTCGGGAGCGAGGCCGAGGTTGGTGCGGACGGCATCGCGGTCGTAGGTGGCGTCGCGGAACTTGTCGCTGACGAGCGGACCGCGCGCCCGGGCGTCTCTGCCACCGCGTGACGTGGCGGCTTCGGCCGAGATCTCGCTCACGGCCAGGTGGCGGTCGATGCCCCGGTGCACCCACAGCGAGTGGACCGCGAAGTCGGTGAGGTACGTGAGCACGGGCACGCGCAGCTGCTTCTTGCGCCGCATCCGTCCGAGGACGAGCGAGGCCAGCGGGTAGACGGACACCACCGCGTCGGGGCGGAAGTCCTTGATGACCCGCCGCAGCTTCCGGCGCGTGAGTGCGGTGTCGAGCATCACCGCCGGCGCACGCAGCAGCGGGGCCATCCGGTAGCTCAGCTCGTAGCTCCACGGGGCCATGCGCAGCTGCACTTGGTAGAACCAGCGGAGCAGCGGCCCGATGTGGAATGCGACCGCGTCGAGGAAATCGACGACCTCGACCCGGTGCCCGGACGCCTCGAGACGCCGCCGGAGCTCCTTGGCCGCGCCGTCATGGCCCGCGCCCATCGACGCGGAGACGATGAGGATGCTCCGGCGCACGAAGGCACAGGCTACCGTCCAGAGCGCATGGCGGCCGTGTTGTTGGCGCTGGGAGCCGCACTGGCGTACGCCGCTGCGTCGGTGCTCCAGCAGCGTGAAGCCGAAGCCGACACCGGAACCGACCAGGGCGGGGCGGTCGGGGGCGGGTTCCGTCTGGTGCTGCGACTGGCCCGCCGGCCGATCTGGCTCGCAGGTCTGGGTGCCGACGGCGTGGGCTACGTGTTCCAGGCGCTCGCCCTCGGGGTCGGGGAATTGCTGGTGGTGCAGCCCGTCCTCACCAGCGGGATCCTCTTCGCCCTGCCCGCCGGGGCCTGGTGGTCGGGGCGGCGGCTCGGCCGGGCCGACTTCGTCTGGGCCTGCGTGCTGGCGGCTGCACTCACCGCCTTCCTCCTCCTCGCCGGCACCGACGGCGGCGACGACTTCGCCTCCACCGGCGCCTGGCTGGTGTGCGCCGCAATCGCGGCGCCGGTGCTCGTGGTCGCCTTGTTGACGGGCGCCCGCTCGCACGGCACGCGGCGCGCGGTGCTGTTCGCGTTCGCGACCGGTGTGCTCTTCGGTGTCACCGCCGCGCTCACCAAGGCGTCGGTCGTGCTCATCGACCACGAGGGGTTCGGCACCCTCGGCCACTGGGAGCCCTACGCGCTCCTGGTGCTCGGCGGGCTCGGGTTCGTCGTGAACCAACGCGCGTTCCAGGCCGGTTCGCTGACCGCCTCGTTACCGACGCTCACGGTCGTCGAGCCGATCGTTGCCGCGCTGATCGGCGTGACGATGCTCCACGAGACGGTGCCGACCGACGGCGTGCTCGAGTGGATCGCGGTCGCGCTGTCGGTGGTGGCGATGGTCGTCGCCACCGTCGTGCTGTCACGGTCGGCGGCGCGTCACGACATGATCCACGAGCACGAGCTCGCCGACGTGCTGACGCGCGGCGAGCGATCAGAGCCCGAAGATCGGGAGTGACGGGAGCGGGATCGGCAGCTGCGGCAACGTGAGCGGTGGCAGCGTGATCTGCGGCAGGGTGATCGGCGGCAGGGTGATCTGCGGCAGCTCGAGCAACCCGCCGCCACCCGGCGGGAGCGTGGTGGGAGGCACACCGTCCGTGGCCGAGCCGACGTCGCCGAGGTCGGTCCCGCTCGGTGCGGTGGTGGGAGTCGCACCCGTCGCGCCACCCGTGGCCGTACCCGTCGCGCCGGTCGCGCCCGTCGCGCCACCCGAGCCCGCGCTCGGTGCTCCTGTCGACGTCGAGGTCGACGTCGACGTCGATTGCGGGTGATCCGGCGCGTTCGGCGAGCCCGGCGTGTCGACGCTCGGGCTCGAGTCGGGACTCGGGAGGTCGATGCCGAGGTGACCCACGACCGACGACACCTGGCGTTGCACCGAATCGGGCAGCGCGCCGGCGACCGCGAGTCCGCTGAAGAGCACGAACGTGGCCACCATGGCCGCCACGAGGTGGCGCACCCGCACGGGCGCGTGCGGCCGCGCCAGCGGCACGACGACCGCGTCGCGTCGTTCGTCGTCGAACATGTCTCGACCGATCTCGCCCGACTCGAGGAGCTCGGCGAGCGCGGCGTTGGGTGCGGGCGCTTCGACCGTGGCGTACGCCGACGTCAGGCGCTGGAGCAGCTGTGCGTCGTTCATGCCGGCACCTCCTCGCACCGTCGACGGAGACTCTCCAGCGCGCGGTGTTGCAGCGACTTCACCGCACCGACTCGCTTCCCGAGGATCTCCGCGACCTGTTCGAGCGACAGGTCGGCGGTGACCCGGAGCGCCACCACCGCGCGCTGCTCGGGGGGCAAGGACGCGAGCAGTGCGTCGGCCCACTCGGCACCGACGTTGGCGAGCGCTTCGTGCTCGACGTCGCCCGTGTCGCGCGACTCCACATCGAGGCTGAGCGTGGTCGTGCGCGGCCGACGCTGCCGACGGCGCGCGTCGTCGATCACGATGCGGTGCGCGACCGTGAACAGCCACGAGCGGAAGTTGGGCTCGTCGCCGGAGAACTGCGCGAGGCGGTCGAACACCCGGAGGAACACCTCGCTGGTCAGGTCCTCGGGTTCGGGCGCGCCCTGCGCCCGCAGGTAGCCGAGGACGCGACCGGCGTAGTCGTCGTACAGCTGCCGGCACGCCCACGGCTCGCGCGCGAGCGCGGCCACACGCACATCGTCGAACGCGAGCTCACCGGTCCCGGGAGGGCGGCGGAGTGCCACCCTCCCAGGATCGGCGGGAACAGCGGGGTGCTTGAGGTCAGCGCCCACGAGCGCCACGGCAGAGGTCATGCGCACACGGTCCGGTGCAGGGCACTCAGCCCTTGTACCCGAATCGTCGCAGTCGCAACATCGCGGCGCCGGTACCCGCCAGGCCGAGCCCGAGCAGGGCGGTGAGCACCGGGTTGGCGCCAGTGAAGGCCAGCGAGCCACGGGCCAGGTCACCCGGGACGGCCGCAACGGTGCCGGCCACTCCGGCGACTTCGCCCAGGACCGAGCTCCCGCCGTCCGCTCCCGAACCGCTGTTGCCACCGGGGTTGGTACCGGGGTTGCCGACGCTGGCCGAGGTGTTGCACTTCGCCGTGCTGCCGGCGCCGAGCACGCCGACGCCGTTGCCGCAGACACCGAGCTGCAGGTTCGGGTTGATCCCGAGCAGCCCACCGCCGGCGCCGCCGGACGCCGACTGCGTGCCGTTGCAGGTCGCGGTCGAACCGGTGCCGAGGACGCCGATGCCGGTACCGCACAGGTCGGCCTGGATGGTGGGGCTGACGTCGAGGAGCCCGCTGTCCGCTCCCGTGCCCGAGGAGGACTGCTGGGTCCCGGAGCAGATCGCCCCGGTCCCGCTGCCGAGCACGCCGACGCCGTTGCCACACACGTTCGCCTGCACGGACGGATCCGCGGTGACGATGGGTGGGAGTGAGGGCGTCGAACCGAGGTCGGGCAGCGGGACCGGGAGCTCCGGTACCGGGAGCGGGGTGGGTGGTACCGGAAGCGGCGGAAGGGGGATCGGGATCGGCGGGAGGTCGATCGGGATCGGCAACGGCAGCGGCAGCGGGTCGGCCGCGGCCGGTCCGGCACCGGCGCCGAGGAGAACCGCGGCGAGGACGAGGGGCGCACACCCCGCGACGAATCGGCGGAAGAGCCGGGATCGGCGAGGGGGCTGGTTCACGGGATCGGGCTGGCGCATGGGTCTCCCTTTCGGGTGGGTCCACCGGCGAGACCGGTGGGTGCAGGGCGGTCGGGAGCGCTCGAACCCGTCAACGCCGCGAACCACCCGAGGGATACGGTCTCGGACCGAAATCTCGCGCGGAGCGCGCGGAGAACTCTGCGGAGAGTGGGACACGCGGGCCGAGAGCGGGTTCGCGGCGCTAATTC
The DNA here is from genome assembly GCA_036502765.1 of Acidimicrobiia bacterium. GTDB lineage: Bacteria > Actinomycetota > Acidimicrobiia > IMCC26256 > DASPTH01 > DASUAS01. The sequence continues at coordinate 1,053 of DASXXX010000147.1, read as the reverse complement.
GGACCGGGTTAGTTCAGACCGGCGCTAATTCAGACCGGCGCTAATTCAGACCGTCGCGCAGGACGGCCACGATCACCCGCATGGCGAGGACGGTGGCGCAGAACAGCCCGAAGTAGCCGAAGACCTGGAACAGCGAGGTGCCCTCGGAGAACGAGGGTCCGCCCTCGACCGCGATCAGCCCGACCGAGACGAGGCCGATCGCGCCGGCGAGCACCGCGAGCACGATGCGGTTCACCATGCGCACGACGACGCGTTCGTCGTGCTCGTCCGAGAAGTGCGACACCCGCACCCGCAGGCCGTCGCGTTCGAGGCTGGCGAAGGCGCGGTCGATGTGACGGGGCAACCGACGGAGCATCGGCACCGTGCGCAGCAGCTCGTCGCGCACCGCCTGCTGCACCGAGTTCGGATTGATGAGACTGCGCACCCACTTGGCCGCGATGCTCTCGGCCGCGTCGATCACGGAGTACCCGGGCGCGATGGTGGTGAGCGTGCCCTCGAGCACGATCAGGGCGCGGAAGAACGTGCTCCACTCGGCCGGCATCGTGATGCCGTAGTCGAACATGAGCCGCAACATCGCGTTGAACATCGCGGCGTCGGGTTGTGAACCGGGCGCGAGGTGCTGCGCCATGAAGCGCGCCAGCGCGCGCTCGAAGTCGTTGACGTCGACGCCCCGTCGCAACGTCGCCACTTGCAACACCGCTTGGCTGATCGCGTCTGCGTCGCGACGGCTGACTCCGGCCATGAGGTCGCGCAACGCCGCTTGCTGGATCGGATCGAGGTGCCCGGCTGCGCCGAAGTCGATGAGCGCGAGCTGACCGTCGGCCAGGAGCATCACGTTGCCGGGATGGGGGTCGGCGTGGAACACGCCCTCCTGCAGCATCTGCTCCAGGAACGTGCGCAGGAGCGAGTCGGCGAGCTTCACGCGGGCGGCGACCGGCACGCCGCTCCAGTCGACCTCGCGCACGCTCGCGCCGTCGAGCCACTCCATGACGAGGACACGCGACGTGCTGAGGTCGTCGTAGACGAACGGCACGCGGATGGGCGCGTCTGCGG
>DASXXX010000146.1:0-5743 GCA_036502765.1 Acidimicrobiia bacterium | reverse complement strand
GATCACGGCGAGTTGGTCGGAGCCCGCCGGGTCGACCCAGTCACCGCCGATGAAGAACTTGTCCTGGTTCACCTTTTCTCCTCAGATCGCGTTCGGAAACCGTAGCTCTCAGATCACGAATTCCGGAAGGTCGCCGATCGCGACCGTTCCCTCGGTGCCGATCGGTTCCGATCCGTCGGTGAGCTGCTCCAGCGTGTCGCGGTCGTGCACGGCCGCTGCCACCCGTTCGCCGTGCGCCCCCGTGCAGATCACTGCGCCGGATCCCGGCGTGCCGTCGCGGTCGAACATCACGGTGTACGTGACGATCGTCGCCGGGCCCACGTAGTCCTCGACCACCGGCACCGCCTCGGTGACGGGCGGTCGGGGCACGCCGATGTCGTGGCGAGGTGCGGGATAGCTGCCGTCGTCACGAGGGTGATCACGCAGCACCAGCGCGTGGTGCTTGGTGTTGAACATGCCGACGCCGTGCACGAAACCGGTGCCGCCGTCGGCGCGGAGACGCTCGACCATCGCGGCCAGCGAATGGGTCAGGTAGTTGCTGCCGGGCCCGCCGAAGAACGAGAGACCGCCGGTCACCGAGATCGACGCGCTGACGTCGCGTCCCAGCGCGCGGCGCGTCAACTTCGGCATCGCCGGAAAGCAGCTGTAGAGCTCGACCACTTCGTACTCGTCGGCGGTCGTCCCGGTGACCTCCTGCACGTCGCGCACGGTGACGTCGAGGGCAGGGACGTGGTGGTACGCGACGCGGGCCCGCGGGTCGGTCGGCTCGTCAGACCCGGCACCGCCGATCGGGTGCACCCAACGATCCTCGGGGATGCCGGCGGCGCGTGCGGTCTCCGCATCGGTCACGAGCAGCGCCGCGCCCTGGTTCACGTACGGATTCGCCACCAGCGACTTCGGATACGGGAACGAGATCATGCGGTTGTCGGGTCCGACCTCGGCGACGGCATGCGGACTGCGCGCCACGCGTGACCACGCGTACGGATTGGCCGCGGCAACTTCCGTGAGGCGCGCCCAGAGCAGGCCCGATTCGGCTTGGGCGTCGGCGACGCTCACGCCCTCGTACTCGCGCAGGCCCTGCTCGTAGAGCGGGAAGCAGTGCATCGCACGCCCGATGCCGACGGCGGCGGCTCGCTGCAGCACCGGATCCATCGTCGGGATCGTGGAGCGCGAGCCAGGAGGCGTCCAGGGCAACTCGACGCCGGAACGCCGGGCGCGGGTCACCGCGCGCGTCCCCTCGGCGCCCGCGAGCAGCACGACACGCGCGTCGCCCGCGGCGATCCGCGCCGACGCGGCGTCGAGCGCCCGGATCGAGGTCTCGCCGCCGACCCGGTGTTCACGCGCTCGCACCCGCGCCGGGTCGAGTCCGAGCCGCTCGACCACCACGCCCGGGAGGTCGTCGTAGGACCACGCACCGATCGGCATGAGGTCGATCTCGTCGACGCGGTCGAGCAGGCGCGCGCCGGCATCGGCCTCGGCGGCGCGCGCGGCATCGAGCAGCAGGGTCAGTGGCTCCGCGAGCGCGACGTCTTCGTCGTCACGCCGGGTGACTTGCCCGACACCGACGACGACCGGGAGGGCTCGGCTCAAGACGCCTCGATGCGGTGTTCGCTCGCGCTCACGCGGTCGCGCCGCCGTCGAGCACGATGATCGCGCCCGACATGTACGCGGCGTCGGCCGACGCGACGAACGCGAACGTGGCCGCGACCTCGTCGGGCGACGCCGCGCGCACCGGCTGCCCGCGCCCGAACTCGCTGAGGTCGATGTCCTCGTTCGCGAAGAACTCGGTGAAGCCGGCGCTGAGCTCGGTCGCGACCATGCCCGGCGCGATGCCGTTGACGCGCACGCCGCGGTGGCGGTACTCGGCGGCCAACGCCTTGGTGAGCATGAGCACGCCACCCTTCGAGGCCGCGTACGCCACGTTCCACGGGTTGCCGACGATGCCCGACACCGACGTCGTGTTGACGATGACGCCGCCGCCTGCCTCCAGCATGTGTGGCAGCGCGAAGCGACACACCAGGAACGTGCCGCGGAGGTTCACCGCGATGATGCGGTCGAACACGGCGGGATCGAGGGTCTCGGTCCGGTAGAACTGCCCGATCCCCGCGACGTTGCACACCAACGTGAGGCCCCCGAGCTCGGAGAACGCGAGATCGACAGCGCGGCGGACGGCCCCTTCGTCGGTGACGTCGCAGTCGTAGCCCCATGCGTGCCCGCCGGCGGCGACGATCTCGGCCGCGGTGTCGTCGTGGCCCTTCACGTCGAAGCACGCGACCCGTGCCCCCTCCGACGCGAGACGCGCCGCGGTGGCCCGACCGATGCCGGACCCGGCGCCGGTCACGATGGCGCGAGTGTCTTCGTGTCGGCGCGATCCAGCAACCAGCTCCATGTTCAGACTCGTTCCCGCAACTCGTACTTGAGGACCTTGCCGCTCGCGTTCACCGGGAGGGCGTCGACCACGACGGCGCGGCGCGGCACCTTGTAGTTGGCCATGCGCGGCGCACACCACGCCAGCAACTCGTCGGTGTCGACGGTCGTCCCCGCGCGCGGCACCACGAACGCGACGCCCACCTCGCCCATGCGCGTGTCGGGGGCACTGACCACCGCGACCTGCGCCACGTCGGGATGGCCGAGGATCGCGTTCTCCACCTCGGCCGGGTAAACGTTGAACCCACCGACGATGAACATGTCCTTCTTGCGGTCGGTGATCTGCAGGTAGCCGCGCTCGTCCATCACGCCGATGTCGCCCGTGTGCAACCAACCGTCGGCATCGATCGCCTCGCGCGTCGCGGCGTCGTCTTCGAAGTAGCCGACCATCACGTTGTAGCCCCGACACACGATCTCGCCCGCGTCGCCGCGCGGCACCTCGTTGCCGTCGTCGTCGACGATCTGCACCTCGAGGCCCTCGATGGCGCGTCCCGACGTGTGCGAGATGGTCTCGGGATCGTCGTCCGGCCGGCAGATCGACACGGTGCCGGTGGTCTCGGTGAGCCCGTACGCGGTCACGATGGTCTGGAAGGTGAGCTCCTCACGCATGCGCCGGATCATCTCGACCGGCACCGCGGCGGCACCGGTGACCGCGAGCCGCAGTGACGACAGGTCGAACGCGTCGCGGTCGGGGTGGTCGAGGATCGACAGGTACAGCGTCGGCGGGCCCGGCAGCATCGTGATGCGCTCGGCCGCCACGTGGGCCAGCACGGCGGGGACGTCGAAGATGGGCTCGGGCACGATGGTCGCGCCCTGGATGAAGCAGGCGATGATCCCGGCCTTGTAGCCGAACGTGTGGAAGAAGGGGTTGACCACGAGGTAGCGGTCGCCGCGTTCGAGCCCCACCGTGTTCGCCCAGGCGTCGAACGTGCGCAAGGTCTGCGCGTGGGTGGTCATCGCACCCTTCGGCTGCCCCGTGGTGCCCGACGTGAAGATGATGTCGGCGATGTCGTCGGGGCCGATCGCGTCGGCGCGGGCGCGGGCGTCGGCGCTCGACACCTCGTTCGCGCGCGCGAGGAAGTCGGCGAACGCGGTGCTGCCGTCCGGGGCGTCGCCCTGCAGCACGACCACGTGCTCGAGCGTGTCGGGCATCCCGGCGTCGCGGAGCATCGCCACGTAGTCGGTGTCGAGGAAGCCGGTGACAGTGCAGAGGAAGCGTGCGCCGCCGCGTCCCAGCACGTATGCGGCCTCCGCGCCCTTGAACCGCGTGTTGAGCGGCACGAGCACGCCGCCGGCACCGATGGCACCGAGCGCGGCGAAGACCCACTCGGCGATGTTCGGCGCCCACACCCCGACCCGGTCACCGGGTTGCAGTCCGGCGGCGATGAACGCGCGCGAGGTCTCCTCGATGCGCGCCGCGAGCTCGGGGAACGTGAGGCGAAGATCGCCGTCGACCAGCCCGTCCAGATCGGGGAAGCGCTCGGCGCTGGCGCGCACGAGCGCCGGGATCGTGCCGAATTCGAGATCGGCGCGGGTCACAGGACGGCCTCGGCCACGCGTCGTCGGTGGAAGGTGGCATCGCCCCAGGCGCGTTGGAGGGCCCACGCCTTCTTCATCCAGAGCTGGAGATCGGCTTCCCACGTGTAGCCGATGGCGCCGTGCACCTGCATGGCGCTGCGGCTCGTGCGGTAGGCGGCGTCGCTCGCGAACGCCTTGGCCATGGACACGTCACGAGCGCGCGTCGGTTCGCCCTCGGCCACCGACCAGGCGGCGCGGTACACCGCGGGTTTGGCGAACTCGACCTTCAGCAGCGCGTCGGCCAGCAGGTGCTTCACCGCCTGGTTCACACCGATGGGGCGCCCGTACTGCTCGCGTTGGCGGGCGTACTCGGCGGCGACGTCGATCATGCGCTCGCTCAGCCCGACGAGGTAGGCGGCGGCGGCCAGCGCGCCGCGGTCGAAGGCCAGCGCTTCGTCGTAGGCGAACGGTTCGACCGGGCCGTCGACGGTGAAGAGGCGGCGGCCGCCGTCGATCGAGTCGACCGCGGTGAGGGTCGCGCCCTCGGTGCGCACTGCTCCGGCAGGGACGAGCACCACCGATGCCACGTGCGCGTGCGGCACGTACGGCGAACCGTCGAGGACAGCGGTGCCGACGGTGGCGCCGTCACCGAGCGCGGGTGCGACGACCGCCGCGGTCTCGAACACCGGACCCGGCACCGCGGCGCGGCCGAGCTCTTCGAGGAGCAGGACGAGGTCGACCTCGGTGCCGCCGAGCCCACCCGCGGCCTCGGGGACGAGCATGCCGAACACACCCATCTCCGCCAGGTGGTTCCACAGCGTGAAGTCGTGGCCGGCGCCGTCGTCCCACGCGGCGCGCACGTGCGCGGGCGTGCACTCCTTGTCGAGCAGGTCGCGCAGACCTTCCGCGAACAGCTTCTGGTCGTCGGTGAACGCGAAGCGCATCAGGTGCTGCTACGAGGAAGTTGGAGGACGCGGTCGGCGATGATGTTGCGCTGGATCTCGTTGGTGCCCGCGTAGATCGGGCCCGAGAGCGAGAACAGGAAGCCGTCGACCCAGCGCTCGAACTCGCCGTCCATGCGTTCGGCCTCGGGGCCGGCGATGTCGAGCGCGAGCTCGTGCATGCGGACGTCCAACTCGCTCCAGAAGATCTTGTTGAGGCTCGCCTCGGCGCCGATGGTGCCGCCCTCGATCATGCGGGTGACGGTCATGGCGGTGTGCAGCTTGTAGCCCTCGGCCTGCATCCACGCGTCGACCACCGCGTCGCTCAGTGCAGTGTCAGACGGGTCGGCGTGCCCGCGCCAGAGGGCGACCAACCGGTCGGCGGTGGCGCTGAAGCGCGCCGGGCTGCGCAGGCTCACACCGCGCTCGAACCCGGCCGTGGCCATGGCGACACGCCAACCCTGGTTGACGTCACCCAACGTGTTCTCGACCGGCACGTGCACGTCGTCGAAGAAGATCTCGGCGAAGCCGGTGTCGCCGTCGAGCTGCGCGATCGGACGCACGGTCACACCGGGCGAGTCGAGCGGCACCAACACGAAGGTGAGACCGCGGTGACGCTCGGAGTCGGGATCGGTGCGGAAGATGCCGAAGCACCAGTCGGCCCACACCGCGCGCGACGCCCAGATCTTCTGGCCGTTGAGCACCCACTCCGTGCGGTCGTCGCTGAGCACTCCGGTGGAGCGGATGGCCGCGAGGTCGGAGCCGGCGTTCGGTTCGCTCCACGCCTGCGCCCACACGATCTCACTCGACGCCATCGTCGGGAGGAAGCGCGCCTTCTGCTCGTCGGTGCCCACCTC
>DASXXX010000145.1:0-6178 GCA_036502765.1 Acidimicrobiia bacterium | reverse complement strand
CACCGGCAACCGCACCCGGGTCAAGGTGGTCAAGAACAAGGTCGCCCCGCCGTTCAAGCAGGCGGAGTTCGACATCATGTACGGCAAGGGCATCAGCCGCGAGGGCTCGCTGCTCGACGTCGGCGTGGAGCTCGGCATCGTGAAGAAGTCGGGTGCCTGGTTCACCTACGAGGGTGAGCAGCTCGGCCAGGGGCGGGAGAACGCCAAGACGTTCCTCTCCGAGAACATCGACATGATGCTGGAGATCAGCGAGAAGATCCGCCAGGAGGTCGGCATCGACGAGGTCGACGCCTCGGAGCTCGACGCCGACATCACCCTGGGCGCCGACGGCGAGTCCGTCGACGCCGAGAGCTGACCCACGCACGAGATGTGCGGCTCACCGGGCGGGACTCCTTGCCGGCTCCCGCCCGGTGACAGCCGCCGTTCGCCGGCGTTCCTCCGCTGCTGACCGGTCCGTAGACTGATCGGCCGTGTCCCAGCCCGACAATCCCGAGCAGCCGCCGCGCCGTTTCTACGTGCGCACGTTCGGCTGCCAGATGAACGAGCACGACTCCGAACGCATCGCCGGGCTGCTCGCGTCCGAGGGCATGGAGGCCACCGACGACGTCGAGTCGGCCGATGTCGTCGTGCTCAACACGTGCTGCATCCGTGAGAACGCCGACAACAAGCTCTACGGCCAGCTCGGTCGGCTCAAGGCACTGAAGCAGGAGCGACCCGACCTGCAGATCGCGGTAGGCGGCTGCCTGGCGCAGAAGGACCGCGAGCTCATCGTCGAACGGGCCGGTCACGTCGACGTGGTGTTCGGCACCCACAACCTCGGCCACGCCGCGGCGCTGCTGGAGCGAGCCCGCTTCGAGGGTCCCGTCGTCGAGATCCTGGAGGAGCACGAGGCGTATCCGTCGGCCCTGCCGGCCCGGCGAACCGACTCCTCTTCTCTCGGCCGCCACTCGGCTTGGGTCACCATCCAGGTCGGGTGCGACAACTCGTGCACGTTCTGCATCGTGCCCATCGTGCGTGGGCCGGAGGTCAGCCGACGCATGGGCGACATCATCCACGAGGTCGAGGAGCTCGCGGCCGACGGCGTGCGCGAGATCACCGTGCTCGGTCAGAACGTCAACTCCTACGGACGCGACCTCGGCGCCGGGCAGTACCGCCCGCAGTTCGCCGACCTCCTGCGTTCGCTCGACGCGGTCGACGGCATCGACCGCATCCGCTTCACGTCACCGCACCCGAAGGACCTGCGGCCCGAGACCATCGCGGCGATGGCCGAATGCCCGTCGGTGTGCGAGCACCTGCACCTGCCGTTGCAGTCGGGCAGCGACCGCACGCTGGCGCGCATGCACCGCGGCTACACCGCCGAGCGCTACCTCGAGCGCCTCGCCGATGCCCGTGCGGCGATCACCGACCTCGCGGTCACCACCGACATCATCATCGGGTTCCCGGGCGAGACCGACGCCGACTTCGAGCGCACGCTCGAGGTGGCCGACGAAGCCGCCTACGACGCGGCCTACACCTTCATCTTCTCGCCCCGCCCGGGTACTCCGGCCGCCGACATGGTCGACGACTTCGTCGCTCCCGACGTCGCGCAGGAACGCATGCGCCGACTCACCGAGGTCGTCGAGCGCCACGCGCTGGCCAAGCACTCGGCGCGGATCGGGCACACCGAGTCGTTGCTGCTCGAAGGCCCGTCGAAGAACGACGACACCATGTGGTCGGGCCGCACCCGCCAGAACAAGTTGGTCCACTTCTCCCCGGGTACTACCGACGTCACGGTCGGGGGCACCGCCGACGTCGTCGTCACCTACGCCGCCCCGCACTGGCTGCGCGGCGATCTCGTCGACGCCCAGCCCGCCCCGCGCCCGGCGCGCATCCGCATCCCCGTCGTCGCTGCACCAGTTTGATCCGTCCGCACCTCGCGATCGTCGGCCCCACCGCTTCCGGGAAGTCGGCGCTCGCGCTCGAGGTCGCGCGTGCGCTCGGCGACGTCGAACTGGTGTCGGTCGACTCCATGCAGGTGTACCGCGGTCTCGACATCGGCACCGCCAAGCCGTCGCCGGCTGAGCAGGTGCTCGTCCCGCACCACCTCATCGACGTCGCCGACCCCACCGACGAGTGGTCGGTGGTCCGCTTCCAGCAGGAAGCGCGCGCCGCGGTCGCCAACATCGAGTCGCGCGGCAAACGGGCACTGCTCGTCGGGGGCACCGGCCTCTACGTGCAAGCGGTCATCGATCCGCTCACGTTCCCGCCCGAAGATCGAGAGGTCCGCGACGCGATCCTCGAACGGGGTGCCACTCCCGGAGGGCAGGCGGGTCTTCACGCCGAGCTCACTGCGCTCGACCCCGAGGCTGCCGCCAAGATCGAGCCCGACAACACCCGGCGCCTCGCTCGCGCGCTCGAGGTGATCGAGCTCACCGGGCGTCCGTTCTCGTCGTTCGGCACCGGCATCCAGACCTTCGGCGAGACCGTGTTCCCGGTGCGCGTCGCCGGCGTGTGGCTCCCGCGCGACGTCCTCAACGCCCGCATCGCGACCCGCGTCACCGCCATGCGCGACGCCGGCCTGGTCGACGAGGTGCGCGGCCTCCAGCAGCGCGGCGAGCTGTCCCGCACCGCCGCCCAGGCCATCGGGTACCGCGAGGTGCTCGATCACCTCGACGGGCTCGGCGGAGAAGACGGGCTCGGCGGAGAAGACGGGCTCGGCGGAGAAGACGGGAACACAGGTGTGGATGCGGCGTTGGAAGCCATCGTGGTCCGCACCCGCAAGTTCGCCCGTCGGCAGCGCATGTGGTTCCGCCGTGACCCCCGCATCAGCTGGTTCGGGGCCCCTGGGAATGCGTGCACGGTGCTGCCCGCCCTGCTGGCAAGCTGGAGCGGATGACCGCCTTCCGGCTGTCCAAGCTCCACGCGACCGGCAACGACTTCCTCGTGATGTCGTGCCTCGGTGACGACCTCGGTGTCATGGGGATCATGGCGCCGCAGGCGCGCGCGCTCTGCGACCGCCACACCGGCGTCGGTGCCGACGGCCTGATCGTCGTGATGCCGGGCCGTGACGGTGCCGACGCCGAGATGCTCCTCTTCAACGCCGACGGCAGCATCGCCGAGATGAGCGGCAACGGCATGCGCACGCTCGCCTGGGTGGCGGCGCGCGACGGCCTCGGCGCAAACGGCACGCTCGTCGTCGACACCGGCGGTGGTCGTCGCCAGGTCGAGCTCACCCGCGACGCCACCGGAGCCGTCACCGCAGCCACCGTCGACATGGGCCCGGTCACCTGGGATCCCGCGCGGATCCCCGTCGCGCTCGACTCGCCCTTCGGCGTCACCGCCGACTTCCACGGCACGCACTACGAGGGCGACGCTGCGGGCATGGGCAACCCGCACCTCGTGCTGTTCGTCGACGACCCCGCCACCACGCGCGTCACGCAACACGGACCGCACCTCGAGCACGACGAACGCTTCCCGAAGCGCACCAACGTCGAGTTCGTCCGCGTCACCCCGGGCGCGACCAACGAGGTCGACATGCGCGTGTGGGAACGCGGGGTGGGGGAGACCCTCAGCTGCGGCACCGGCGCGTGCGCCACCGCCGCCGTCGCGCACCACCGCGGCCTCGTCGGCGAGCGCGTCACTGTGCACGTCCCCGGCGGCGACCTCACCGTCGAATTGGGTGAGACCATCCGCCTCGGCGGCCCCGTCGTGAATGTCTTCGACGTCGAGCTGGAGCTCGAGCTGTGAGTCGCCGGCGCCTCACCGCAACCGAAACCGATTTCGACGTCCTCCGCCAGCGCGCGCTGCTCGTGGGCACCGGCATCGGCACGCGCCACGCCGAAGCCGCGCAGGCGTCGCTCGACGAGCTCGCGCTGCTCGTCGACACCGCGGGTGCCGACCCGGTCGAGCTCGTGCTGCAACGGCGCGACGCGCCCGACCCCGCGACCTACATCGGCTCGGGCAAGGCGAAGGAGCTGCAGGAGCTCGCCGAGACGCTCGACGTCGACCTCGTGGTGTTCGACGACGAGCTCACGCCCGCGCAGCAACGCAACCTCGAGAAGCTGTTCAAGGTCGACGTCGTCGATCGCGTCGCGTTGATCCTCGACATCTTCGCCCAGCACGCGCGCAGCCAGGAGGGCATGGTGCAGGTGGAGCTCGCGCAGCTCCGCTACCGGCTTCCGCGGCTGCGCGGTCGCGGGCTCCAGCTCAGCCAACAGGGCGCGGGCGGTGGCGCGCGCGGCGGACTGGTCGGCAACCGCGGTCCTGGTGAGACGCAGCTCGAAGTCGATCGCCGACGCATCCAGACGCGCATCGCGCGCCTCGAGCGCGCGCTCGACACGCTGGCCAAGAACCGCGACACGCAACGCAAGAGCCGCAAGCGCAGCGCCCGGTCCACCGTCGCCCTGGTCGGCTACACCAACGCGGGCAAGTCCACGTTGCTCAACCGCCTCACCGACGCCGACGTCCTCGTCGAAGACCGCCTCTTCTCCACCCTCGACCCCACCACCCGCCGGCTGCGCCTCCCCGGCGGCGAGACCGTGCTCGCCTCCGACACCGTCGGGTTCGTGCAGCGGCTGCCGCACCAGCTCGTCGAGTCGTTCCAGTCCACGCTCGAAGAGGTGGTCAACGCCGACCTGCTCGTCCACGTCGTCGACGCCGGCTTCCCCGAGGCCGAGGACCAGATCGACGCCGTCCGCAAGGTCCTGCGCGACATCGGCGCCGACCAGGTGCCCGAGCTGCTCGTCCTCAACAAGGCCGACATCGCCAGTCCCGGCGACGTGAAGCTGCTCCTCACGGTCCACCCGCAGGCCGTCGTCGTCTCCGCCGTCACGGGCGAGGGAGTGAGTGTGCTCTTGGACACCCTCGCGGCCAGATTGAGATCACTCGCTCCTATCGTGGAGTTACTGGTGCCGTACGAGCGCGGTGACGTCGTCGCCGCATTGCACCGGGAGGGCGAGGTCTTGGTGGAAGTGCACGCGGAAGGCGGTAGCCGGTTGCGCGCGCGATTGCCCGCGCCGGCAGTGACACGCTTCGGCGAGTTCGTCGTCAACCAGAGGGCGTGACCGACGACTCCACCACGTTCCCGACCGAGCAGCTGCTCGATGCGCTCGAGGTCGCGATCGTGGTGTTCGACGTGGAGGGTCAGATCCTCCTCGCCAACCAACGCGCTCAGGAGGGCTTGGCCGTCCTCGATTCGACCCCGATCGGCACCTCGTCGTTGTTCCGGCACGGCCTCGAACTCGTCGACGAGCACGGCGAACGGCTGGCTCCGGCCGACATCCCGTCGGTGAACACGCTGCGCACCGGGGAGACTTTCGGCGGTTTCGTGATGGGTGCGCGCTCGACCGGGTACCTGGGCACGAACTGGTACAGCGTCACCACCCAAGCGATGCGCGATGACGACGGCACCATCACCGGCGTCATCTGCAGCTACATCGACACGACGGCAGAACGACGCGCGCAGACCGCGCTACGCGCGTCGGAGGAGGGGTTCCGACTCATCGCCGAGAACGCGGCCGACGTGGTGTACCGCTTCACCGTCGGCGATGCCCCTCATTTCGACTACGTCAATCCCGCGGTCGAGGCCCAACTCGGGTACTCGCCGCAGGAGTTCTACGACGACCCGGGGCTGATCGTGAAGGTGACCCACGCCGACGACGTCGACCTGATCCGCACGCTCGGCCACGAGGGTGTCGACGACGTGCGCTCGATGCAGTTGCGCATGGTGCGACGCGACGGCACGCAGATCTGGACCGAGCACAGGGTGGTGCCACTGCGGAACTCGGCGGGTGAGGTGATCGCGGCCACCGGCATCGCGCGTGACGTCACCGCGCTGAAGGTGAAGGAAGCGCTGCTCAGCCACCGCGCGCTGCACGACGCGCTCACCGGGCTCCCGAACCGTGTGCTGCTGCTCGACCGGCTCGAAGCCGCGTTGGCGCGCATCCGTCGTCATCAGTCGTACCTCGCGGTGCTGTACCTCGACCTTGACCGCTTCAAGACCGTCAACGACAACCTGGGTCACGAGATCGGCGACCGGTTGCTGCAGGTGGTCGCGCAGCGGCTGCAACAGACGCTGCGACCGTCCGACAGCGTCGCTCGTCTCGGTGGTGACGAGTTCGCCGCGGTGCTCGCCGATCTGCACGACGTGGGCGAGGCGCAGCAGGTGGCCGAACGTCTCCTCGCGGTGATCGCCGAACCG
>DASXXX010000144.1:0-7490 GCA_036502765.1 Acidimicrobiia bacterium | reverse complement strand
GCGGTGTCGAGCGACCTGGTCGCGGCCGTGGTGATGAAACCGATCGGCGGGGGCATCCACTTCCGGCGCGGCACCGTGCACACGGGCCTCGTGAAGTGGCTGGCGCTGGGGTCGGTTCCCGGCGCGCTCTTCGGCTCGTATGTGATCTCCCACCTCAGCGGCGATGTGGGCGACACCATCAAGATCGTCCTCGGTGTGGTGTTGTTGATCGCGGCGGCCGGAATGGCCGTGCGCTCGTACTTGAGTGCGCGCCGCGGCCCCGGGGTGGAGGGCGACGACGCGAAGCGCGTGCCGGTGCGCCGCGCCGCGACGCTGACCGTCGGCCTCCTCGGCGGCTGCATCGTCGGCATGACCTCGGTGGGCTCGGGGTCGCTGATGATCGTGGCGCTCATGCTGCTCTATCCGACGCTGTCGTCGCGTGAGCTCGTGGGAACCGACCTCGTCCAAGCCGTCCCTCTGGTGCTCGCCGCCGCCATCGGCCACCTGCTCTGGGGCGAGTTCGAGGTCGGCCTCACCGGCTCGCTGCTCATCGGCAGCATCCCCGGCGTGATCATCGGCGCGCAGATCTCGTCGCGTGCGCCCGACCACTTCATCCGGCCTGTGCTCGTGCTGGTACTCGCGCTCACCGGCCTCAAGCTCCTCGACGTGTCGAACGTCGTGCTGCTCGTGGTCCTCGTGGTCGCGATCATCACCGCCGCCGCCGTGTGGTTCGTCACGCGGCGACGCGCTCGCGCGCGGCCCGCAACGACGGGGGCGTCGGCGTCACCAGGTTGAGCACCCGACTCAACGCGAACACCGCGGTGCGCACGGGCAGCGCGGCAGGCGGGAACCACGGGATGCGGTAGAGCCGGCGCGCGTACGACGGGAGGATGGCGATCGCGGCGGTAGTCGGGATCGCCCACAGTGGCCGGTACTTCAGATCCATGGGCGGGAACATGACGACCCGCAGGCCGTCGAACGCTGCGGGCGTGGCCCGGAGTCCGCGCACCGAGCGGAGGTACTCGCGCAGCTCGCCTTCCGTGCGCGGCGCACGTCCGGGCGGGAGCTCGACCATCTCCGCGACGCGGGCCATCTCGGCGACGTAGCGATCGCCGTCGTCGGCGGTGATCCTGCCGGCGAAGGTGCGGTACGCGAGCAGGAACGAATCGACCTCCACCGCGTGGATCCAGAGCAACAGATCGGGATCGGTCGCGGAGTAGGCCACGCCGGTCACCGGGTCGACGCCGTGGATGCGCGTGTGCACGGCGCGCACACGCGCCGCGGCGGCTTCGGCGGCCGCGGTGTCGCCGTAGGTGGTGGCGAGCACGAAGTGCGTGGTGCGCTCGAGCCGACCCCACGGGTCCTCACGGAACGCGCTGTGCTGGTCGACCGCGGCCATGGCCCGCGGTTCGAGGCCCTGGACGAGCAGCGCTCGCAACCCCCCGACCAGCATCACCGGATCGGCGTGGACGCGCCACACGACACTGTCGGGTCCGAAGATCCCCGCGTCGCCGCTCATGTCGTGATCAGGCGTCGCCGTCTGAACTCTCGAGCTCTTCGACCGCGACCGACCGCATCACGTCGCCGCGCTGGGTCTCGAGCGCGACGTTCATGCTCGCCGGAGTGACGTAACCGAAGAGGTTGTAGCTCTTCGTGAGGTTGCGGGTGCAGTCGGCGGTGGTGATGAAAAACTGCGAGCCGTTCGTGTTGGGACCGGCGTTGGCCATGGCGAGCGCGCCGAGCGTGTATTCGCCGAGCACCGGCTCGTCGTTCCACTTGTACCCGGGACCACCGCGCCCGGTGCCTTCGGGGTCGCCGCCCTGGATCACGAACCCGGGCTCCACGCGGTGGAAGGTGAGACCGTCGTAGAAGCCGGCCTTGGTGAGCTGGACGAAGTGGTTGACCGTGTTCGGCGCGAGCTTCGGGTCGAGGTCGGCGATGATCTGGCCGCGGTCGGTGGTGATGGTCACGCGGTAGATCTTGTCGGTGTCGATCTCGAACGCCGGAGGCTGCGCCATGGTCACTTCGTCTTCCTCGTCGTGGACGTCGGAGGCACCGTAGTCGACGGACTTTCGAGCGCCGTCGTGACCTGCGCGAGCAGCTGGCGGGCGAGCGCGGCCCACGTTCCGGTGGGTGCTTTCAGCAGGTAGTTCTGCAGGTCGACCTGAGCGCGCGCGTCGTCATGCAGCGACTGGGAATACAGCACGGCACGGAAGTAGTAGCTGTCGGGGTAGTCGGGCCCGACCGTGATGGCCTGGTTCAATCCAGCCAAGGCCTGCGCGATCAACGTGTTCTTCGCGTCCTGCGCAGGCGCGACTTCCGAGGCGAGGTACAGGAGGCGAGCCGAGTTCGCGTGCCCTTCGGGACGGTTCGCGTCGATGGTGATCGCCGCGTCGGACTGCTTCAGCGCGTTCTGCAGATCGCCGTTCTCCTCGTACGCACGCGCGAGGTCGAGTCGCACGTCGTAGTCGTCGGGACTGGCGTTGACCTTCGCCTGCAGGTCATCGATCTTCTTCGACAGCGCGGCCTGCGTCGCGTTCGTCGTGGACGGCGCCGCCTGCGAGTTGCCCGACGACGTCTGCCCCGGGAGTCGGGCACCGAGCGCGTACGCGAGCGACGTGCCCGCGCCGATCGCGAACACGAGCACGAGGCTCACGAGCACCACGCGCCGCCGGGTCCGTTGCGGCGACCGCGGCGGTGGCGGAGCAGTCACGTCGACGCCGTCGCGCAACGTGCGGATCACGCCCGCCGCGCGCGCGGTGTAGTCGTCGTGCAGCTCGGCGTACGACTCGTCGTCGATGCCGCCGCTCTCGTGTTCGAGCTCGAGGTCGTCGAGCGACTGCATGAGGAAGTCGCGCTCCTCGTCGAGCTGGCGCCGCCGCTCCGGATCGAGCCCTTGGGGTCGGTCAGCCATCACCCTGCTCCCGGTGCACGAGCCGCTCGTCGGCCTCCGTGGCGTGGAGGTGCGGCTGATCGCGGTTGCGCCGCAGCGCGAACACGATGCCGGTCGCGCCCAACGCGAGCACGACGACCGGGAGGATCCACACGAGGAGGCTCACGCCCGAGTCCTGCGGGCTCAGCAGGATCGACTCGCCGTAGGTGTCGATGAACGCCTGGCGGATCTCCGCGTCGCTCTGCCCGGCCTTGATCCGTCGCTTGATGTCGGCCCGGATCGCCCGCGACGTCGGCGCCTGGCTGTCGGCCACCGACAACCCAGAGCACTCCGGACACTTGAACTCGGTCTCGAGGTCGTGCGCGCGCGCCGCGGGCGACTGCGAGCCGTTCGGCCAGAGCACCACCGCCAGCGCGACCACCACGACGAGACCGAGTGCGATCCACGGACCCCAGCGCTTGATCACGCGCTCTGTCGTGCCGCGGCGAGGAAGAACTCGAGCTCCTTCGAAGACATCGGCCCGAACTTGGCCGCCGCGACCACGCCACTCGGTGAGATCGCGTAGGTCTCCGGTTGCCCTCGGGTCCCGAAGTCGAGCGCGGCAACCGAGCCGGGATCGAGCGCAACCTGCCACTCGATCCCGTTCTTCTTGACGTACGCCTTCACCGTGTCGGTCTCGTCGTTGCGGACGATGCCGATCATCGCAAAGTCAGGGTCGTCCTTGTGCTCGGCGTAGAACGCTTGCAGCGCGGGTTCCTCTTGCTGGCACGGCGTGCACCAGGAGTTCCAGAAGTTGACGATGGCGGACTTGCCCGCGACATCGGCCAGGGTCACCCGACCACCGGCCAGGTTCGGGAGGTCGATGCCCGGCGCCGCCTTGCCGACGAGGTGGCTCTGCTTCGCGTCCTCCTGTGGGTCACTGCCCACGTTGAGCGCGAGCACAACCCCGAAGACGATCACGACCAGCGCGACGGCGAGCGCGGCGATGCGAGCGGGATGCTTCACACCGGCACCTCTTCGCGCGCGTCTGGTTCGCGCGGGTCGGGCTCGGACCCGTCGTCCGGAGCTGCAATCGGCACCGGAGTCAGGTCGTCCGACGAGATCGACTGCGGCCGGCGGCGCAAGCGCGGCGCCAACGCGAGGATCGTGCCGAGCGCCATGAACGCTCCGCCGATCCAGAGCCACACGATGAGCGCGTTGATGCGCACGCCGAGGGTGATCTCGCGTTGCGCGTTGGGCGACGACACCAACGTGAGGTACACGTCGTCGACCAGTCCGGTGTGCACCGACGGCGTGCCGATGCCTTCAGTGCTGTTCGGGTAGGTCGAGATGGCCGGCGCGTAGGTGCCGAGGACGCGGTCGCCCTTCTGCACCTTGATGTCGGCCGAGTAGGTGACCTTCTGGTGGCTGCGCGCGGTGTGCGAGTCGAGATAGGTGACGGTGTAGCCCGACACCGTGGCCGACTCGCCCTTCTTCAACTTCACGTCTCGGTTGGCGCCGTACGCCGACGACGCGGCCAACACCACCGCGATGAGGACCACGCCGAAGTGCACGACCAGACCGCCGTACAACCGCGGGTTCGAGCGCGTCGCCCGCCCGAGCGCGACGGCGCGCGACTCACCCAGCGCGCGGCGTCGGCCGCGGATGCCGAGCACGAACTGACGCACGATCCCGGCCGTCGCGAACGCGCCGAGCCCGTAGGCGAGGATCTCGGCCAGTCCGCGGGCGCCGAGGATCACCGCCGCGAGCATGGTGAGGCCGCCGATCCACGCGGGCACGAGCAACCGGTTGCGCACCACTTCGCCGCTGGTGGCGCGCCACGGCAACGCGGGCGCGGCGGCCATGAGGAACAGCAGCGCGAGACCGATGGGCGTGGCCATCCGGTCGAAGTAGGGCTCCCCCACCGAGAGCCGACTGCCGCGCAGCGCCTCGGCGATGAGCGGGAACACGGTGCCGAGCAACACGACGAACGCGAGCGCGGCGAACAACAGGTTGTTCATCAGGAACGCCGACTCCCGCGACACCGCGGAGTCGACGCGTCCCGGCGCGCGCAGCTTGTCTCCCCGCCAGGCGATGAGCCCGATGCCGGTGGCCGCGATGATGCCGAAGAACGTGAGCAGCCACGGACCGATGTCGGACTGCGTGAACGCGTGCACCGAGTCGATCACGCCCGAGCGGGTGAGGAACGTGCCGAGGATGGTGAGGCAGAACGTCGCGATGACGAGCGACAGGTTCCAGACCCGCAGCATGCCGCGGCGTTCCTGCACGATCACCGAGTGGATGAACGCAGTGGCGGTGAGCCACGGGAGGAACGACGCGTTCTCGACCGGGTCCCACGCCCAGAAGCCACCCCAGCCGAGCACCTCGTAGCTCCACCACGCGCCGAGGATGATGCCGACGGTGAGGAACCCCCACGCGACGAGCGTCGCCCGCCGCGTGTCGGACAGCCAGCCCTCGCCGAAGCGGCCGGTGACCAGCGCGGCGATGCCGAACATGAACGGGACGGTGAAGCCCACGTATCCCAGGTAGAGGATCGGCGGGTGGAACGCCATGAGCACGTGGTTCTGCAGGAGCGGATTGGGTCCGCGTCCGTCGAAGGGCACGTTCGAGAGCTCACGGAACGGGTTGGCGGGTCCGAGCATCAGCGCGGAGAAGAACAACGCGACGACGAGACCGGTGATGATCGCCACCGCCACGATCGGGTCCTGCTCGCGCTTGCGGAACTTGAACGCCACGAAGGTGAGGTAACCACCGAGGATCACGGCCCACAGGAGGATCGACCCCTCGAGCGCGGCCCACAGTCCGGTGATGGTGAAGAGCAACGGTGTACCGGTCGCGTTGTTCTCGGCGACGTAGCGCAGCGAGAAGTCGTGGCTGATCAGCGCCCACTCCATCACCCCCGCCGCGGCGACGGCAAAGATGAGCACCGCGTACACACAGCGACGCCCGAACCGCAGCAAGAACGCGTCGTGCAGTTGCAGTCCTGCAAGCAGTGCGGTGATGCCGACCACGGCCGCGCCACCGCTGAACGCCACCGCTGCGTACCCGAGCGCAGCCTTCACGCAGCGATCCTCACGACGCCAGCCTCACGACGCTGGCGCCTTGTCGGTGTTCACCTTGGGCGGCGTGTAGTCGGCGCCGTGTCGGATGAGTATCCGATCGGACAGGAACGGCGCGTTCGACGCCTTCGACGCCCAGTGCCCCTCGACGACGACCGGCGCGCCGGGCTTGAACAGCGCGGGGGTGTCACCATCGTGGTGGACGACGACCGTGTTCTTGCCGTCGGTGACCTGGAAGTTCACGCCGTGCTTCGTGTCCACGACGCTGGTCTTGACGACGCCGCCGGCGAGGCGAAAGCGCGACGTGCCTTCGTCCGTCCGGTTGTGGACGGCTTCGGTGACGGTGCGGAAGTACACGACGTTCTCGGACAGCGCGATGCCGAGCACGACGATCGCGATGACGGCCACCGCACAGCCGCCGATCGCGACCACGTAGCGACCGCGCCGCTTGGGCTGGGGGCGAGGTGCGGGCGTCGCGGGGGGCGAAGCGACCGTCGTCACTCCTGGCCTCGCGACCGCTCCGCGCGCTTCGTGCGTTGGACGATCCAGACCCAGTAGGCCGCGAGCACCCCGAACGTGAGCACCCAACCCGTGATCACGTACTCGGCGAAGTTCATCGCGCCTCCACCATTGGTCGTTCGCTCATTGCCGTGCTACCCGGCGTCCTGACGCTCACGACACCGCCCCGACCCGCTCGGCGATGGCTTCCTGGACCTCACGCTCTTCGCGGTCTTCGTCGAGCGCGAGCAGGTGGTAGCGCTTGTCGAGCAGATAGAAGAACACCAGCGTGAACGCGAGCACGCCGAACCAGAGTGTGAACGCCATCACGCCGTGGATCTTGGCGTCGAGGCGCTCGTTGAACACCGTGCCCTGCTGGTGCAGCGTGCGCCACCAGTTCACCGAGAAGTGCACGATCGGCACGTCGACGAACGCGATGAGCGCAGCGATCGCACAGCGCTTGGCGCGCGCCTCGGGCGAGGCCGGGATGCGACGCAGCGCGAGGTACCCGAGGTAGAGGAAGAACAACACTGCGGTGGTGACGAGCCGCGCGTCCCATGCCCACCACACGCCCCACACCGGGCGACCCCACAGCGAGCCGAGGATCAGCGTGAGCGCGGTGAAGATCACACCGAGCTCGGCCGAGGCGCCCGCGATCCGGTCCCAGACCGTCGCGCGCGTCCGCGGCCACAGCCAGAGCGCGGAACCGAGCGCGGTCACACCGAACGCGAGGTACGCGATCCACGCGGCGGGCACGTGCAGGTACATCAGGCGCTGGGCGTCGCCCTGGACCTGATCCTTGGGCGCGCCCCAGAGCCCGAAGAGCGCGAGGACGACCATCGACACCAGCGCGAGCCAGCCGAGCAGCTTGCTCAGCTGAGGCTTCAGCAGCGTCGTCTCGTCGTTCACGCTCGTCTCTCCGCTCATGCTTCCTCCAGGAGCGGGCCGAACGCCAGCATCCCGATCGCCGTGAAGAGCAGCGCGAACACCGCCAGGAGCGCCACCCAGGGCCATGCGTCCGACGGTATGCCGTCGATCGCCGCTTCCCAGGCTCGGGTGGC
>DASXXX010000143.1:0-12052 GCA_036502765.1 Acidimicrobiia bacterium | reverse complement strand
GGCGTCAGCGCGGCGGTGGGCGCTGACCCGGACACGCCTTGCCCGCACCGACGCGCACTCGCTCCGCGTGACCTGCAGTGCGGATCACGAGGGTGACGCAGTGCGGCACGGTCACCGAATAGCCGCCGGGGAACCAGATCCATGTGCTCCCGCCGGGGCACGGTCCGGCAACGAACTCGCGCGTCGCGGTGCCGTCGTGGTCCGTGTTGCCCCAACTCAGCACGACGCGGCCGCGCTCCGAGCGAGGGACCACGATGCGGGCCGATCCGCTGCCCGTGCGCAGCAACAACGGCGACTTCGCGAAGTAGCGGAACTGCGGCATGGCCGGATCGGTGTACTCCGCGACCTGCGTCGCGTCACGCCGGCTGCGACTGGTGAGCAAGGCGACTTGATTGCCGACGACCTCCGAACGCGGACGCGGGCCGCCGGCGAGCGGATTGGCGCAGTCGAGCGTCGCCGTCGGCGTCGGCGTCAGCGTGTCGGCGCCCGCCGGCACTGCGGTCGCGATCGCGAGCACGACGGCGACCACGCACGCGAGTCGGGCAACCATCACGCTCGCACCTTGCACGGCGCGCCAACCGCGAGCCGAATCGTCGTCGTGTTCCGTGCGGTCACCGTGAAGGGCACGCACGCGGCGTGGTCCACCCGGATCCTCATGACGAGCATCGTCCACGAGTCCGAGGGATCCTCAGGAGGGCACTTGGGCGCGCTGAGTCGACGCGTCGCGCTTGGACCGTCGCGGATTCCGATCGAGACGTGCCCGATCTGCGCCTTGGGCACCACGACCTCGCTCTCGGTGTGCGCCCAGAACCCGACCACCACGTCCGCTTGGAGCAGCTGCGACCCCGCCGCTCCCGTGGCGTGCGCCTGCAGCACGCGTTTCGGATACATCACCGGGTAGTCGATCGTGTAGGTCGGGTCTCCACCCGGCGACGGCGCGCCACACGGGAGCGTGACATGCCGCTCGGTGATGGGTTCCGATGCACTGGTGCCCGTGACGTGCGCGGTGACGACCATCGGCGGATCCTCGGCGTGTAACGCCCACGTGTGACAGTCGGCGCGGTCGGTCTGCGGTGCACCGGCACCTGAGGGATCGGGCTGGCTCGCGGGCACGGCGGCGTCGACGGTGAGGTTGAGCTCGGGCGCCACCACGCGACACACGTCGAGCGTCAGGGTGCCGAGGCTGGCCGCGATCGGCTGCAGCGCGCTCGGGTCGATCCGCACACCACCGTCGGCAGTGTTCGCGAACGGCGCGTGCAGCGAGACGCGAAACCCGACCTCGTGGTACAGGGTGCTGTTCGCGGCGTCCACCTGCGCCGCGTCGCGTGGGATCCCGAGCGCCTCGACGACCTGATCGACGATCCCCGACCGTTCTGCAGGCGAGGGCGCGTCGGAGTCGTACGTCGCGCGGTTCGCGGCGCCGTCGATCACCACGAGACCGGACTGGTCGACGATGAAGTCGAGGGTCAACGAGTCGAGCGGCGACGGGTGCGCCCCCGCTGGCGTCGGAAGCAGGACGAATCCGACCGCGGCGACCAGTGCGACGACTCCACACGTCCACACCCGAACCCGCACGACGACCTCCTCGAGCCACCGACGCACGCGCCGGCCCCGAGGTTGCCCGACTCCGCCCCGAGCAACGTGGTCAGGGCGTGTCGAACATCTGGCCGATGCGGATGGCGTTGCCGAAGGGGTCGCGGATGCCGAAGTCGATGCCGTACGGCCGGGTCTCCGGCTCGTCGGTGACGTCGACGCCGCGCTCCTTCAGCACCGCAAACGTCGCGTGCGCGTCGTCGACCGTGAAGAACAGTGCTCCGGCAACTGCGCCTTTGGCGAGCAGCTCGCGCACCTGCTCGGCCGTGGCATCGTCCATCACCGGCGGGCCGGGACGCTCGAGCAGGATCTCGCGCACCGGGTCGCCGGGGACCCGCACTGTGAGCCACCGCATGAACCCGAGGTCCTGGTCGGTGGCGACTTCGAGCCCGAGGGTGTTGACGTAGAAGTCGAGGGCGTCGTCCTGGTCGAGGACGTACAACGATGAACGGCTGAGGTTGTTGAACATGTTGCTGATCGTAGGGAGACATCCGATCAGGACGCTTCTCCGAAACTGCTCGGTCGTGTCCACGCCTTCACGAAGCACGACGGGACGGCCGGCATCGGCCCGCGCGCGCGGAACTCCGACGGCGTCTCGCCGACGATGTCGCGGAAGGTGCGACTGAACGTGCCCAGACTCGCGAAGCCGACCTCCATGCAGACGTCGGTGACCGTGCGGTCGCTGCTGCGCAGCCTGTACATCGCGCGTTCCACGCGGCGCCGTTGCAGGTAACGGTGCGGGGTCTCACCGAACGTGCTCTTGAACGTACGGATGAAATGACCCTCCGAGACGCACGCGATCGACGCCAGCTTGGGCACGTCGAGCGGCAACGCGTAGTCGCGATCCATCGCGTCACGCGCCCGCAGCATGCGACGGTTCTCCTCCTCGACCGACCGGCTCACGCACTGCAGTCTGCTCGATCATCCGGAAGGGGTGATGCAGCCGATCGGCGCGCAGGCAATGCTGAGGTAAGACTGGCGCCAGCCAGAGCAACCGGAATTCGAGGAGCACATCGATGGCCAGCGAGCACAGTGCGAAGATCAACCTCGACATCCGCGACTCGGTACCCGACTGGACCCCGTACCTCCCGCCGAAGGCTCCGGCTGACGCGCCCAACGTGCTCTACATCACGTGGGACGACCTGGGTTACGGCACCATGGACGTCTTCGGCGGCCCGGTGAAGACGCCGAACATGCAGCGCATCGCCGACATCGGAGTGAAGTTCTCGAACTTCCACACGACCGCGCTGTGCTCGCCGACGCGCTCCTCGATGTTGACGGGCCGCAACGCGACCAGCAACGGCATGGCCACCATCGCCGAGTTCAGCGACGGCTTCCCGGGGATCTCGACCCGGATCCCGTTCGAGAACGGGTTCATCTCCGAGGTGCTCGCCGATCGCGGGTACAACACGTACTGCGTCGGCAAGTGGCACCTCACGCCGGGTGAGGAGTGCAACCTCGCCGCGTACAAAGGGCGCTGGCCACTCGGGCGCGGGTTCGAGCGCTTCTACGGCTTCCTCGGCGGCGAGTCGAACCAGTGGTACCCGGATCTGGTGCAGGACAACAGTCAGATCGATCCTCCGGGCGCTCCGGAGGACGGCTACCACCTGTCGAAGGACCTCGCCGACCAGGCGATCGGGATGATCAAGTCGGCCAAGGTCATCGATCCCGACAAGCCGTTCTTCATGTACCTCGCTCCCGGTTGTGGACACGCACCGCACCACGTGTCCACGGAATGGTCCGACAAGTACAAGGGCGTGTTCGACCACGGCTACGAAGCGATCCGCAGCGAGATCCTGGCGCGCCAGAAGGAGCTGGGGCTGCTGCCCGCCGACACCGAGCTCTCGGCGATCAACCCGCACGGCGAACCGGAGCGTACGGGTCCGGACGGGCAGCCCTGGCCGCTGCTCGACACCGTGCGCACCTGGGACTCGCTCACCAGTGACGAGCAGCGCCTGTTCGCGCGCATGGCCGAGGTCTTCGCCGGGTTCGTGTCGTACACCGACGACCAGATCGGCCGCGTCCTCGACTACCTCGAAGAGTCGGGGCAGCTCGACAACACCATCATCGTCGTGGTCTCCGACAACGGCGCCAGCGGCGAGGGCGGGCCGAACGGGTCGTTCAACGAGTGGCGCTTCTTCAACGGCGTGGCCGACACGACCGACGCCACGCTGCCCCACATCGACGAACTCGGCACCCCGAAGTCGTACAACCACTACTGCACCGGTTGGGCATGGGCCTTCGACACGCCGTTCCCGTACTGGAAGCGCTGGGCCGGCTATGAGGGCGGCGTCGCCGACATGTGCATGGTCGCGTGGCCGGCACAGATCAAGCCGTCGGACGAGGTGCGTCAGCAGTACATCCACGCGGTGGACATCGTCCCGACCGTGTACGACCTCCTCGGCATCGAGCCGCCCGCGGTGATCAAGGGCTACACGCAGAGCCCGATCGAGGGCGAGAGCTTCGCCGCCGCGCTCACCGATCCCACGGTGCCCGGGAAGAGCACGCAGTTCTACGCGATGCTCGGTCAGCGCTCGATCTACCACGAGGGTTGGCTCGCGTGCACCGTCCACCCGCCGATCGGTGGCTGGGGAAAGTTCGAGCTCGATGAGTGGGAGCTGTACGACCTCGAACACGACCGCGCGCAGTCGAAGAACCTCGCCGCCGACCACCCGGGGCAGCTCGACACGCTGAAGAGCCTGTGGTTCTACTACGCGGGGATCTACAACGGCTTGCCGCTCGACGACCGCACCGCACTCGAGCAGGTGCTCTCGGAACGACCACGCGGCGGACCCGACCGGCAGCAGTACACGTACTACCCCGATGTCGCCGACGTGCCCGAGTCGTCCGCGGTGGCCATCGGCGGACGGTCGTACACGATCGCCGCGGGCGTCGACATCGATTCGGCCGACGCCGAAGGCGTGCTCTTCGCGCACGGTGGCGTCGCCGGCGGGCACAGCCTCTTCGTGAAGGACAAGAAGCTCCGGTACGCGTTCAACTGGATCGGCACGAAGATGTTCGACGTCGTCGCCGACACCGACATCACGCCGGGCAAGCACGTCCTGACCGCCGAGTTCGCGTCGAAGGGCCAGAGCAGCGACCCGACGACGCCCGGCTTCGCGGGCACGCTCTCGCTCTACCTCGACACGACCAAGGTCGGCGAAGGCGAGATCGTCACGCAACCCGGCAGCTTCTGCCTCGTGGGCGACGGCCTCTGCATCGGACGGGACAGCGCGTCACCGGTCACGCCCGAGTACACCGCGCCCTACCGGTTCACCGGCGGCACCATCGACAAGGTCGTCGTCGACGTCTCGGGCGAGAAGTTCGTCGACCACGAGGCGCAGGTCGCAGCCTGGTTCGCGATCGACTGACAGCACGACAGGTGAGGGATGACCGACTCCGAGCTCGCGAATGACCGCACGTTCCTCGCGTGGTTCCGCACGGCCATCGCGCTGTTCGGACTCGGGTTCGTGATCTCGAAGGTCGCATTGATCGTGGACCCCGAGCCCGGCCAGTCGCCACCGCGGTGGTCGCGCTCGATGACCCAGGCGGCCGTGGTCGGATCGCTCGCGGTCTCCGCGCTCCTGATCGTCACCACCTGAGTCACCGGCACGGCGGGGTCAGCGACCGCGCTCCATCGAGAACTCGAGCACCTGCGTCAGGCGGATGTTGTTGCCCGACGGATCGCGGAATGATGTGTCGATGCCGTAGGGCTGCTCGGTCGGTGGGTCGTTGAAGACGACGCCGCGCGCCGACAGATCGTCGTAGGCCGCCTGGCAGTCGTCGGTCTCCAAGAACAGCGTGCCGGCCGCACCCTTCGCGACGAGCTCTCGGAGCTGCTCGCTGGTCGCCGAGTCGAGCATGGGCGGCCCGGGAACGGCCATGAGAACCAGGCCCACGCCGGCCTGCCCGGGTGGACCGACCACCAGCCAGCGGAAGCTCCACTCGTCCATCGTCACGTCGGAGCGCACCTCCCACCCCAGCGTGCGCGTGTAGAACGCGAGGGCCTCGTCCTGGTCGTGCACCCAGAACTCTGCGTTGGCGATCTTGATCATGGCGCTGCTCCTCCGGTTGTCGCTGTCGAAGGCCGACCCTACGAGCGCGACGCGGTCTCAGCTTCTCGAAACGTGCGGTTCTCGAGTCGACCGCGCGCTCGCGCGACGCAAGTCGGCACCCGGATGTGCCGCTCGGCCGGCGGGAAGGACGACCGGTACGCCCTGGGTGTCGTCCCGTAGATGCGACGGAAGCTCGCGGCGAACGAACCCAGGCTGGACCAGCCGACGGCGAAGCAGATCTCGGTCACCGGCCGGTCGGTGTTGCGCAACAACGCGGCCGCGCGCTCGAGCCGGCGCGTCAACAGATAGCTGTGCGGGGATTCGCCGAACGCACGGTGGAACTCGCGACTGAAGTGTGCGGGCGACAGACCCGCGGCGCGCGCCAGGTCAGCCACCGTCAACGGCTCGAAGTATCGGCAATCGGCGAGGTCTTTGGCTTGCAGGAGGTGGCGGACCGGCGAGACCATGCCATCAGTCTCGCGAACTTCACCCTGGACCGAGGGCAACGAGGTCACGCGTCAGCCCGTCGACCGAGGCAGCGCCGCAGAACGCCACGGCCGCCTCGAACTCGGTGCCGAGCATCGTCAGCACCCGTGCGGCGCCGGCGGTGCCGTCGACGCAGAGGCCCCACAGCACCGGTCGTCCGATCATGACCGCGCGGGCACCGAGCGCGAGCGCTCGCACCACGTCGACACCGGTGCGGATGCCACCGTCGACGTACACCTCGGCCCGGCCGCTCACCGCGTCGACGACGTGCGGGAGGACGTCGGCGGTGGCAGCGACGCCGTCGAGCACGCGACCGCCGTGGTTCGACACCGCGATCGCCGACGCGCCGGCATCGACCGCCCGTACCGCGTCGTCGGCGCGCAGCAGACCCTTCACCACGACGGGCAGGCCGCTCCACTCGCCGAACAACGCCAGGTCGTCGAACGTGATCGACGGGTCGAAGTCGGTGACCAGCTGCATGATGTCGGAGCTGTCGGCGTCGTCGTCCGACGCCAGGTTGGGGTAGCGCATCCAGTCGGGCGGCGTGAGGCGGCCCGCGGACGCGCTCGCGATGCCGCGGCCCACTGCGGCACCGTCGACCGACGCCACGATCGCGCCGTAGCCCGCGGCCGCGGCGCGTTCAGCGAGCGCCTTCGTGCGGCCGCGATCCCGCAGCATGTACATCTGTGCCCAGCGCGCACCGTCGGGAGCAGCCGCGGCGACGTCCTCGACCGAGTGCGTGGCCGCCATCGACGCCACGTACACCGTGCCGACCTCGGCTGCCGCACGCGCCGTCGCGAGCTCGCCGTCGGCGGTGAAGAAGCGGTGCATCGCGGTGGGTGCCACCAGGATCGGGGTGGCGACGTGCGTGCCCAACACCGAGGTCGACAGGTCGACGGTCGACACGTCGCGGAGCACGTGCGGTAGGAGCGTCCAGCGCGACCACGCGGCGATGTTCTCGTTCGCGGTGACGTTCGCACCGCTGCCGCGGGCCAGGTACTCCCACGCCGCGGGTTCGGCGACCTCACGCGCGGCGGCCTCCCAGTCGTGCAGGTTCAGCCGCGCCGCGTCGGTCATCGGGCCGCATCATGCACCACGGGTGCCAAGATGGTGGCGTGCATCTTGTGGAGTGGGTTCACCGAGTGATGACGGCCGACGACGGGCACGTGCCCGATCCGGACCACGTGGTGCCCGTCGCCAACGTCGCGCCGACGTTGGGCGGCTACTTGATCGGCGAACTCCGCACTGCAGGCATCCAAGCGCAGCTGCGCGACCGCTACCCCGTCTACGGCGGGGTGCTCCGTTCCGAGATCCTCTGCTTCGAACCCGATCAGGAACGCGCCGTCGCGATCATCGACGAGGCGCTGGCCGAGCAGCGCGACTGACGCGCGTTCAGGTCACCGCGTCGGACGCGCCGCCATCGAGCCGGAGATGCGCGCCGTTGAGGTGCCACGCGGGTTCACTCACCACGAAGGCCACGAAGCGACCGACATCGTCGGGCGTCGGGACTCGCCCGCTCGGGTTCGCCATGCGCCCTTCCTGGATCAGCGCCTGCACGCTGTCCCAGTCGGTGCCGCGCCCGGCGCGCTCGGCGCGCTTCGTGTAGCTCGCCACCACCTCCGCGGTCGCGATGATGCCCGGGCTCACGCAATTCACCGTGATCCCGGTGCCCGCGAGGTGCTTCGCCAACCCGACGGCCATCGACGGCAACGCGCCCTTCGCGGTGTAGTACTCGGGGATCGTGTCGCCGGGTCGCGTCGCGCCGATCGTCGACATCACCACCACGCGCCCCCACCCCGTGGCACGCATGTCCGGCACGAACGCCTGGGTCACGCGGAACGCGCTCACCACGTTGATGTCGTAGCTGCCGTGCCAGGTCGCGGTGTCGGCCGCATCCCAGTCGCTCGCGTGATCGGTGTTGCCGTAGTTGTTGACGACGATGTCGACGTGGTCACGACCACCCACGACGAGCTGCCTCCGCACGTCGTCGACCATCGCCGCGGTGCCGTCCTCGGTCCGGATGTCGCCGACGACGACGTGGGCGCGCCCGCCGCCCGCGGCGATGTTGGTTGCCACCTCGTCGGCCTGACCCGGCTCGAGCCCGTGGACCATGACGACAGCACCCTCGGCCGCGAGAGAGCGGGCGATGCCCGCGCCCGTCCCGCGGTACGAGCCGGTGATCAGCGCCACCTTGTCGGTCAGTCCGAGGTCCACGTCGTCTGCCTTCCCCACACCCATCCACCGTCGTGCGTCGCGGCCGCGAGCGGGCTTAGTGTGCCAGGACCGAGAACGAAAGGTCTCCCCATGCCCATCATCGAACCCATCCCCATGGACGAGCTCTCTGCCGTCTCCCGCGCTGTGATCGAGAGCGGCTGCGACGAGGGGCTCTACGCCACCCCCATCCCCCTCCAGCTCTTCGCCTACAGCACCCGTCACCTGCTCGCGATGGACGACACCCGTCGGCTCCGCGGCAGCGGCTCGCTGCTCGGCGGTCGCATCCTCGAGCTCCTGCGCATCCGCAGCGCCCAGCTCGGCGAGTGCCAGCCGTGCATGCAGTCACGCAAGCACGACTCGATCACCGACGAGGACGTCGCCTGCCTCCTCGACATGGACGGCGGCAACCTCACCGAGCAGGAGCGCCTCGCGGTCAAGTTCATGGACCTGCTGTCGGCCGATCACCACGCGATCGACCGTGCGTTCTACGCCGAGCTCGCCGAGGTGTTCACCGCCGCGCAGATCATCGAGCTCGGGCTCAGCTGCGCGGGGTCGATGGGCATGCACCGGTTCATCCACACGCTCGAGGTGTTCGGCACCGACGAGCCGGTCGTGAAGTACTCCGCCAACCAGGTCGACACCGCGGTCACCCCGGTCACCGTCTGAGGGGTATCCGTTAACCATCGGGCAGCGTTGTTCCTACGTTCGGCCAAGTGGCTCCAGAACCGGCGACGACGGCCGATCACCTCATTGCCGGTTGCCCCACCGGCCGAAACGCCCCCACACCGCCCCTGGAGCCCGGACCCCACCCCGGCCTCCAGGGGCGGTTTTCAATTCTCGGCCCGTGAAGCCCTGCGCCGATGAATTCTGCTCGTCGACGCGGTCGATACGGTGAGCCCATTCCCACCACCGCGGGAGACGTGTGATGCCCAGGATCACCCCCAACCTCTGGTTCGACACCGAAGGCCTCGAAGCGGCCGAGTTCTACGTCTCGGTCTTCCCGAACTCGCAGGTCACGGACATCACCTACTACCCGGACGACGCGCCCAGGCCGGGTGGCGTCCTCACCGTCAGCTTCCTGCTCGACGGCCAGCAGTACACCGCCGTCAACGGCGGGCCCCAATTCACGTTCGACGAGGCGATGTCGCTCCTGATCAACTGCGCCGACCAGGACGAAGTCGACTACTACTGGAACGCACTCACCGCCGACGGCGGCGAGGAGAGCCAGTGCGGTTGGTGCAAGGACAAGTACGGCCTCTCGTGGCAGGTCGTCCCCGAGGGCTGGGAGCAGCTCTACACCGGCGACGACAAGGAAGCCGCGAAGCGGGCGCTCAACGCGATGTACGGCATGAAGAAGCTCGACCTCGCGGCACTGCAGGCCGCGTTCGACGGCACGACGCCCTCCGAAGAGAAGGTTTGATCCCCATGTGCAGGAACATCACCGAGCTGCGCGGCCTGGAGCCGCCGGCGACTGAAGAGGAGATCGAGGCCGCGGCGTACCAGTTCGTGCGCAAGATCACCGGTGTGACGAAGCCGACCGGTGCCGTGCACGACGACATGCACGCGGTCGCGCTCGAGATCGCGGCGCTCGCGCACGACCTCCTCGACCGTCTCCCGGCGCGCCGTCAGCCCCCGAAGACGGTCCCGCCGCTGCGCCGCCCCGAGGTGCGGGCGCGCATGGGACTCGAGCCGTTCCCAGTCTGAGCTTCGAGCGAGTCGTTACAACTGCACGACGTAGCGACCGGTCACGCCACCGCGGCCGATCTCGTCGAGCGCGCCCTCGACGTGCGCGAGGTCGACGACCTGCGCCATCGCATCGAGACCCACGGGCTTCAGGTCGGTGGCGATGCGCGCCCACACGGCGCGGCGACGATCGATCTCCGTGCCCGCAGAGTCGATGCCGAAGAGCGCGATGCCGCGCAGGATGAACGGCAGCACCGTCGTCGGCAGGTCGGCACCACCGACGTTGCCGCTGGCGGCGACCGCGCCACCCGGCGCGAGCGTGGCCAGCACGTGAGCGAGTGTCGCGCCTCCGACCGCGTCGACCGCGCTCGCCCACCGCACCGACTGCAGCGGCTTGCTGACGTCGGTGAGCTCGTCGCGGTCGATGATCTCGTTGGCGCCCAGACCGCGCAGGAACGGCGCCGCTTCCGCTTTGCCGGTGCTCGCGGCCACGGTGAACCCGAGCCCGGCGAGCATCGCCACGGCCATGCTGCCCACGCCCCCGGTCGCGCCGGTGACGAGCACGGTGCCGTGTTCGGGTGCGAGACCGTGGTCGAGGAGGGCGAGCACCGACAGCGCCGCGGTGCAGCCCGCGGTGCCGACGATCATCGCCTCGCGAGCGGTGAGGCCGGCGGGCAAGGGCACCACCCAACCCGACGGCACCCGCGCCACCTGAGCGAACCCGCCGTGCCGCGCGACCCCGAGGTCGTAGCCGTGCGCGAGCACCGCGTCGCCCGGCGCGATCCCGGCGGCGTCGCTCGACCGCACGGTGCCGGCCAGGTCGATGCCGGGCACGATCGGCGAGATGCGGGCGACCCGGCCCTTCTCGGTGGCCGCCAGGTGGTCCTTGTAGTTGACGCTCGACCATTCGACGTCGACGACCACGTCGCCCTCGGGGAGGTCGTCGAGGGTCAGCTCGGTGACCCCACGACAGAACCCGTCGTCGGTCTTCTCGGCGGTGAACGCGGTGAACGTCTCGGTCATGCGTGTGATCATCTCGCGGACGGGTGCCTCGCGCCCAGTCCTGGCATGATGCGGAGATGACCGGAATGGACCCGACATGATGGCTGCACTCGAGCTCCAACCCACGTCGGGCGTCGTCATCACGGGCGGAGCCTCCGGGATCGGACTCGCCACCGCGCACGCGGTCGCCGAGGTCGGACGCCCGGTGGCGATCTGGGACCTCCACCCCGAGCGGGCCGCCGAGGCCGCGGAGGCGGTGGCGTCTGCCCACGGCGTGGAGACGGTCGGCATGGCCGTGGACGTGCGCGACACGGCATCGCTCGCCGACGCCGCCGACGAGGCGGTCGCCGCCATCGGAACCATCGGCGGTGTGGTGCACGCGGCCGGGGTGCCCGACGCGGTCGATCTCCAAGACCTCACCGACAAGACGTGGGACCCGCTCATCGAGGTGAACCTGCGGGCGTACGCGATGGTGATCCAGGCCTTCCTCTCACAACTCCGCGCCAACGCGCCCGACGCCGCGGTCGTCGGCATCGCGTCGATCCACGGCATCGTCGCCAATCCGGCCAACCCCGCGTACGCGGCGTCGAAGGCCGGCGTGCTCGGCCTCACCCGCTCCCTGGCCATCCGCTTCGCGCAGGAGGGCATCCGGGTGAACGCGATCTGCCCGGGCTTCATCGCCACGCCGATGCTGCCCGACATCGCCGACCTGCACGACCGGTTCGCCGCTGCCGCCCCCATGGGTCGACTCGGCCAGCCGTCGGAGATCGGCAAGACCGCCCGCTTCCTCCTGAGCACCGACGCCAGCTTCATCACCGGTACGCAGGTGGTCGTCGACGGCGGGTGCACGATCACCGACATGTGATGCCCGACGTCCCGGCGATCACCGCCACCGACGACGAACTGCGCAGCCACCTCGCCGACGCAGAGCTTCCTCCGCTGCTGCCCGCGCTCGCGTACGCCACCGGCGACCTGTCGCTCCTGCGGGACGACCTGCGCCCCGAC
This sequence comes from Acidimicrobiia bacterium, assembly GCA_036502765.1. Lineage (GTDB taxonomy): Bacteria > Actinomycetota > Acidimicrobiia > IMCC26256 > DASPTH01 > DASUAS01. The sequence continues at coordinate 14 of DASXXX010000143.1, read as the reverse complement.
CCGCACCTGCTCGC
>DASXXX010000142.1:0-18598 GCA_036502765.1 Acidimicrobiia bacterium | reverse complement strand
GGACCCATCGCGGCGTAGAGGTGCTCGGCCCGCTCGGTGTCGATGAGCTCCATCGCCCCCGCGGTGAGACCGTGCTCGGCGAGGAAGTCGTGACTCTCGTGGCTGAGGACGTCGACCAGCGCGTTGCCGATGCCGACGACGTCGAGGCGACTCACGATGGCGCGTTCACGATGCTGAGATCACGATGCCGGCTTCACGAGGCGTTCGCGCACTTGACGCCACCGAAGGTCACGGGGACCGACGACGCCGCGGCCGCGACGCGGTCGGCCTCGACCGCCTCCGGCGGCGGCCGCAGGCGGCGACCCTCGGTGCGGGTGCGCCCGTACAGCGTGGTGCGCTGCTCGAGCGGACGACCGAGCGGCTCGACGATGGCCTGGAGCTCCGACTCGTCGAGCTCCTGGCCGTGGCTGGCACCGGCGGCGCGTGAGATGTTCTCATCCATGAGCGTGCCACCGAGGTCGTTGCACCCGGCCTGGAGCGCCTGTCGCGCGCCGCGCACCCCGGTCTTGACCCACGACACCTGCACGTTGTCGATCCAGCCGCGGTACGCGATCCGACCCACCGCGTGCATCAGCAGCACTTCACGCATGGTGGGACCCATGCGCGCCTTCTTCTGCAGGAAGATCGGTGTGGCCATGTGCACGAACGGCAATGGCACGAACTCGGTGAAGCCGCCGGTCTCCTTCTGCACCGCACGGGTGCGCACGAGGTGGCGGGCGACGTGCTCGGGCCGTTCGACGCTGCCGAACATGATCGTGACGTTGGAGCGCAATCCGACCGCATGTGCGGTGCGGTGGGCGTCGAGCCACTCCTCGGTGTCGATCTTGTCGGGGCAGATGATGGCGCGTACCTCGTCGTCGAGGATCTCGGCCGCGGTGCCCGGCAACGTAGCGAGTCCGGCCTCCTTCGCCAGCACGAGGTAGTCGCGCAGCGGCATGTCGAGCCGTCGCGCACCTTCGGTGACCTCGAGCGCGGTGAAGCCGTGCACGTGGATCTGCGGCGCGACCTCTTTCACCGCACGCGCCACGTCGAGGTAGTAGTTGCCGTCGAACTTCGGGTGGATGCCGCCCTGGAGGCACACCTCGGTGGCGCCGCAGTCGACCGCCTCGAGCACCCGGCGCTGCATCTCCTCCATCTCGAGGAGGTACGGGGTGCCGCGCAGGTTGAGCGACAGCGGACCCTTCGAGAACGCGCAGAACTTGCACTTGAACGTGCACACGTTCGTGTAGTTGATGTTGCGGTTGCGCACGAACGTCACCGCGTCGCCGACGATGTCGCGGCGCAGCTGATCGGCGACGGCAGCGACCTCGAGGACGTCGGGACCGCGTGCCTCGAGCAGGGTGACGATCTCGTCGACGTCCACCTCTTCGCCTGCGAGCACGCCGTCGAGCACCTCGCCGACCGGCGTGCGGGCGCGGGCTGTCCATCCGGGGGGCAGCGCAGCGGGGAGGAGGATCGGAGGCGCGACGTCGCCGCCCGCCGCCCATTCGTCGTCGCGCGCGAGGCCTTCGAGATCGGATGCGCACCGCACCGCGAAGCGCACGTCGTCGTGCAGCCAGCGGTCGCCGTCGCGCACGTACTCGGGGTAGACGGTGAGCCGCGGTGCCAGCGTGTGCCCGGTGGCTTCGGTGGCGTCGCGCAGCAGCTGGAGCGCGGGCCACGGGCGCTCGGGGTTGACGTGGTCGGGGGTGACCGGCGAGACGCCGCCCCAGTCGTCGATGCCGGCGGCGACGAGGGCCGCCAGGTCGTCGGCGTCGGAGAGGTTGGGCGGTGCCTGCAGGTGGATCGAGGGGTCGAGTACCAGGCGGGCGGCGGCGATGGTCCAGAGGAACTCGTCGGGCGGGCACGCCGGCGCGCGCCACATCGACGTGCCCGTCTTGGGCAGGAAGTTCTGGACGATCACCTCCTGCACGTGGCCGTGGCGGGCGTGTGACGCCTGGATGGCGAGCAGCGCGTCGAGCCGCTCTCGGCGGGTCTCGCCGATGCCCACCAGGATGCCGGTGGTGAACGGGACGCGGGCCCGGCCCGCGGCCTCGAGCGTGGCGAGGCGCCGGGCGGCGGTCTTGTCGGGCGCACCCGCGTGAGGGCCGCCGGGCTCGCCCAGACGATCGGCGAGGGTTTCGATCATCATCCCCTGGGACGGCGACACCGCCCGCAGCCGGGTGAGCTCGTCCTCGCTGAGCGCGCCCGCGTTGGCGTGGGGGAGCAGCCCGGTCTCGGCGAGCACCGCCGCGGCTGCGGCGACGAGGTAGTCGACGGTGGAGGAGTAGCCGTGCGCCGCGAGCCACGCCGCGGCGTCGGGGTAGCGCTCCTCGGGAGCTTCGCCGAGGGTGAACAGCGCCTCGTGACAGCCGAGCTCGGCACCGCGGCGCGCGATGGCGAGCACTTCGTCGAGCTCGAGGTACGGCGACATGAGGTGCGCGGGCGGCTTGGCGAACGTGCAGTAGCCGCACTTGTCGCGGCACAACATCGTGAGCGGGATGAAGACCTTCGGCGAGAAGGTGATGCGCACACCGTGCGCGGCGTCGCGGCGGGCCGCCGCTCGCGCCATCAGGTCGGCGAGTGGGGCGTCGAGCAGCGCTTCCACGTCGACGGGGGTCTCGACGGGCATTTCGACGGTCGTGTCGACGGTCGCGGCCATGTTCGGGAGGCTACCCGCCGTCAGAATGAAAGTGGCCGGGTGAGGTGCTCGACCGCGTCGCCACCGGCTGCGCCGGCACCCCATCCACCGGAGAAGGCGGCGTCGGTCTGCTCGCGACGGTGCGTGATCAGCCACTTCCCGTCGACGGGCGCGAACTCGTCGAGGTAGCGGCCCCAGTGATCGAGGCCGTGCACGGTGAGGAAGAGGTAGTACGAGCGCGCCTTGGCCTGGGCTTCGCTCAGCACGTCGATCTGGGTGGTGGCGGTGAAGTGGCGGATGAACGGCACCCGTCCGCGCGCCAACCACTCCTGGGTCGGCGTCATGATGACCGACTCTTCGCTGTCGTCCCCGGCGGGTCGGCCGCGGTCGGCCACCGACGACATGAACGCGTGGATGGCCTCGCGACCCTCGTAGCGACCGCTGCCGGTCTCCATGATCCCGTCGGGCGCGAACACCTCGACCATCTGGTCGATGCGGCCGCTGTCGCCGTTGGCGTTGTAGCGGGCGATGCAGTCGCGGATGCTCTCGCGGGCGATCAGCTCCCAGATCTCCATCGGTTCCTCCTCAGCCCTGTGCCGCAGGATCCACGAACCAGAGCACGCGGTCGGCGGTGACGCGCGACGCGGGCAGGTCTTCGCCCGCCTGGATGCGGGTGAAGGCGTCGCGCTTGTCCTCGCCGGCGACGGTGAAGACCACGAGTCGCGCCCGTTGCAGCGCGGGGTACGTGAAGGTGAGGCGCGGATGGGGGTGCAGGGCGTCGCCGTTGGCCACCACGAGGCGATCGGTGACTGCGAGCGCAGCCGATCCGGGGAACAGCGACGCGGTGTGACCGTCGGGCCCGAGGCCGAGGTGCACGAGGTCGATCGGCGGTGCGGCGGCCACCAGCGCGTCGTACGCGAGCGCTGCGGCATCGGCAGTGTCCCCGGCGCCCGACATCGAGTGGATCGCGCGCGGACCGGCTCGGTCGAGGAGGACGGCGCGGGCCATGCCCTCGTTGGAGTCGGGGTCGGTCACGGGCACGAAGCGCTCGTCGCCGAACCACACGTCGATGCCCGACCAGTCGAGGTCGCGGGTGGCCAGCGCGGCGTAGGCATCCTTCGCAGTGCCACCACCGGAGAGGGCGATCGACGCCGGCGCGGCCTCGACCACGATGTCCGCGAACGCGCTGGCCACGTCGTCGACCGTCCTCACGTCTCCGTGCATCGCGGTCATGTTACGGACTTCGGCGGAATCACCCCGCGGGTGGGCGGGAGGGCGGCCATGATGCGGTCGTGGAACGCGAGACCGTGCAGATCTACGAGCGGCGCGCGGCGGACTGGCGAGACGCACGGCCACCGACCCTCGTGCACGAAGCACACGCGCTCGGCACGGCCACCGCACCGGGCGCGGTCACCGTCGACCTCGGGTGTGGACCTGGGAGCTACCTCCCACACCTGAAATGGCCGACCGTCGCGCTCGATGCCGCGCTTGCGATGTTGCGCCTGGCGCGCGAGGCCGCGCCGGACACGTGGCCGGTGCAGGCCGACCTCGAAGCGCTGCCGTTTCGGCGCGGCGCGCTGGGCGCGGGGTGGGCGCGCGCCAGCTACCTGCACGTGCGCACGGAGCGGCTCCCCGCGGCGCTCGCCGACCTGCACCGCGCCCTCGCGGTCGGTGCGCCCGCGACGATCTCCGTGCTCGCCGGTGAGGCCGACGGTGCGTGGCCCGACGACGACTTCCCCGGCCGCTGGTTCGCCGCCTGGAGCGGCGACCGCCTGGGCGACGTACTCGTGGGGGCCGGATTCGATCTGGGATCGATCGACGTCAGGGGCACCTGGTTGACCGCGCACGTCATCCGCGCGCGCACGCTGCCCGACACGGTCGGGCCGGGCATGCGGGTCCTCGTGTGCGGACTCAACCCGTCGGTGTACTCCGCCGACGCCGGCATCGGGTTCGCGCGCCCCGGGAACCGATTCTGGCCCGCGGCCATCGCGGCCGGGCTCGTGACCGTCGACCGCGACACGCGCGCCGCGCTCGCGGCAGGGATCGGGATGACCGACCTGGTGAAGCGGGCGACCCCCCGCGCCGACGAGCTGACGCGCGACGAGTACCGCGCGGGCGTGGCACGCGTCGAGCGCCTCGTGCAGTGGCTGCAGCCGGGCGCGGTGTGCTTCGTCGGACTCGCGGGGTGGCGAGCCGCGGTCGACCGGCACGCAGTCGCCGGCGAGCAACCCGACGGCATCGGTGGTCGACCTGCCTACGTGATGCCGAGCACCAGCGGGCTGAACGCGCGGACGCCGCCGAGTGACCTCGCCGACCACCTGCGCGCGGCCGCCGCCCTCGCCGACTCCTGACGTTTCGGCGTTGCTGGTGTGCCGCAATGGCACACGAACAACGCCAAATGCGAGGTTGACGGCTACCCGGTGACCTCGGCGCGGCGCTTCTCGATGGTGCCGAAGGCATCGGTGAAGGACGCCGCGAACGAGTCGACGCCTTCGCGCTCGAGGGTGTCGGTGACGTCGTCGATGTCGACGCCGGCGGCGGCGAGGTCGACCATCACCTGACGCGCACCGTCGACGTCCTCGGCGACGGTGTTGGCACGCTGGTTGCCCTCGCCGCGCTGCAGCGCCTCGATCGACGCCGGTGCCAGCGTGTTCACCGTGTCGGCACCGATCAGCTCGTCGATGTAGAGCGTGGGGGGGTACGCGGGGTTCTTGGTCGAAGTCGACGCCCACAAGGGACGCTGCAGACGCGCGCCCTTTGCCGCGAGCGCGTCCCAGCGCGGGCCGGAGAAACGCTGCCGGAACAGCGCGTAGGCGAGCTTGGCGTTGGCCACCGCGGCCTTGCCGCGCAGCGGGCTGTCCTCGGGGAGGCGACGATCGGTCTCGGTGTCGACGCGACTCACGAAGAAGGACGCCACCGACGCGATGGTCGAGGGGTCGCCGCCCGAGGCGACCAACCGCTCGAGGCCGGTGAGGTAGGCCTCGATCACCTCGGCGTGACGGTCGAGGGAGAAGATCAACGTGACGTTGACGGTGATGCCCGACGCGATCGTCTCCTCGATGGCGGGGATGCCCTCGAGCGTCGCCGGGATCTTGATCATGAGGTTGGGACGGTCGACCCGGCCGTGCAGCGAGCGGGCCGCGGCGATGGTGCCGTCAGTGTCGTGAGCGAGGGTGGGCGCGACCTCGAGCGACACGAAGCCGTCGCCGCCACCGTTCGCGTCGTACACCGGCCGCAGCACCTCGGTGGCGGACTTGATGTCGTCGATCACGACGGACCAGTAGGTGTCCTCGATCGACAGACCATCCTCGGCGCACTTCGCGAGCGCGTCGTCGTAGCCCTCACCGGCGCCGATGGCCTTGTCGAGGATCGTGGGGTTCGACGTGACGCCGCGGATGCCGTCGACCTCGACCAGCTTGGCCAGCCCACCACCGGTGAGCAGCGGACGGGCGAGGTTGTCGTACCAGGGGCTCTGCCCGAAGTCGTTCAGGCGGGCGATTGCGCTGGACATGGTCAGACTGCTCCGTTCTCCACCAGCGCGCGGGCGCGCGTGGCGACGTGCTCCGGGGTGAACCCGAACTTCTCCAATGCGACGGCGCCGGGCGCCGACGCACCGAAGTGGTCGATGCCCACCGAGTCGTCGGCGTAGCGCGCCCACCCGAAGGTGGCGGCCGCCTCGACCGAGAGCGTGGGCACGTCGGCCGGCAGCACCTGCTCGCGGTAGTCGTCCGACTGTGCGGCAAAGAGGTCCCACGACGGCATCGACACCACTCGCACCGCGAGGCCGTCGAGCAGGTCGAGCGCGGCGACGCACAACGACACCTCTGAGCCGGTGCCGACGAGCACGAGGTCGAGGCCGTCACCCTCTTCGTCGACGAGGGTGTAGGCGCCGCGCGGGACGCCCTCCGGCGCGCGCTCGGCCGACGCACCGAGCACCGGGAGCTTCTGGCGGCTGAGGATCAGCGCGGTGGGACCGGTGCCGTCGACGTGGACGCGCCACGCCTGGCTCACCTCGTTGGCGTCGGCGGGACGGAGCACGCGCAGCCCCGGCATCGCCCGCATCGCCGCGAGCTGCTCGACCGGTTGGTGGGTGGGGCCGTCCTCGCCGAGGCCCACCGAGTCGTGGGTCCACACGAACAGCGACTTGTAGTGCGAGAGCGCGGCCAGACGGACCGCGCCGCGCATGTAGTCGCTGAACACGAAGAAGGTGCCACCCGCGGGCATGAGCGAACTGACCGCCATGCCGTTCATCACGCCGCCCATGCCGTGTTCGCGGATGCCGTAGTGGACGCCGCGACCGCCGAACTCGTGCGTCGCGATCGCCGGAGCGTCGTCGAGCGCCATGCCGGTGTTGCCGGTGAGGTCGGCCGCGCCCACCACCAGCCCGGGCACGACGTCGAGCACGGCGTTGACGATCTTGGCGCAGGCCTGCCTGGTGGCCAGCTCCTCGCCTTCCTCCCAGACGGGCAGCGCCGACTCCCAGCCGGCGAGGCCCCGCATCTCGTGGCACGCGTCGAGCTGGGCCGCCATCTCCGGTTCAGACGCGGCGAACGCGGCGCGACGCTGCTCCCACTCCTCGCGGGCGGCGCGGCCGCGTGCACCGGCCTCGCGGTAGAACTCGACGACGTCGTCGGGGGAGTAGAAGTCTTCGTTCGGCAACCCGAGGATCTCCTTGACCGCGGCGACCTCGTCGGCACCGAGCGCCTCGCCGTGGGCCTTGGCGGTGTCGGTGTACTTCGGCGACGGGTACCCGATGTGGCTGCGCAGCACCACCATGCTGGGCCGCGCGGTCTCGGCCATCGCCTCGCGGAGGCCACGCTCGAGCGCGTCGAGGTCGTTGGCGACCTCGCCCAACTGCACGACGTGCCAGCCATAGGCCTCGAAGCGCTCCGGCACGTTGTCGGTGTACGAGAGCTCGGTGGGACCGTCGATGGTGATGTGGTTGTCGTCGTAGACGTAGGTGAGGCGACCCAGCCCGAGGTGCCCGGCGATCGACGCCGCCTCGTGACTGATGCCCTCCTCGAGGTCACCGTCGCCGCAGAAGACGAACGTGTGGTGGTCGACGACCTCCTCGCCGAAGCGGGCCCGCAGGTTGGCCTCCGCGAGTCCGATCCCGACGCCGTTGGCGAAGCCCTGACCGAGCGGACCGGTGGTGACCTCGATACCGGGCACGTGCGTGTACTCGGGGTGGCCGGCGGTCTTCGAGCCCCACTGCCGGAAGTCGCGGATGTCGTCGAGGGTGAGCTCGTAGCCGGTGAGGTAGAGGAGCGAGTAGAGGAGCATCGACGCGTGCCCGTTCGACAGGACGAACCGGTCGCGGTCGGGCCAGTCGGGCGCGGCGGCGTCGTACTTCATGATCCGGGTGAAGAGCACGTGGGCGAGTGGCGCCAGCGCCATCGGTGTGCCCGGGTGACCGGAATTGGCGCGCTGCACCGCGTCCATCGACAGCCCGCGGATCACGTCGATCCCGCGCTGCTCCAGCTCGCGCACGTCGATGTCGGTGGTTGCCATTGCACCCCTTCGCCTGCTTCTCGCGCGCTGCTCGCGCGGGCTCTCCGTCAAGCTCCGCGGGCCAGCCTACGGGGTGGCAGCGAGGCATTCTGCGAGGAACATCTCGAGTGGCGGGGTGACCACCGAGTCGCCGCTCCGACCGACCGCCGAGTTCACTTCCGCGTGGGTGAGCGACCCGGCGTCGACCACCGTGACCGGTACTCCGGCGTCGCGCAACCGGGCAACGAACGCCTCCGCCGCGCGCCGTCGGCGCGGGGTGCCGCGCTCCACGACGAGGAACCGCGGGATGCCGCTCCCTGCGGTGACGTGCTCGATCGGCGACGCGGCGGCCCAGGTCGCGGGGTCGTCGCCGAATGCGGCGCGGTAGATGGCGTTGCCGGTGCGCGCCGTCGTCGCGACGTCGTAGGCCTCGGTGTCGAGTGCACCCGCACACCGGAGCACGTCGAGCCCCAACCCGTGTGCACCGAGGTACGTCGGATCGGTCGCGACGCTCGCCGCGATCTGCGCACCCGCGGAGTGACCGAGGAGTGCGATGCGCTCGGGGTCACCTCCGTAGTCGGCGATGTGGTCGTGCACCCACGCCACCGCCGTGGCGACGTCCTCGTCGTGCGTCGGGAAGCGCACCGGCTCGGCCGTGGTCTGGGCCGCGTTCTGGGCCGCGTTCTGGTCGGTGAGCCGGTAGTTCACGCTGACGACCGTGTAGCCAGCCTCGTTCCACAGCCGCACCTTGTCGATCATCTGGTTGCCCTTGTCGCCGCGCTGCCACCCGCCGCCGTGCACCCACACGACCACCGGGGCCGGGCACCCGTGCGACGCGGGGTACACGTCGAGGCGCTGGTGGGCGTCAACTTCCGCGTAGGGGACGTCACGCACCGAGGGCATCTCGTCGGGACAGCCGCCAGAGCCCGGTGGACGCGTCGCGAGCACGGTCGTCGGCGCCACGCCCGAGGCCTCGGACCCGTCGTCCCCGCCGCATGCGCTCAGGAGCGCGAGGAACGACACCAACGCGACCGCGCCGGCGACGAGCGAACGGCGAGTCGGACCCTGCATGCGTCTCACTGCAGCGCGCGTTCGTGAGCTGCGCGTGATCGGAGACTCAGAACAACGCCAGGCTGGCGGTGAATCCGTGGAGGAAGGTCTGCCCGCCGACCGGTCCGATCTCGCCCGCGCAGAACGCACCCGCCACCGGCAACGGACCGAGCAGCTGCTCGACGACCGCGGCGTCGTGGTCGGGTTCCCCGAAGAAGCGGATGCCCCGGCCATTGCACGTGAAGAGGAGCGCGGCCGACGCGTCCTCGCCGGCGAGCATCTCGCGCAGGTCTTCGTCGGCGGCGGCGGCGTCACGCACATGGAACTGCACGGTCTGGCCGACGGTGATGTCGTCGCCGACGATCAGGGCACCGGTCTCGGGATCACCACCGAGCACGTTGCGCACGAGGAAGTCGCCGCGTTCGAAGTCGACCCGGTGCTCGTCGACCACGATTCCGAGGTGCAGTCCCGCGCGCATGAGCGAGCGGTCCTCCTCACTGGCGTCGGCGGCAGTGTCCTGCACGCGGTCGATCCCGGAGCGGCCGGCGAGCTCGTAGATCCGGTTGCCCTCGCCGCGCGTGATCACGTAGGGCGCGCCCACCGGTCGACATCCCTGCGACACGACGGCGCGCACAGGGAGACCGTCGACGAACACGCCGACGGCGCCGGTGGTCGCCAACCCGCCGTCGAGCACGAGTCGGTTGCCGCCCGGACCGCGTGCCGCCGAGGCGGCGCCGCCGATCACCTGGAGCTCGGGACGGTCGTCACGCAGGCGGGCGAGGAAGCTGTCGAGCGGGAAGCTGAACGGATCGGCGAGCAACAGCAGGGTCGACGGATCGCCGTCGAGGTCTGGCCAGCCGGTGATCGCGGCACCGTCGGGCGTGCGTTCGACGTCGAGCGCGACCGGAGTGAGCGTGGCGTCGGGACACGACGCGGCGAACACGGCGACCCCGGGCGCGTCCTCCACCTCGCGGGAACCGCCGACGACTCCCACCATCGTGGCGCCGAGCATCACGCGCGGGTCGAGCAGGTCGGCGAGTGCGAACGTGAGGTCGTCCATCGCGCCGACGAAGTGCGGCGACACGAAGAGCACGAGGAGATCGGGCTCCTCACCGCCGAAGACTTCGAGCACCTCACCGGCGACCTCACCCACCGCGTGCGAGGCAACCGGGTGCTGCGAGAGCGCGGCGGCGAATCGCGGTGCAGTCACCGGCGGACCCTACGGCTCTCGCCAGAGCTGGATCCGCAACCGCACCAGCCCGAGCATCGTGCGCGCGATCCGACTCGCGATCGGGGTGCGCGCAGGTCGTCGCTCCTCGACGGTGACCGGCACCTCGGCCACCGCCAGGCCGGCCCGGTCGGCGCGCAGCACCAGCTCGGTGTCGAAGAGGTCGGTGCCGTTCTTGCAGCGACGCACGATCGGCTCGACCGTCGCGCGCTGCATCCCCTTCATCCCGTGCGTGTCGGACACCGTGAGGCCGAATCCGATGCGCAGCACCGTCGCGAACCCGGCGGTGATCGCGCGTCGCGGCCAGGGGCGGGTGTCGCTGGTGCCCGGCGCCCGCTTGGAGCCGACGATGATCGCGGGACCGTCGGGTGCCGCCAGGCGGGGGAGCACGAGGTCGACGAACGCAGGATCGAAGTAGTCGACGTCGAACACGACGACGACGTCACCGCGCGCCGTGAGGATCCCCTCGCGCATCGCCTCGCCGTAGTCGGCCACGGGACGGGTGAGCACGACGACCGCGTCGTCGTCCGCCGCGAAGGTGCGCGCGTCGAGCAGGGTCGAATCGGTCGAACCGTTCTCGACCACCACCATCTCGAACGCGAGGTCGCGGTCGCGGAGGGCGCTGACCAGCACCTTCAGCGTCTGGTCGAGGAAGCCCGCCTCGTTGTAGGCGGGCATCACCACCGACAGCTCGGGCGCGGCGTCACGCGCCGGGAGCGGTGGAGACATGACGGTTAGGCTACCGGCCCGCTCATGGACCTTCTCACGCAGCACGCCGAGTCGAAGGGTGGTCACGCGGCCGTCATCGTCGACGCCGCCGGTGGCGCTCGTCCGTCGGCCACGACCTTCGCCGAGCTCGAGGCGTCTGCCAATCAGCTCGCGCACGCGTTGCTCGCGCTCGGCGCCGAACGCGGCGACCGCGTCGCGTGGTGTGGACCGAATTCGCTCGAGGTCGTCACCACCTTCCACGCCACCCGGAAGGTGGGGCTCACGTCAGTGCCGGTGTCGTACCGGTTCAACGCGGCCGAGATGCAGTACGTGATCGACAACTCCGACGCCACCCTCGTGGTCGTCGACGCGGAGCAGGCGCCGCTCGTCGCGTCCGTGCGTGACCAGTTGCCCAAGGTGCGGGCGGTGCTCGTGTACGCGGGCAACGTGCCGGAAGGGTGCGAACGGTGGGACGACATCGTCGCCTCGCAGCCGCACACCCCCGTGCCCGAGCCGGTCGACGACGGCGGCGCCGCCGGTTCCACCATGATCTACACGTCCGGCACCACCGGGAAGCCGAAGGGCGCCATGCGCACGGGCACCGACGCCGGTGCGGTGGCCGCGCTCATGCAGGCGGTGCACCTGCTCGACGGCCCGTCGGTGCACCTCACCACCGGTCCGCTGTACCACTCCGGTCCGCTCTCGTTCGCGCTGTTCGCCCACGCGGTCGGCGGCACCATCGTGGTGCTCCGCAAGTTCGACGCCAGCGCCTGGCTGCGCCTGGTGAAGGAGCACCGCGTCACCGACACGTTCACCGCGCCCACCCAGCTGAAGCGGATCGTGACGCTCCCGCCCGGTGAGCTCGCCCGCGCCGACCTCTCGTCGATGCGCACGCTGATCGCCAACGCCGCTCCGGTGCCGTACTCCCTCAAGAAGGAGGTCATCGAGAAGCTCGGTGACGGGTTCCTCTACGAGGTCTACGGCTCCACCGAGCTCGGTGTGGCCACCGTGCTCCCGCCCGAGGACCAGCTCCGCAAGCCGGGCTCGTGTGGCAAGACCTACGGGCCGATCGACGTGCGAATCGTGCGCGACGACGGCACCGATGCACCCACCGGCGAGGCAGGCGAGCTGTTCATCCGCTCGACCCTCGAGATGGACGGCTACTACCACACCGACGAGCAGCTCACCCAGCACGGTGCGGAGTGGAAGTCGGTCGGCGACGTCGCCTACCTCGACGACGAGGGCTACCTGTTCATCTGCGACCGCAAGAAGGACATGATCATCTCGGGTGGGGTCAACATCTACCCGGCCGAGATCGAGGGCGTGATCCACGAGCACCCCGCGATCCTCGACGCCGCTGTGTTCGGGATCCCCGACGACGAGTGGGGCGAGCGCGTGCACGCGATCGTGCAGGCCAAGCCCGGGGTCACCATCGACCTCGACGAGCTGCGCGCCTTCGTCGACGCGCGCGTCGGCGGCTACAAGCGGCCGCGTGACTACGAGGTGCGCGACGAACTGCCGCGCACCGACTCGGGGAAGCTCCTCAAGCGCGTCTTGCGCGACGAGTTCTGGAGCGGCCGGGAGACCGCCGTCTGATGCGCGGGCGCGCGTTGGTGGCCGGCGTACTGCTGGTCGCCGCGGTGGTCGCGCTCGTGGTCGCGTTCGCAAGCGGCGATTCGGGGAGCAGTTCCGGGGCCGCCGAACAGACGACGAACGCCGCGGTCGCGACGCCGTTGTGGTCGGTCCGACGGGTCCCTGAACCGGTGGTGGATGCGGTCGGCGCCCAGCACCTCCAGGGCGCACTCGACGCCGCCGCGCCCGGCGACGGCACGTGCTTCGTGGTGAGCGCGGGCAACCACACGCTCGCCACCCACGGCGCCGACACGCCGTTGATCGGTGCGTCCACGCAGAAGCTGCTCGTGGCCGCGGCCGCGCTCTCGGTGATCGGTCCCGACGCAACCTTCCAGACCCGGGCCGTCGCCTCGGCGCTCCCGGCCGACGGCACCGTCGACCAGCTCTGGTTGGTGGGCGGTGGCGACCCCGTGCTGGCGACGGGCAACTACGTCTCGTTCCTGCAGTCGCAACCGAAGTCCAAGGGCGACGTCACCACCAGCCTGGAGGCGTTGGCCGACGCGATCGTCGCCAAGGGCGTGCACTCGATCCCCGGCGGCATCGTCGGCGACGACTCCCGCTACGACAAGCAGCGCTACCTGCCGACGTGGAAGGACACCTACCGCACCGACGGCGAGATCGGTCCGATCAGCGCGCTGACCGTCAACGACGGCTTCAGCACCTGGTCGCCGGCGAGGAAGACCCCGGTCGACGACCCGACGCGCAACGCCGCCGCCCAGCTCACCGACCTGCTCGAGGCGCGCGGCGTGCGGGTGGGCGCGCCGAGCACGGGCGCCGCGCCGGGCAACGCCACCGACATCGCGACGGCGACGTCGCCGCCACTCCGCGACATCGTGCACTCGATGCTCTCGTCGAGTGACAACCTCACCGCGGAGATGCTCACCAAGGAGCTCGGTGTGCAGGCGTCGAAGCAGGGCACCACCGGGGCGGGCGTCGCTGCGATCACCGCGAAGCTGAAGGAGCTCGGCGTCCCGCTCGCCGACGGAGCGCTCAAAGACGGCTCCGGTCTCGACCGCGGCAACCGCGTCACCTGCGGCACCCTCGTCGCCGCCCTCACGCTCGCGCAGCGTCCCGAGTTCGCCACGCTCTACGACGGCCTCCCGGTCGCCGGGCGCAACGGCACGCTGGTCGGCGACTTCATCGGCACGCCCCTCGAGGGCAACTTCCGAGGGAAGACCGGTTCACTCGACGGCGTCACCGGCCTCACCGGCGTGTTCGACCTCGGACGACGCATCCAGTTCGCGTTCCTCGACAACGGTGCATTCAGCGAGACGCAGGGCGCGGTGATCCGCGAGGGCATCGGCGACATCATCGGTCGCTATCCCGACTCGCCCCCGGTCGACGCTCTCGTGCCCGCGCCGCAGTAGGGTTCGGATCTCGATGGAACCCACCACGCCGCCGTCGCCCCCGCCCGCGTCCACCACGCCGACGGCACCCGCCGCACCGGCCGCGGCGACGCCACCGGCGTCGTCAGCACTGCCTTCTTCAGGGAAGCGACCGCCGCCGCTGCCTCAGCTGGTCACCGAGCTGCGCGACATGCTCGTCCAGTACTTCCGGGAGCAGACCCTCGTCCCGCTCCAGAAGCTGGGGCGCTACATCGGCTTCGGGGTGCTCGGCTCGTTGCTGCTCGGGTTCGGTGTCGTGTTCCTCGGCACCGCCGGGTTGCGCGCCCTGCAGGAAGAGACCGGCGACACCTTCTCCGGCGACTGGTCGTGGGTGCCCTACCTGATCATGTTCGTGGTCCTGCTGTTCGGCGCCGCCCTGGTGTGGCTGGCGCGGACGGCACGGCGCGCCGAGAAGGAGTACGGATGAGTCCCGGTCCCGGGCCCGACAAGCCGGTCACCCGCGCCGACATCGAGGCCAAGCTCGCGCAGATCAAGGGCGTCGCCGACGACACCACCGAGGTCGCCGAAGGCGCCGCCAAGACCGGCCTGATCTTCGCCGGAGTCGGTGTCGTCGTCGTCGCGTTCCTCCTCGGCCGGCGGCGCGGCCACAAGAAGAGCACCATCGTCGAAGTGCGGCGGCTCTGACGGATGGCGGCTCGCTAATGGAACTGCAGCGGAGGCGTGGCCGGAGGCCGGGACGCCGTAGCGGAATCGACCAGATCTGATGGCGCGTCGTAGCGATGCGTTCATCGCCGTCGGTGCCGCGGCATCGGCGGCGCGGGTCATCCGCAAGGACTTCACGTCGCGCATCGTGGCGCGCGTGGGCTCCACCGCGTTGCGCAAGGGCATGCACAGCGGGAACCGAGCCTGGTTCTACGTCGCCGCCGGTGCCACCGGTCTCCGCCTGCTCCACAAGTACGTGGGGCGCACCGAAGACATCTTCACCCTCAAGCTCAAGCCCGGCGAGCGCCTCGAGATTCGCGAGATCCGTCGCACGAAGTAGGCCGGTAGCCTGCACCCGGTGAAGGTGCTGCTGCGCAACCCGAAGCGAGAGGTCGAGGTCGACGGCCCGATCACCGTGCACGCGTTGCTCCAGCGCTTCGAGTTGAGCCCGGAGACCGTGCTGGTGATCGTGGGCGACGAGTTGGTCACGCACGACCGCAAGCTCGCCGACGACGCCTCGGTCGAGATCCGCCCGGTGATCAGCGGCGGACGCGGAGGGGCGCTGTGCTCCGACGAGTCTTACGGAGCGGAGCCGACCATCAGCGGAGGCCCAGCGTGAAGTGCCGGGTGTGCAAGGGGCCCGCGGTCATCGACGTCCGCCGGCACAACGCCGCGTTCTGCAAGGACCACTTCGTCCACCACTGCGACGAGCAGGTGCGGCGTGCGATCCACTCTCACCGCATGCTCGAGCCAGGGGAGCGGGTGCTGGTCGCGGTGTCGGGCGGCAAGGACTCGCTCGCGCTCTGGGACATCCTCGTGCGCCTCGGCTACGAGGCCGACGGCCTCTACCTCGGTCTCGGCATCGGCGACTACTCCGACGAGTCGGGCGTGTACACGCGTGAGTTCGCGGCCCAGCTCGGGCGGCCACTGATCGAAGTCGACCTGGCGGCCGACGAGGGCTACACCATCCCCGAGGCCGCGGCGGCCACCCGACGCTCGCCGTGCGGGTCGTGCGGCCTGTCGAAGCGCCACCTCTTCAATTCGGTGGCCGTCGAACGCGGCTACGACGTCGTCGCCACCGGCCACAACCTCGACGACGAAGCCGCGGTGCTCCTCGGCAACGTGCTGCGCTGGGAGGTCGGCTACCTCGGCCGCCAGCACCCGGTGCTCCCCGCGGCGCCCGGGTTCGTGCGCAAGGTGAAGCCGCTGGTGCGGCTGAGCGAGCGCGAGACCGCGGCGTACTGCGTGCTGCAGGGCATCGACTACCAGGTCGAGGAGTGCCCGATGGCTGCGGGCAACCGCCACCTGGGGTACAAGGAGGTGCTGAACGCGCTGGAAGACCGCTCACCCGGTTCGAAGGCGGCGTTCCTCTTCGGGTTCATCGAGCGCGGGCACGAGCGCTTCGCCGGCGACGCCGAGCAGGAGCGTGACGAGCTGGGGGAGTGCACCGTGTGCGGGTCGCCCACCCCGGGCGACGTCTGCGCGTTCTGCCGTCTGCGGTCGCAGGTGGGCGCGATCGAGCTGCCCATGCCGGTTGTGCGCTGAGATGGCGCGGGCCTTCGCCGCGGGCGACCGGGCGCTGCTGGTCGACGCCAAGCGCCGTCGTCACCTGATCACCCTCGCCGAGGGCGGCGAGTTCCACACCCACGCCGGCGTGCTCGCGCACGACGACGTGATCGGTCAACCCGACGGGGTGACCGTGCGCACCACCCGCAACGCACGACTCACCGCGGTGCGCCCGACCCTCGCCGAGTACGTGCTCGAGATGCCGCGCGGCGCGCAGGTGATCTACCCCAAGGACCTCGGCCCGATCATGATCCTGGCCGACGTGTTCCCCGGAGCCCGCGTGCTCGAGTCGGGCGTCGGATCCGGCGCGCTCACGCTCGCGCTGCTCCGCGCGATCGGCGAACACGGCCACATCACCGGCTACGAGATCCGCGACGACTTCGCCCGTCGGGCGCGCACCAACGTCGAGGGGTTCCTCGGTCCCGACATCCCGCTCGACATCGAAGTGCGCGACATCTACGACGGCATCGCCCTCGACGACCTCGACCGCATCCTCCTCGACCTGCCCGAACCGTGGCGGGTGGTGAAGCACGCGGAACAGGCGCTGCACCCCGGCGGGATCATGCTGGCGTACCTGCCCACCATCGGCCAGGTGTCGCGTCTGCGCGAGGAGCTCGTCGACTCGCCGTTCGGGATGATCGAGACGCTCGAAGTGCTGCAACGCACGTGGCACGTCGACGGCCAGTCGGTGCGACCCGACCACCGCATGGTCGCGCACACCGGATTCCTCACCCACGCGCGGTTGCTCGCTCCGGCAACCTGACCGCACCCGCGTGAACTTCCTCGACCTCGTCGTCGTCGCCGTGGCCGCGGGGGCCGGCTGGGTCGGGTACCGGATCGGCTTCGTCCGCCGCGCCACGTCGTGGGGCGGGCTGGCCGTCGGCCTCGTCGTCGGGGTGCTGCTCGTCCCCGACGTCGCCGACGCGCTGCGCGGTTCGCCGCCGCGCACGCGTCTGCTCGCGTCACTCGCGTTCGTCATCGTCGTCGCGGGCGTTGCGCAGGCCGTCGCCGCCGCGCTCGGCGGTTCCCTCTCGGCGCGCCTGGGCCGGGGCGGCGGCGCGCTGCGCCAGAGCGACCGGGTGGCGGGGGGTGTCCTCGGCGTCACCGGGATCCTCGTGCTCATGTGGCTGCTCATCCCCGCGTTGGCGAACTCGCCGGGGTGGACCGCGCGCGCCGTGCGCGACAGCGCGGTGGCGCGTCTCATCGACCGGGTCGCGCCGGCACCACCGTCGGAGTCGGAGACGCTCGGGCGCCTGGTCGGCGACCAGAGCTTCCCCGAGGTGTTCGACACGCTGTCGTCACCCGACGCCGGCGCGCCGCCCGCCGACGGCATCCCGGCCGAGGCCGCGGCGCGCGTCACCCGTTCGACGTTGCTGGTCGAGGGGCAGGCGTGCGATCGCATCCAGGAGGGCAGCGGCTTCGTGGCCGGCCCCAACCTCGTGGTCACCAACGCGCACGTCGTCGCCGGTGAACACGACACGCGCGTCACCACCAGCGACGGCCGTCACCTCGACACGACCGTGGTCGCGTTCGATCCGAACCGTGATCTCGCGATCCTGCGCGTCCCGGGTCTCGGGCTCCCCGCCCTCGAACTCGGGGAGGGCCACGTCGACGACCGCGGTGCGCTGTTCGGTCACCCCGGCGGTGGTGCGCTGCGCCAGGCCCCGGTGCGCATCGCCGAGCAGATCGTGGCTCGCGGCACCGACATCACCCGCAGCACGCCGACCGAGCGCGAGGTGTTCGTGCTCGCCGCCGTCACCGCGCCCGGCGACTCCGGGGGCCCGATCGTCGATCCCGCGGGGCGGGTCGTCGGCGTGATGTTCGCCTACGACATCAGCCGCCAGACCACCGCGTACGCGTTGACCCGCACCGAGCTCGACGCGGTGCTCGGCCCCGTGCTCTCGAGCGGGACCACGGCGTCGGTCGCGACCGGCAGCTGCCTCGACGAATAGACAGCTTGCCGAGACGACAACGACCCGGGCCTCGGGCCCGGGTCGCTCAGGAGGAACGGTGTTGCTGTCGGTGGGCGGCAGCCCTGGGTGGAAACCTCGTCAGTCGACCTCGATGAAGATGCACTCACCGGGGCACTCCTCGGCGCTCTCGATGGTGGCCTCCTCCATGCCCGCGGGCACGTTGGCCAGACCGTCGGCGCCGCCCGGGTCGCTGAAGACCTTGTCGCCTTCCTTGACGTAGGCGAGGCCGTCGTCGAGCAGAGTGAACACCGAAGGCGCGATCTCTTCGCAGAGACCGTCACCG
>DASXXX010000141.1:0-12323 GCA_036502765.1 Acidimicrobiia bacterium | reverse complement strand
ATCGACACCATGCTCGTGCCCACCGCCGACCGGAAGGTTCCGGCGGCGTGGGGATGGCACCCGTACCTGCGCGTGCCGGGCACACCGCGTTCGCGATGGACCGTCAGCCTCCCGCGTCGCGAGCACCTCGCGCTCGACGAGCGGGGCATCCCCACCGGCGCGTCGACGCGCGAGACCGCCGAAGAAGGTGCACTCGGTCGGCGTAGGTTCGACGACCTCTACCAGCTCGGGCGCGACCGTCGACTCGCGTTCACCGGTGAGGACGGCGCGTCGGTCGCGTTGCAAGGCAACCCGCACTATCCCTACGCGCAGGTGTGGGTGCCGCCGGGCAAGCCGTTCGCCGCGCTCGAACCGATGGCCGCGCCGACGAATGCGCTCGTCACCGGCAACACGCACCTGGTTGCACCCGGCGACGCGTTCACCGCCACCTTCACGCTCACCGTCACCTGAAGCAAGGTTGCGTCACCTGAGCGCGACATACGCGCTCGAGGGACGCAACCTTGCGATCGGTCAGCCCTCGAGCATGGACGCGTCGAACTCGAGCACGAGGCGGCCGGTGGTGATGGCCGACACGGTGCCGCCGTCGGTGTTGAGGTTCTCGCCCGAGATGTACGACGCCGCGTCGCTGTTGAGGAAGATCATCGGCCAGCCCTGCTCCGCCGGCGTCGAACGACGCCCGAGACCCTGGGCGAAGAGGTCGATGATCTGACCGCCGCCGGCCATGTCCTCGAACGCCGGCATCATGGGCGTGTCGGTGGGGCCGGGGCTGATGCAGTTGAGGCGGACGCCCTGCGCGTTGAGGTCCATCGCCGCCTTCATCGTCCAGATGATGAGGGCTTCCTTCGACTGCGAGTACGCGCCGAGGATGTCGTCGGGGTGCTCCTCGCACCACGCCTTCGCCGACGCGTAGTCGGGCGTGTCGACGAGGGGCATCCACTTCTCGAGGTTGAGCAGGTAACCGCTGCCCGCGGTCGACGAGATGCTGCAGATCGCGCCCCCGTCGGTCATGCGCGGCGCAACGAGCCCGGTGAGGTGGCGAGGCGCGGCGAAGTTCACCAGCATCGTGTCGAGGTCGGGGAACGGCGCACCCGGGAGACCCGCCGCATTGAACAGCGCATCGATCCGGCCGTCGATGTTGTCGATGGCGGTCGCAACCGCGTCGGGGTCGCGCAGGTCGACGATCTGGTGGCTCGCCACCTTCACCGGCGGGTCCTTGAGGTCGAGGACGTGGATCTCGGCGCCGAGCTCGGCGAGCCCTTCGACCGCGGCGGCGCCCATGCCGGCTCCACCGCCCCCGCTCACGACCACCCGCTTGCCTTCGTAGCTGAACGGCAGTGCCATTGCTTCCCCCTCTGAGTGTCCGGACGCGGGCACTGTATCCCCGGGTGGTGCAGGGGTCTGATGGGGTCAAGTGCCAGACTCACGGCGACGAAAGGCACATGGTGACCACGTTCCCCGACATCGCCGATTACGCGTTCCTCTCCGACTGCGAGAACAGCACGCTCATCGCCCCCGACGGATCGGTCGAGTGGCTGTGCCTGCCCCGCCCCGACTCGCCGAGCGTGTTCGGCGCGCTGCTCGACCGTTCCGCCGGCAACTTCCGCTTCGGCCCGAGCGGGATCGACGTGCCGAACACGCGTCGCTACGTCCCGGGGACGAACGTCCTCGAAACCACGTGGCACACACCGACCGGCTGGCTCGTGGTGTGGGACCTGCTCGTCATGGGCCCGGCGCCCACAGACGCGCGCCGCGACCGGTACCGGCGCGTCCCCGGCGACACGATGGCGCAGGGCACGCTCCTGCGCATCGCGACCTGTTGCGACGGCCGGGTCGAGGTGCAGACGAACTGCATACCGATGTTCGACTACGGCCGCGAAGCCGGCGAGTGGACCTACGACGACGGCGGCTACGAGAAGGTCACGTGCCGCTACGGCGACCTCGCGCTCGACCTCACCGGCAGCATGCGTCTCGGCATCCTCGGCCCGCGCACCTACGGCCGCACGACGCTCGAGGAGGGCGAGTCGGCGTGGCTCGCGCTGTCGTGGGAGGGCGATGCACCGACCACGCTGGAGGAGGCGGAGGGGCAGCGCGAAGCAACGGAGAAGTACTGGCGTGACTGGCTCGCGCTGGCGAAGATCCACGACCACGTGTGGCGTCCGTACCTCGAGCGCAGCGCGCTCGCGCTCAAGTCGCTCAGCTACGCGCCCACCGGGGCGATCATGGCCGCCGGTACCACGTCGCTCCCCGAGACGCCGGGCGGCGAGCGCAACTGGGACTACCGCTACACCTGGATCCGCGACACCGCGTTCATGCTGCGCGCGCTGCACGACCTCGGCTTCGAGTGGGAGGCGTTCGAGTACTTCGCCTTCATGTTGGAGACGCTCGCGCCGGAGATGGCGTCGGGGAAGCCGAACCTGCAGATCATGTACGGGATCGGCGGTGAGACCGATCTCACCGAGCACACGCTCGACCACCTCTCCGGCTACCGCAACTCTCGTCCGGTGCGCGTCGGCAACGGGGCGTTCGACCAGCACCAGCACGACGTGTGGGGGATGCTCCTCGACGCGGTCAACTCCTTCCAGCGGCGCGGCGGCCAGATCCCGCACCAGATCTGGGATGGGCTGTGCTTCCTCGTCGACCAGGCCATCGAGCGGTACCCCGAACCCGACCAGGGCATCTGGGAGATGCGCGGCGATCCTCAGCACTTCGTGGCGTCCAAGGTGATGTGCTGGGTCGCAGTCGACCGCGGGTTGCGCATGGCCCGCGAGCGCGACGACGACGAGTGCATCGAACGCTGGGAGGCCGCGGCGGAGAAGATGAAGGCCGACATCATCGATCAGGGCCTCGACGACCGTGGCGTGTTCACCCAGGCCTACGGCACCAAGGCGCTCGACGCCTCGAACCTCCTGATCGCGATCATGGGCTTCCTGCCCGGTGACGACGAGCGTGTGCGCGCCACGGTGCTTGCCATCGCCGACGAGCTCACCAAGGACGGCCTCGTGCTCCGCTATCGCGTCGATGCCACCGACGACGGCCTGTCGGGCGAGGAAGGCACGTTCACGATCTGCTCGTTCTGGCTGGTGTCCGCGCTCGCCATCATCGGTGAGGTCGACCGGGCGCGCGCGCTCTTCCAGAAGCTCCTGTCGTTCGCAGGTCCGTTGCACCTGTACGCCGAGGAGATCGACGCGACCACGGGTCAGCACCTGGGCAACTTCCCGCAGGCGTTCACCCACCTCGCGCTGATCGACGCCGGTCGTCGACTCATCGCGATCGAGGAAGACGCGGACGCCTGAGCGGTCGCATGCGCGTCTTCACCACCAGCGCGCTCGAAGACCCGCGTGAGGTGCGCGCCACGTATCCCCTCCTCGAGGAGATCGGGTACGACGGCGTCTTCTCGTTCGAGGCGAAACACGACCCGTTCGTCGCGCTCGCGGTGGCGGCCGAGCACACCACGCGCGTGCAGCTGGGCACGGCCATCGCCATCGCATTCGCGCGCACGCCGATGAACCTGGCGTACTTGGGCAACGACGTGCAGCTGGTCACCGGCGGCCGCTTCGTGCTCGGGCTGGGCTCGCAGGTGCGCCCGCACATCGTGCACCGGTACGGCGCGGAGTGGTCGGAACCGGCACGGCGGATGCACGAGCTCGTGCGCGCGGTCGGCGCGGTGTTCACCGCGTGGGAGACCGGTGAACGGCTGGCGTTCGAGGGCGAGTTCTACCGCCACACCCTGATGATCCCGGCGTTCGACCCCGGGCCCAACCCGTTCGGGCGGCCACCGGTCTACGTCGGCGGGTTCGGGCCCCGCATGGTCACGGCCGCGGGCGAAGTGGCCGACGGCCTCATCACGCATCCGTTCACGACGCGCGAGTCGTTGGAGACGATCACACTGCCCGCGCTGGAACGCGGCCTCGCCGCGTCGGGGAGGGCGCGCGCTGACGTGCAGGTGGTGTGCGCCACGCTGGTCGTCACCTCCGATCGCGAGGAGGAGCTCGAACGGCTCCGCGGCGTCGCGCGTCAACAACTCGCGTTCTACGGCTCGACGCCCGCGTACGCGCCGACGCTCGAGTGCCACGGCTGGGGCGACCTCCATCCCGAGCTCAACCGGTTGTCGAAGGACGGCCGGTGGGAGGCGATGGCCGACCTGATCGACGACGAGGTGCTCGACGCGATCGCAGTGGTGGGGGAGCCGTCGTCGATCGCGTCCAAGTTGCGGGCGCGCCTCGATGGCATCGCCGACGCAGTGAGCCTCACCAACAACCGCGCCCCCGACCCCGACCACTGGGCCGGCGTCGTCGCCGACCTCAACCGGGGCTGAGCTCCACCAGCAGCTGTCGCGGGCCGTGGGCCCAGGCGACCGGAACCTCGTCGTACGCGCCGGGGTCGACGGGACGGATCGTGGCCACGCGCTCGAGGAACACACCGAGCGCGACACGCCCTTCGAGGCGGGCGAGACTCGCCCCCGGGCACACGTGCGGGCCACCGCCGAACGCCACGTGGCCACGCGGATCGGGACGATCGAGGCGGAACGCGTGCGGGTCCTCGAACACCGCTTCGTCGCGGTTGGCCGACAGGATCCCGAATGCGACCTTCTCGCCGGGCACGAGGTGCTCGCCGTGCAGGTCACGCTCCTGCATGCAGTTGCGGAGCAGGAACCGGATCGGAGGGTCGTGGCGCAGCGACTCTTCGACCGCGGTCGGGACGAGCTCGCGATCAGCACGCAGCTGCGCGTAGAGGTCGGGGTCCTGCGCCACCGTCCACAACAGGTTGCCGATGAGATGGCGGGTGGTCTCGTTGCCGGAGATGAAGAGGAACACGAGCTGAGTGCGCGCCTCGACATCGGTGAGGTGACGACCGTCGACCTCGGCCTCCAGCAGTCGCGTGATGAAGTCATCGCGCGGGACGTCGCGCCGTGCCGCGATCAACGCGTCGACGTAGTCGGAGAACTCTGGATGCGCACCCGGCAGCCCTTCACCACGCTCGTTGCGGTTGAGTGCCGGCCACGTGCCCTGCACGACCTCGTCCGACCACGCCGCCCAGAGCGGAAAGTCCTCACGCGGCGCACCGAGCAGGTGCGCGATCACGTTGTTCGGCACCGCCATCACGTAGTCGGTGACGAGATCGATCGGTTCGTCCCGCGCGAGGAGATCGTCGAGGAGGCCGT
This sequence comes from Acidimicrobiia bacterium, assembly GCA_036502765.1. Lineage (GTDB taxonomy): Bacteria > Actinomycetota > Acidimicrobiia > IMCC26256 > DASPTH01 > DASUAS01. The sequence continues at coordinate 7,162 of DASXXX010000141.1, read as the reverse complement.
CGCAGAGGTCCACGCAGAAGGGCTCGATGTTCACGAGCCGGTGTACTGCGATCGCCGAGTTGATGATGCGCCGCACGTGACCGTGACGCGGCTCGGGAATCTCGTTGATGAGCTGCTCTTCGTCGGGCACGACCACGCCCGGCTGGCGGAAGTTCGCCTGGAACAGCTCGATGTCCTGCGTGGCGGCGAGGACATCGGCGTAACGGGCCAGGTACCACGGGCCGGTCGGGGTGTGCGCCACCGGGCAGCCGGCGCGGAGCTCCTCGAGGCCCGGCGAGTCGGCGGGTGCACTGAGCGGATCGAACGTCGTCATCCGCGCATCCTTGCATCATCGGGAAGACTGTTCCCATGACCACGCCCCTGATCGGACTCCGGACCGTCATCCACCCCGTCGACGACCTCGCGGCCGCGAAGCGGTGGTGGACCGACTTGTTGGGCTTCGGGCCCTACTTCGACGAGCCGTTCTACGTGGGCTTCGAGGTGGGTGGCTACGAGCTGGGGCTGCTCCCCGACGCGAACCCGGCCGACGGCGCGCTCACGTACTGGGGCGTCGACGACGTCGAGGCCGCGGTCGCCGACGCGGTCGCGCTCGGAGCGACCGTGCACGTGGCGCCCGCGGAAGTGGGCGACGGCATCGTCACCGCGACGGTCACGTCGCCGCAGGGATTCATCGTCGGGTTCATCTTCAACCCGCACTTCGGCGGGAGCTGACGTCTCCCGCGCGGCTCAGTTGCGCGGCGCGGGAGCGACCAGCTCGACGTTGATGCCGTCGGGGTCGACGAGCTGCAACGTGGGCTTGCCCATCTCGAGCGCGACCCCGGGATGGTCGATGCCCACTTCGGTGAGGTGATCGGCCCACAGGTGGAGGGTTTCACCGTCGGGCACCGCGAACGCGACGTGGTCGAGCGGCACGTCGGCCGTGCCTTCGGCCGAACCTTCGACACGACTCGAGATCACGATCACCATGTGCGACGCCCGGTGGCGCAACGCGACGTAGGAATTGTCGTCGGCCGCGGTCATGGTCTCGACGCCCAGCACGGTCGTGTACCAGGCACAGCTGGCTGCGACGTCGCGCACGCGCAACTGGAGGTGCGAGAACCCGAGGAGCGGCGTGTCCATGGCGCGAGTATTCCACGGTTCGCCGACGCCCGATAATGTCCGGCGCTGATGGGCAGCACACAGATCTCCGGGTTCGGCATCAACGTCAGCGACCTCGACCGCTCCACCGAGTTCTACACGCGGGCCCTCGGCCTGCAGGAGAAGGGCAAGTACGACCTCGGGCACATGCACGAGGTGCTGGTGGGCACCGAGGGCGATGCCGTGTCGATCCTCCTGATCAAGTACACGAAGCGGTCGGAGGCGCCCGACATCGGCACCGGGTACGAGAAGATCGTGCTCGCGTGCGACGACGTCGCCGCCGCCTACGAGCGCGCGCTGGCGGAGGGGGGCACGTCGCAATTGGAGCCGCGCACGATCGAAGCGATGGGCCTGACCGTGGCGATGGTGCGCGACCCCGACGGCTACCTGATCGAACTGGTCAAGCAGGGTTAACCGGTGACGCGCCCGCTGTAGGCGCGCATGTACTCCTGCACCTCGGGCGACTTCCCGGCGATCTCCTGGTTGCGGTTCTCGAGCGCGATGCACGCAGCCATGTTCGGCGTGTCGAGGTTGGCCCACATGACCTCCTTGGTCATGCGCAACCCGATGCCGGTGTAGGCGGCGATCCCCTCGGCCATCCCGAGTGCGGTGTCGAGGAAGCCGTCGTCGTCGAAGACCTGCGACACGATCCCGAAGTGTTCGGCCGTGTCGGCGTCGACCGTGCGACCGGTGACGATCAGGTCGAACGCGCGCGACGCGCCGATGAGTCGCGGCAAGAGGTATGTCACGCCGATGTCGGTGCCGGTCAGGCCGGTCTTGATGAACGCGGAGCAGAACGTGGCCGAGCGCGCCGCGACGCGCAGATCGCACGCGAGCGCCAACGACAGCCCGCCACCGAACGCGGGGCCGTTCACCGCCGCCACCACGATCTGTGGTGTCGCCCGGATGTGCTGCGTGAGGTTCGCCATGAACGACTGACCGGTCGTGCCCGCGGGGAAGTGTGCGTGCTCACCCGCCGACGGCGGGGTGCCGAAGTCGCGCAGGTCGAGACCGGCGCAGAACCCGCGTCCCGCACCGGTGAGGACCGCGACCTTGCACGTCTCGTCGGCCGCGACCTGGTCGAGGGCATCATGGAGATCGGCGACGAGCTCGAACGAGATCGCATTGAGCCGGTCGGGGCGCTCGAGCCGGATCACCCGGATCGCATCGCTCGCCGGTTCGACGGCAACGGTCGACATGGTCTTGGTCCGGAAGGTCGGGCTAGGAGATCGCGGCGAAGTCGACCTGACCGGTCGTCATCGCGGCGGTGAAGCCGGCGTCGACGAGCAGGTTCACGCCGTTGACGTAGGCGGCGGCGTCGCTGCCGAGGAACGCGAGCACCAGGCCCACCTCGCGGGGCGAGACCGGGCGGCCCTTGCTCTGCTCGACGGTCCAGTCGATCAGCTTGTCGCTCATCGTCTCGCGGAAGTCCTTGAGCAGCGGCGTGTCGATCGGCGCCGGGCACACGCTGTTGGTGCGGACCCCGCGCTGCTGGGTCGGGCGTGACGAGCGCATCGTGTACACCTGCACGAGCTCCTTGGAGAAGGCGTACGGCTGGGTGCCGATGTCGTGCGAGTCGAGCCACGCGAGCGTCGACTCCCAGTTGCCGCCGAGGTCGAGCACCTCGTTGATCATGTCGAGCCGGGTCGGCCACTGGCCGCCCGCGATCGAGGCGGTGTTCACGATCGCGCCGCCGTCGGGCATCTTCGGGAGCAGGCCTTCGGAGAGCGCGCGCAACGCGAGGTAGTTCACCGAGATCACAGTCGCCGGCGGCAGGGTGTCGGCGACGCCAGCGTTGTTGAAGAGCACGTCGACGGGCCCGTCGATGGCGGCCACGGCCGCGAACACGGCGACCTGGTCGGACAGGTCGCACTGCATGAAGCGCGTGTGCGGACCCGTGGGCTCCTTGAGGTCGAGCACGGTGACGTGCGCGACGCCCTGCTCGGCGAGCACCTCGAGGAGACCGGCGCCCACGCCCGTGGCGCCGCCGGTCACGACGACGCGCTTGTTCTCGTAGCTGAAGGGGTTGCTCATGGGTGGATCCTGTCGTTCGGGATGCGGAGCGTTCGGTGGATGTTCAGATCTTCGCGCTCGCCTCGCGCCGGAATCGGCTCGTGCGGTGCTCGGGGTCGGTGTCGAGCTTCGGGATCACGTGCTCGCCGATGAGACGGATGGTCTCGAGCGCCTCTTCCTGCGTGGCCATGCCCTGACCGAAGGAGATCTGGTCGACGCCGGCGTCGGCCCACTCCTGGCACGCCTTCAGGGCGTCGTCGGGGTCACCGACCACGTTGCCCGGTGTGCCCAGCGAGGCGCGCACCTCCTCGACGGTCGGGTCGGGGAGCAGCTCGGGCCACTTCGGCGCCCAGTCGGGGTGCGGGAACGTGTCGTGGTACCGGAACACGTTGCTCTGGAGGTACGAGAGCCGTCCGTTCACCATCGACTGCACGGCGGCTTCGCGGTCCTCGGCGACGAACGCCGCGCTGGTGACCATCACGTTGTCGTTCACGTACGCGCCGATGGGCTCGGCGTTGACGATGTCGTTCTTGTACGCCTCGAGCACCGGCGCGAGCTCGTCGATCGACCCGACGGAGAACCCGAGCACCCCGAGGCCGTAGCGCGCGGCCATCGCGTAGCTGCTCGTGTTGCCGGCGGCGTACCACATCGGCGGGTGCGGCTTCACGTACGGCTTCGGGAGGATCTTGCGCGGCGGGAGCGACCAGTACTTGCCCTCGTAGCCCTGGTACTCGTCCTGCATCCACATCTTCGGGAACTCGCGGATCACGTCCTCCCAGATGTCGCGGGTGCCCGTGAGATCCTCCATGTCGGGGAGGAAGCCGAGGATCTCGTGGCTGCCCGCGCCCCGGCCGGTGCCGAATTCGACGCGCCCGCCCGAGAGGTGGTCGAGCATCGCGACCTTCTCCGCCACCTTCGCGGGGTGGTTCACCTGCGGGAGCGGGTTGAAGATTCCCGAGCCGAGGTGGATGCGCTCGGTGCTGTGCGCGAGGTACCCGAGGAACACCTCGTTGGCCGAGAGGTGTGAGTACTCGTCGAGGAAGTGGTGCTCGGTGGCCCACACGTACTTGAAGCCCGCTTCGTCGGCCGCCTTCACCAGCTCGAGCTCGTTCATGAGCGCGTGGTGCTCGGCCTCGGGGTCGGCCTTCTGACGGAAGCCCGGCGTGTACCCCTGTACGAAGATCCCGAATTCCATCACGTCCCCCCGGATGCGCGGTCTGGATCTGACACAGTGTCAGATTCCGTCGGGCCGTGCGAATTCGCTGGCGGGCCCTACGATTTCTCGGTGCCCCGAGACGCGTCGACGACCCGCGAGCAGCTCCTCGATGCCGCGGCACACGAGTTCGCCGAGCACGGCGTGTGGAACGCGTCGCTCATCGAGGTCACGCGGCGCGCCGGGCAACGCAACCGCGCCGCGCTCCGCTACCACTTCGGATCCCGCGAGCAGGTGCTCTGCGCGGTGCTCGACCGGCACGTGGAGTTCCTCGCCCAACGCGAGGGTGAGCTCCTGGCCAAGGCTCGCCGCACGCCCGACGACGACGTCGGCTCGGTCGTCGAGGCGATCGTCCGTCCTGCTGCCGAGCTCGCGGCGAGCGGCTGGCGAGGCCGGTCGTGCCTCCTGATCGTCGCCGAGTTGGCGGGGGAAGACCCGGCCTTGTTGAGCCCCGAGCTCGAGTCGGTGCTCGCCCGCACGGGCGGGCACGAGGTGTACGCGCTGCTCGCCGAGCGCATGCCCGCGGTCCCGCAGGCGATCCTCGACGAGCGCTCGAGCCTCATCACCATGTTCATCCTGCGTGCCGTCGCCGACCGCGAGCGGGCCAAGGATCGCACCACCCGGCCGTCCCGGCACGTGCTCGACGACGAGGCCTTCGTCGAGAACCTCGTGGCCATGGTGGCGGGAGCGGTGTCGACCGGCTGGCCTGGCTGACCCTCCCACCCGGCTGACCCTCCCACCCGGGTGCATCCCACCTGAAGGGTCGGGGTTGACGTAAGCAGGGGTGCTCAATACGCTCGGGCGCGCTCGTCAGAGTCGGATCCAGGGGGGAACCGTGTCCATCGTTCGTCGTACTTCGCTCGCACTCGCCGTGCTGGCCCTTGCCGTCGCCTCGCTCGCGACCATCACGTCGGCGGGTGCCGCGACGCCTGCGGCCAGCAACGCCAGCGAGATCGGTGTCACCGCCAAGACCATCTCCATCGCCGTCATCGCCGACGTCGACAACTCCATCGCGCCGAACGCGTTCAAGGGCATCGTCGACGGCGCGCAGGCGGGCGCGAAGTTCGTGAACGCCAACGGTGGGGTGGCGGGGCGCACGCTGAAGGTCGACTTCATCGACTCGCACCTCAACCCGAACGACACCCGCAACGCGATCATCACCGCGTGCGGCCAGGACCTGTCCATGGTCAGCACCGCGACCGCGCTGTTCACCGGGCTCGAAGATCTCACCGGATGCAAGGACCAGGCGGGCCAGGCGACCGGGCTCCCCGACATCGGCTCCATCGTGCTCGGTACGGCCCAGGCGTGCGCGCCGACGTCGTTCCCGGTGATCCCCTCGATGATCGACTGCTCGACGGTCGGGAAGAACCCGCAGACGTACCGGACCAACCAGGGCATCTTCAAGTACCTGTCGAAGCAGCACAAGGGCGACCTGAAGGGCCCGTTCATCAAGAGCAGCGACTCGCCCGACGCCGAGCGGTCCACCGACTCGCTCGCCGACGCGGCCAAGAACGCCGGCATCGACGTCACCGGCATGCCGGCGTTGTCGAACTCGTCACCCCAGAGCGCGTTCACCCCAGTGGTGACGCAGATGAAGCAGGACGGCGACAACTGGTCCGACAACGGCCTCACCACTCCGGGTGCGGTGCTGCTGCGTCAGGAGGCCGCGCTCCAGGGCGTCGACTCGAGCAAGGTCGTCTGGCAGTGCACCAGCGCCTGCTACGACCAGAAGCAGATGGCTGCGGCGGGCAACGCGATGGACGGCGAGTACGTCGACCTCGGGTTCCTGCCGTTCGCCGAGGCGAAGTCGAACAAGACGCTCGCCGGCTACCTGAAGTACATCGGCAAGGACAACGCCAGCGCGTTCGGGGTGTACGGCTTCGAGGCGGTGCTCGCGTTCAAAGAAGCAGCCGACACCGCAAGCAAGTCGACGGATGGCCTGACCCGGGCGTCGCTGCTCACCGCGCTCAAGGGCACGACCAGCTTCAACGCCGGCGGGATGACGGGCACGGTGAACATCGGCGGCAAGGTGCCGTCGAGCTGCTTCATGGTCGTGCAGTGGAACAGCGGCAAGTTCTCGCGCATCTACCCGAAGAAGGCCGGCACCTTCGACTGCACCGAGTCGAACCGCTACACGTACCAGACCGACCTCACCACGCCCTGACCCGACGCCGCGTACGAGGTTGCGTCACTCGGGCGCGTAGAACGCGCTCAGGTGACGCAACCTCGCGGTGGTGGGCGGGAGCGCCGTCAGGCGTGGGTGCCGCCGTCGATGCGCACCGACGTGCCGGTCACGTACGCGCCGTCGTCGGAGGCGAGCATCGCGATCACCGACGCCACGACCTCCGGCGGCGCGAAGCCTTCGCCGAGCAACGGAGTGATCTTGGCGAAGAGGCTCCAGTCGCTGTCGGCCGGGAGCATCCCACCAGTCGTCTCGGTGATCCCGCTCTGGATGCTGCCGGGCGCGACGGCGGTGACGCGGATCCCTCGCTTGGCGTACTCCATGGCGAGCGTGTGCGTCATCGCGTCGATACCGCCCTTGCTCGCCGCGTAGGCCGCCATGTAGGGGTGCCCGAACGTCGCCGACGTCGAGCTGAAGTTGACGATCGCGGCGTGGTCGGACTCGAGCAGCGCGGGGATGGCGGCGCGGCACATCAAGAACGTGCCCGTCAGGTTGATGTTGATCACCTGGTTCCACATGTCGAGCGTGCACTCGTGCGTGTTCGCGGCGCGCAGGATGCCGGCCGCGTTCACCAGCACGTCGAGACCGCCGAGGCGGTCGACGGTGGCGCGGACGCC
>DASXXX010000140.1:0-4593 GCA_036502765.1 Acidimicrobiia bacterium | reverse complement strand
AGGATCGTGTAGAGCCACAGCGGCCACGTGAAGTTGATCCACAAGAAGTCGAAGCGGACGTCTTCGGTGTTCTGCACGATGAAGATCACCAGCACCGCGATCCCGCCGAGCGACGCGATCGCGCCACCGCTGAGTTTGCTGCCCGAGCTCTTCGGTGCGGCTTGATTCACGACGTCCCCCTCGGTCCGATGCGGTGCATCCTCGCACGGGGAGCGCGTCGAACCGCGGCTTCTCGCTAGGAGGTTGCGACCGCGCTGGCCTGCACGAGCTTGTGGACGTCGCGCGCGAACTGCTCGACCGCTTGCCAGTCGGTGTACTCGTGGTCGTGGGACCGGTCGGTGTCGCCGCCTTCACGCCGCGAGATGGCGCGCACCACGCGACGCTTGAACCATCCGTACCGCGTGTACACGACTGCACCCGCGAACAGCCCGACCAGGTCGGGGTCGAAGTCGGTGCGCTCCAGGAGCTCCTGCACGAGCCGTTGCGCGGTGGCTTCGTCTTCGTCGTCGGGGTTGGCCGCTGTGAGGCTCACCTGGAACAGCGCCGCCGGCAGCTTGTTGAGCACGGCCACGTGGTCGTGGACGTACCGGGTCAGCGCCCGGCTGTGATGCACCGCGTGGCCCGAGTCGCCGACGATCGCGCCGTCGAAGTGCTCGGGCGCCGGTGCACCGGCGACGTCGTGCACCTCCACCTCGTCACCGAGCTCCTGGAGGACGGCCCCCACGTGGTCGGCGATCCGCGCCGTCTCGCCTTCCGACGTGTGGAACACCACCAGGATCGTGGTCATGCTCCGAGTGTGCGCCCGCGGCGCCGCTTTGACCAGAGGGCGGAACCGTCCCTACAGCTGGGTCGGCCACGGTCGATGATGACCGGATGCAGATCTCACGTTCGATGAAGCGCGCCTTCGTGGCGCTGGTGCTGCTCGGCGTCGTGGTGACGGGGACGTCGGCGACGGCCCAGACCACGACCACGACGTCCACCACGACCGGTTCGTCCGGCAACACCGGCATCACCCGTGCCGACCTCGGGTCGGCCCTCCCTGCGAACGCGCCGGGGCAGCAGCTCTACCTGCAGCGGGTCACGGTCGCGCCGGGCGCCAAGCTCCCGGAGCACTTCCACCAGGGCACCCAGGTGGCACGCATCCTCGGGGGTGTCCTCACCTACGACATCGCGTCGGGCACCGCGACCCTCACACACGCGAACGGGAAGACCGAGACCGTCGACGCGCCCGCCACCGTGAAGCTGCGCAAGGGTGACGGCCTCGTCGAGACGCAGGGTTTGGTGCACCACGGGAGCAATGGGGGGAAGGTGCCGGTCGTGATCGAGCTCGCATCGTTGCTCCAGGCCGGCGCGCCGTTGTCGACGCCGGTGGGGCAGAGCGCGACCGGGACGCCGCTGCAGGTCACGGCGGATCTCGACTCGCAGTCGCGCAACCTCCACACCTTGGGCGCCGACGGTTCGGTGACCTACGGCTGGAACCAGCTCGTCGGCACCGCGACCGTCGACGGTCAACCGGTAGGGGTCGAGCTGCTCGGGAACGTGAACTACGTGAAGGGGAGCGGGCCGATCTTCGGGTTCGTCACGCTCACCTTCGCCGACGGCTCCACCCTCGGTGTGCAGTTCCAGGGCGCCGCGACCGCAACCGCGACCGGTGACGAGACGTCGTTCGCGGCGACCCTCGGCGTCATCGGCGGCACCGGCCCGTACGCGTCGGCCACCGGCACCGGGATCTTCACCGGCTCGCGCCAGGCGGCGTTGGGCACCACGGTGGCCGCGACCTTCGACCTGGCCATCGCGGGAGCGAGCTGACGTAGATTCCTGCGATGCCCGACGGAGCGGTGCGGCTCGAGTACGACGGTCACCTCGCGATCCTCACGCTCGATCGTCCCGAGCAGCTCAACGCGATGAGCGACCACATGGAGGGTCAGCTCTGGGATGCGTTCGAGGAGCTCCACGACCGCGACGACGTCCACTGCGTGCTCTGGCGCGCCGAGGGCAGGGCGTTCTCGGCCGGGCGCGACGTCAGCGAGCTCGGCAACCGGCCGCCGGGGCAGAGCGACTACCAGTACATCGCGTACGGACACGGCAAGACCCACCGGTTCCTGGTGCCGCCGCGCGTCCCGATCGTGTGCGCGATCCAGGGGTGGTGCATCGGCGGGATGTGGGAGCGAGCGCTCCTCTGCGACGTGCTCATCGCGGCCGACGACGCCAAGTTCCGCCTGCCCGAGCTCGCGCACGGGGTGATCCCCGACTCGGGTGGGACGGCGCGTCTGTTCCAGATCTGCGGGCCCGCCCTCGTGAGCGACCTCGTGCTCACGACCCGTGTGCTCACCGCCGACGACGCGCTGGGTCATGGCATCGTCTCGCGCGTCGTGCCGCGCGCCGAGCTCGACGACGAGGCGCTGCAGGCGGCGCGTGTGATCGCGGCCATGCCGCCGCTCGCCGTGCGTGCGTGGCGTCAGAACCTGCTCGACATCGCCACGCCGACCGTTCGCAAGGCCATCCACGACGAGCTCCTCGGCCAGATGCTCGTGTACACCTCCGAGGACTTCCAGGAGTTCCGCGCTGCGCGCGCCGAGGACCGCCCCCCGAACTACCGCACCACCTGACCTGCCAAACGTGGGCTAGAGAGGGTTCCAGGTGGGGTCGCGCTTCTCGACGAACGCGCGGCCGGCTTCGGTCATGTTGCGGGTGAACGTGCCGAGCACCTGGGTGCGGTTCTCGAGCTCCATCGCGTGACGCAGGCTCGGCGCATCGAGGTTGGCCCACATCCCGAGCTTGGTCATGTAGACGCCGTACTCGCTGTTGGCGGTGATGAGCCCCGCGAGCTCGACGGCGTTGTCGAGGAGCGCGTCGCGCGCGACGACGCGGTTGAGCATGCCGAAGCGCAGCGCCTCCTCGGCCGAGAACCGCCGTCCGGTGAGCATGAGCTCGGCCGCGATCGTGGGCCCGACGACGCGCGGCAACCAGTAGCTGCTGCCCACGTCGCACGCGGACAGCCCGACGCGGATGAACTGCGCGCCGAACGACGCGTCGTCGCTGGCGACGCGCAGGTCGCACGACAGCGCGATCGCGAGCCCGCCCCCGACCGCGGCGCCGTGCACGGCCGCGATCACCGGCTGCGGCAACTCGTGGATGGCGAGCATGAGCTGCGCCAGGTTGTCCTGGATGAAGTGGATCGACCCGACCGGCCCGCGGTCCTGCGCTTCCGGAGGCGTGACGTCGTCGCCGGTCATGTTGGCACCGGCACAGAAGCCCTTGCCGCGACCGGTGATGACCACCGCGCGCACCTCGCGGTCGTCGCGCAGGGCAGCGCACGTGTCGCGCAGCTCCGCCACCATCGCGACGGTCAACGCGTTGTAACGACCGGGGTCGTCCAGCTCGATCAGCTCGACGCCGTCGGCCACGCGCGACCTGACGACGACGGTCACCTCCTGCACCTCATGGGGCGACCGACATCAGGTCGGTGAAGCCGGTGGGCGCGTGCGCGCCGATGCTGGCGTGCTCGAAGAGGCCCCAGCCCTCGGCCCCGTCACACCAGGCGTGGGCGACGTGGTCGATGTTGCCGAACGGGATGCGCGGGACGACGGCGGGATCGGTGAGGTCGACCCGCACCGCCTCGGCCCAGTTCTCGCCCTTCCACTGGCCGTGGGCCCACTCGGCGTCGCCGTACCCCGGACCCATCTGCAGCGGCACGAACCCCAGGGTGTCGATCTCGACCGTCACCGGCTTGCCGGACATGTCGGTCAGGTGCAGCGTGGCGTGCTCCGGGTGGCGGGTGCCCGAGCGGTAGCGGATGTCGTAGACCGGCCAGCCCATCTGCTCGACCCGGCCGTCGGCCCACACCCGCTTGGCGTCGTTGAGCGTGCGGTAGCCGTCGCCCTTCTCCTGTGCCATCACGATGATCTGGTAGTCGTCGAAGCGCAGCGGCACGTAGAGCCACCAGAACCCCCCGCCAGTTGACGTGGAAGCGTCGTCGGCGGTGCGGCCGGGCGCATCGGCGTCGCCGACCGGCCTGATGCCCCACGACCGGTCGCGGCTGCCGAGCCAGGTCGACGGTTCGACCGCGAGGGTCTGGCCGCCGGCGCGCACCTCGCCGGTCCACGAACCCATCTGCGCGAAGCGCGAGCTCTGCAGGATGGTGCGGTAGCCGTTGTTGATGACGTGCGGCTCCTCCTCGACCGCGGGGAACGATCCCTGCCACGTGAGGTCGAAGCCCACGCCGTGGTCGTCGCCGTCGCACACGATGCGCACGCTCTGCAGCGGTTCGATCACCTCGATGCGGTACGGCCCGACGTGCTGGTGCATGCGGTCGGGGCCGAGCGCGCCGGAGAACCGCGCGGTGTGCACGACGTCGCCCAGCTTCACCGTGGCGTAGGCGTCGATGACGCCGAGGTTCACGTACGAGCCGAGGCCGGTGATCACGAACACGTCGCCGGTGCGGTCGTGCGCGTTGAAGTAGCACCGGTCGTAGAAGTTCTTGTCGCTGGTGCCGGCCTGGCTCATCGGGAGCGGGGTCTGGTGGACGGGGTACTCGTCGAGAGGATGCAGCATGAGCGGAAAACTACTTCTCCCGGTCAACCACTGCGGCGG
>DASXXX010000139.1:0-3272 GCA_036502765.1 Acidimicrobiia bacterium | reverse complement strand
CCGGCGCGCCACGGTCGTGCCGCGCCGCCGAGGGACACGGCTGCCCTCGAAGCACAGGTCGACGATCCCGAGTCCCATCACGATGTCGCCGATCGAGAACTGTTGGTTGGGGAATCCGGGCGCGGTGATCACGTCACCGAGGAACACGAGCAGGTCGTCGTCCTCCTTCGGGCGGTGCTTCACCGTCTGCTCGATCGGGACGCGCGCCTCGCGGCCATCGCGCTCGCGGACGTCGTCCTTGGTGGGCATGCCCTGGTTCAACGCGATCACCAGCACGTTCAGCGCGACGCCGACCGCGATGAGCGTCATGCCGCGCACGGAGCGGTTCGCGAGGCAGAACCCGAGGATCGCCACGTAGGAGGCGAGCAGGATCGCGAACCCGATGGTCTCGATCTGGTCCTTCGGGAACTCCACGACCTCCAGCACGATCTGAATCGCCAGGCCGAGGAACAGCAGCCACACCATCCGGAACTTCAGGCGGCTCAGGCGCTCGAAGCTCCCCTTCGTCGCGACCACCACGATGACCGCGAGCGCGATCGTCGCCACGAAGAAGATCACCGCACCACGGTACTGACGGTCACGGCGTGGTCGCAGGTATCCTCCCGCGCATGTACGAGCTGCGGTCGTCGAGCGAAGGCACCGTCATCCGCGTCGAGGTCGACGAGGGCCAGATGGTCGCGGAGGACGACGAGATCGCGCTGCTCGACACCGAGACGGGTCGCGTCGTGGTCGTCACCGACGTGCCCGGTGTCGTGCGCGAGCTCTACGTTGAAGCGGGCTACCCGGTCACGCCGGGCAAGGTCATCGCGCTGATCGACGAGTCGTAGCGCGAGCGAGCGCGCCGTCGAGGCGTCTCAGTAGTTCGACGGCAGCAGTCGCTCGAGGAACGTGTAGGCGACGAACAGCGCGGCGAGGAACGGGATCGCACCGACGAACCACGTGGTCCAGCGCGGGTGGCGGTGGAACAGCAGCCACCAGAGCAGGCCGATCGCCAACGTGATCGCGCCCCAGAGGATCGTCGGCAGGCGCGACGACGATTCGCCGGAGAGGCCACCGATGGTCGTGGCCTTGTCGCCCTTCGCCACCTCGGTCGGCGGCAGCGGCGCGGTCTGCCCCGGGGGCAGCTCCAGCTGCGCGCGGACGATGAGGCGCTGCTCGGCCGAGTACTTCGGGTTGCAGGTGGTGAGCGTGAGCGTCGCCAGGTCGTGACCGGGCCGCGCGGGGTCGGGCACCGGGTCGAGGACGCTCACCTCGGTCGGATCGACCACGCGCAGTTCCGTGACCTTGTAGCGGAAGTCGCCCTGGACGGTGACGAGGCGGATCTCGTCACCCACCGCGAGCTGATCGAGGTCGCCGAAGGGGTGGCTGTAGGTGGTGCGGTGGCCGGCGATGGCGCTGTTGCCCTCGTGCCCGGGCATCTGCGTGCTCGGGTAGTGCCCGGGGCCCTTGCGGAGGTCGTCGACGTTCACGCCCTCGATCACCGCGTCGCCCACCCCGATCTTGGGGATCCCGATCAGCCCCACCGGATCACCCTCGGGGGGCGCCGCGAACGGCGCGAGGGTCGTGGGGGAACCGGTCGACACGGTCGGATCCTCGGTGCCGCCGGTCGTCGGGGGTGCGGTCGTGGTGGTGGTCGTCGCCTCCGCTCGGCGTTGCGCCTGGGCGAACTGCTGCTTCAGGTCGTTTTGAGCCCGTGCGGTGTAGATGCCGGTGCCCCACAGCTGGTAGGCGACGAACATGAGGAGCAGGAGCCCGACGGTCACGAGGGCGCGTCCGACGGCTCCGAGCACCTGGCGCATGGGCTGCGAGGCTAACGCTCACGCTCCGTGTGGCCGCGTCGCCGGTTCGACCGCTCTCGGCCACCGTCCGTAGAATCAGCGCCGTCGGTTTCCAGGAGGCGAAATCTCGGAGGCGAGAGTGCCTGCCGTCGTCCGTTGCCGCTCCGCCGTCTGTCTTCTCGGACGTTTCCCGGCGTTGGCCGGAGTCGATCTCGATGCGTCGACCGGTGAGATCGTGCTGCTCACCGGCGCCAACGGCGCGGGCAAGACGACGCTGCTGCGGCTCCTCGCCGGCCTCGTTCCCCTCTACTCGGGTGAAGCCATGGTGCTCGACCACGATCTCGCCGTCGACCGCAAGGGCGCCCGGCGCGACCTCGCGCTCGTCGGCCACGAGACCTTCTGTTACGACGACCTCACCGTCCGCGAGAACCTCCGATTCGCCGCCGGTGCGGCGGGCCGCGACGACGAAGACGCCGACACCGCGCTCGAGCGACTCGGCCTTGCCCGCCAGGCCGACGTGGTGCACCGACGTCTGTCGATGGGGCAACGACGTCGTCTCGCGGTCGCCGTGGCCCTGTCGCGTGACCCGCGACTGCTCCTGCTCGACGAGCCGCACGCCGGACTCGACGCCGAAGGGCGCGAGTTCCTGGACGACGTGGTGCGGGCGGCGCCGGCGGAGGCGCGGACCGTCCTCCTGGCATCGCACGAGCTCGACCACGCACGCGGGTTGGCGACGCGCGAAGTCGTGATCACCGCCGGGCAGGCCCATCTCGGGCTGGCGGCCGAGGTCGACGACTCGCCCGATCGAGGTGTCGCATGACGCTGTGGCGCGAGGTTCGGCTCGTCGCGGGCAAGGACTTGAAGATCGAGGGCCGGACCCGTGTGACCGCGCAACAGATCATCCCCTTCGGCTTGATCGTGCTGCTGCTGTTCGCGTTCGCGCTCGATCCCGACCGCGGCATCCTGCGTCGGGTCGCGCCCGGGCTCTTCTGGGTGACGGTGCTGCTGGCCTCGCTCATGGCGGTGTCGCGGTCGTTCGGCATCGAGGCGGACAACGGCGCGCGTGACGGGCTCCGGCTGTCGGGGCTCGACGGGCCCGCGCTCTTCCTCGGGAAGGCCGCCGCGATCGCGGTGCAGCTGCTCGCGCTCGAAGTGGTGCTGGCGGCGACGGTGGTGCTGGTCTACGGGATCGAACTGAACACGCTGGTGCCCCTGATCCTGGCCACCCTGGCCGCGACCGTCGGCGTGGCGGCCACCGGTACCCTCTACGGCGTGCTCGCCGCAGGAGTGCGGGTGCGCGAGACCTTGGTGCCGGTGCTCCTGCTCCCCGTGGTGGCCCCGGTCCTCCTCGGTGCCACCCGAGCCTGGGAAGCGGCGATCGACGGCATACCGTCGGACGCATGGCCCTGGGTGGCGCTCCTGGCGGTGTTCGCGCTGCTCTTCACGGCGATCGGGATGCTGGCGTTCGGCCCGCTCCTGGAGGAAGCATGAGCG
>DASXXX010000138.1:0-20419 GCA_036502765.1 Acidimicrobiia bacterium | reverse complement strand
TCTCCACTGCGCCACGCTCCCACGGCCGCTTCGCGAAGGACCGGTCAGTCCCATAGCGCACACTATGTAGTGTCGATCCGCATGGCAAGGGAGGCTCGGAGCACGACCCGTACGCTCGTCTGCATGACCACGATTCGTGACGAGGAGCGCTCTCGGGTTCGCACTTGTGCCGTCGCGACCTCCGAACCGAGGATGAGCGTCGCGTGAAGCTCACGGGCGTCGGCATCTGGAGTGGCGAGCTGCGGTACGGCGACGCGGGGAGAAGCGGACCGAATGATCCATGTCCTCGACGTGCTCACCGCCGCACCGGGGCGGGTGGAGGAGGTGCGCCGAATGATGCGCGACGACTACGTCCCCGTGGTCGCGGCGCTCGACATGCGCTTGGTGCACGAGTGGCTCAACCCCGCGCTCGAGCTGGTCGACCGGCCGACCGAGCTCTTGTACCTCTGGGAGCTCGACGACGTCCCCGGGTTCTGGCGGATGCGGACGGCCGCGGCTCGGGATCCCCGCGTGGCCGCGTTCTGGGGCGGGATCGCTCCGTTGTTGACGTCGCGTGACCGCAAGCTGATGTGCGATCCGGCCGACGCCACGATGCTCCGATGATCCGCGCCACGGCATTCGTACACCTCATTCCGGACGCCGTACCCGCACGCGTGGACGAGTTGATCGATGCGGCGAGCCGCACCGCGGAGGCGACAGACGCGATCGCGGCCGACGCATCCCGCGTCACGACCAACGCGTTTCGCGCCGGCGATGTCATGCTGCTCGGCGCATTTTCCGACCAGCCCGCACTGGAACACACACTGGGCTCGGCGCACGTCACTGGAGTCCTTCGCCCGCTGCTGGCCGAGCTCGCGGCTCACGTCGAGGTCGTCCACTACGGGCAGGGTGCAACGACGATCCGCCAGCCCGGCCTCACCGACGGCATCCACCGGTCGTTGCTCATCCATGTGCACCCGGACACCGATCCCTGCTCGTCGGACGGTTCGAGCGCGAGCTCACCGCGATGCCGAACTACATCGACGCGATCCGCAATTCTTCACTCAGCCGGATCGACGTGATGCGCGCGTCGCTCGGCCCCGCGTACACGCACGTGTGGGAGCAGGAATTCGCGACGCTCGACGGCCTCACCGGCCCGTACATGCAACACGCCTACCACTGGTCGGTGATCGACCCGTGGTTCGACGTGCAGGCGCCGGTACACATCGTGGACCCGGTGCTCATCCACTCATCGTGCGAGTTGCGCCGCAGCATGCTCGCGCTCGCGTGAACGCTGACGACCGATCCGTTCGATCGGGACGTCAGCGAGTGCTGGCGGCGGGCATCGAGGCCGCTTCGACCACCGTTCCTTCGAAGAAGTCCGGGGTCATGCCGCTCCAGAGCCGCACCGGGTTGTCGAAGACGAAGTCACGAAATTGCGCTTCGTCGACGTGACCGTGCTCGACGAGTTCGTACGCTTCGGGGACGACGCCGCGGAGATCCGGGACGTCCCAGTGTCCGACGTCCGACGCGAAGATGGCGGGCAGCGTCACCCGTCCTGGATTCAGGTCCGACGCGAATGCCAGCGCGTTCATCGGGTCGTCGGCCTCGCAGCCGTAGAAGAAGCGGTTCGCGAACATGTCGTAGAGATCGTCGACCCCCGTCAGCAGGGACTCCGCGAACTGGTCGACGTCCGACGGCAGCTCGTCGGAGTCGGACAGCAGGCTCAGCCCGTAGGCCAGGCGATCGGTGCATTCCGTCACGCTCGCGGTTCCGTATTCGTCGAACAGGCCACGCAGCAGATCGGTGTCGAGCGCGGCGGGGTCGTAGTGCTGGATCGCGTCGATGTTGCGCTTCTCGTAGTGGCTGATGATCCCACCCAGGAGCGCGGCGGCCCACGCCACACCACCCTCCTGGAACGCGAAGCGAAGGTTCGGGAAGCGCATCGGCACGCCACCGAACACGAGCGATCGGCACGTGCCCTCCATGGAGGACGCGAAGTTGCCGACCTGGTTGTACGAGTTGTTCACCGTCGAGTTCCGGGTGCCCCAGCCCTGCCCGCCCGAGTGGAACGTGGGCGTCACCCCGAGCTCCTCGCACCGACGCCAGAGCGGGTCGTAGTCGTAGAGCGAGTCGTGACCGATGGTGTCGACCCAGCGCCCGGGACCGGTGGCACCCTCGTAGGGACGCTGGATGGCGCCCCCGAGCATGACGGCCTTCAGACCGAGCTCGAGCACTGCGTGGTCGAGCTCGGCGATGGCCTCGTCGGGCGTGTGGGTCGGGATCGCCGCCACCGGTTCGAGCCGGTCGCGGAGACCGTCGTACACCTCGGCGTAGTAGCGATTGAGCGCGTGGGCGAACGCGCACCGCAGCTCGTCGTTGGGCATCGCGGTCAGGAGCCCGTAGGTCGGGTACACCACCGCGAAGTCGATCCCGATCTCGTCCAGGCGCTGGTACATCAGCTCGGGCAGCATGACCGTGGCCCGATCCAACGTGTTGCGCGTCGGGAGCCCCCACACACCCGATGAGAAGAAGCCACGGTTGCGGCGGTCCGTGGGCGACGGCACCGCGGTGCGTCCCGCTGCCGTGTGCACGATCTTGTCGAGTTCGCCGGCGATGTCCTCGCCCGCCTCCTCCACGATGAAGTCTCTGACCAGCGGGAGGAATTCGATGAGGTGGCCGTCGCTGTCGATGATCGGATGATCGATCCGGTTGCGGATCGCCTCGACTTCGTCGGATCGGATGAAGTTCATCGTGGCTCCTTGGTGGCGCGGATCAGTTGCTCAGACACGGGCGAGGCCGCCGGCCGTCGTCCCGTTGTGGGCGCCGTGTTCGAAGGTGACCTGGCCGCGGACGATCGTCGCGACGTAGCCCGTCCCGCGGCCGACGAGTCGGCTTCCCCCGCCCGGGAGGTCGGCCACCAGTGTCGGTGCCGTCGAACCGAGCGCGGCGAGGTCGACGAGGTTCAGGTCGGCTCGCTTGCCCGGTTGCACTGTGCCCCGGTCGTCGAGGCCGACGAGTGCTGCGGTGTCCGCGCACTGGCGCTGCACGACGGTCTCGATCGGGATGCGCATCTCAGCGGGCGCGTCGCGGCCCCAGTAGCTGAGGAGAAAGGTCGGATAGTCGAAGTCGGCGATCATGGTGCAGTGCGCGCCACCGTCGGAGAGTCCCGGCACGGTGAGCGGGTGCACGAGCATCTCGTGCACCGCCCGCAAGTCGCCTTCGACGAAATTCGACACCGGGACATAGACGAAGCCACCGGCGACGACGATGTCGTAGGCCAGCGCCTTTGCGTCCACGCCGCTCGCCGCGGCGCGGGCCGCGAGCGACTCCGACGGGTGGCGGTCGTACCGCGGCGGGTCGCCGAGCTCGAAGGCGAGTTCGAAGCGGGCCATCATGTCGGCGTCGCCGGTCAGCTCCGCGAGAATCGCGGCACGGGTCTCCGGTCGTCGGAGCGCCGAGAGGTCGTGCGCGCCCACCGACTGGAACGTCGGTGACGGCGCCAACGGATTGACCCGACCCTGGAGCGACACGAGCAGTCCGGTCGGACGCGCCGCGGCCTGACCGCGCATCACGAGACCATCGCGTTCGGCGTGCTCGAAGCCCTCCAACATCCGACGGTACGTGTGCACGGGTTGGCCCGGACGCTGCAACAGGCCCACCGAGAGCGGACGCCCACTGACTTCACACATGCGGCGCATGAGGGCCAGATCACCCTCCACGTCGGCGGTGTCGACGTTGATCTCGAACACACCCTTGCCGGTGCGGCCGATGGCGTCGGCGATGCCGATGAGCTCGCCCTCGCCGGCCGAGAACGACGGCGTCAGCCGACCGTCCGACGCCACGTGGTTGCGCGAGCGCGACGTGGTGAAACCGACCGCGCCAGCTTCGATCGCCTCGGCCGCGAGGTTGCCCATCCGCGCGACCTCAGCCTCGGTGGGCGCTTCGGAATGATCGACGCCGCGCTTCCCCATCGCGAACACCCGCAGTGCGGCGTGCGGGACCTGGGCGGCGACGTCGATGGCGTGGGGCTCGGCCGCGAGCGCGTCGAGGTATTCGGGGAAGGACTGCCAGTCCCAGCTCAGGCCGTGCTCGAGCACGGCGGCCGGGATGTCCTCGACGCCTTCCATCAGCGAGATCGTCCAGGGCTGATCGGTCGGCCGCACCGGCGCGAAGCCGACGCCGCAATTGCCCATGACCACCGTGGTCACGCCGTGCGCGGCCGACGGTTCGAGCAGTGGGTCCCAGAGCGCCTGGCCGTCGTAGTGGCTGTGGATGTCGACCCATCCCGGCGTGACCAGCAGGCCGTCGGCGTCGAACGTTCGGCGGCCGGCGCCGACGTCGGTGTCGACCTGGACGATCTGCCCGTCGTCGACGGCGACGTCCGTCTGCCGGGGTGGCGCACCCGAGCCGTCGACCACCGTTCCCCCACGAATCACGAGATCGTGCACGTGCGCTGCTCCCAGCTTGTGTGCCACTGTACGGCACGGATCGGTCCGCTACGGAGTACGCTACCAGAATCGCCCGTCCATGGGCACAGCAGGAAACGCGGCAACCAGTCGGGAGCGTGATGGAAACCGGAACGTCGAGCGTGCGCAACGCCATCCGCGTGGTCGAGCAGGTGAGCATCGACGGTTCCGTCGGCGTCTCCGACCTGTCACGCCAGCTGGATCTGCCGAAGAGCACCGTGCAGCGCACCCTGTCGACGCTGCGGTCGGCGGGTTGGCTCCGGCAAGACGCGCAGTCACGGTGGGCGCTCACCCTTCGCTGCGCCAACATCGGCCGGAACGTGGTGCGCGAATACGACGTGCGCGTGGTCGCCGATCCAATCGCGGTGGAGCTCCGCGACCGTACCCACGAGACGGTCCGGTACTTCCTGATCGAGGGCGACAGTGTGCTGCTGCTCGGCACCGCCGAGAGCGATCTCGCGGTCAGGCCGTTCGAGACCGAGCTCGCCGGCGTCAGCGTGCTGCACGCCGCAGCCGTCGGCCGCGCCACACTGGCCGCCATGCCCACCGACCAGATGGAGCGGATGCTCGACCGACCGCTCACGCAGATCACCCAGAAGACGCTCACCGACCCGGTCGCGCTCCGGGCCGAGATCGAGGCCACGCGCAAGCGCGGCTGGGGCCAGGCGCGCGAAGACCTCTACCTCGACGTGGGCGGCGTCGGCGCGGTCGCGCCGCTGCACGACGACGTCTTCGTCGGCATCGGCGTCAGCTATCCGCTGCACCGCACCCCGGCTCGCACGGTCACCGCGTACGGGCGCATGGTTCGAGCCGCCATCGACGAGATCGCGGCCGGCGTCAAGCCCCTTCTCCAACCTGCGCCGTGAGCGACAGCCTGCCGCGCCGCAACTCGGACGAGGAGACGTCGGTGGTCGGGGCGTGTGGTCGCCGCCGTCGTGTGATGAGCGCTCGAGGGGTCGCCCGGGGGCCTCTCACAGGTGCACGTGTGCAGTCGAGGCCGACGGCGTCCCGGACGTCAACCGCCGCGTGCTTCGACCAGCCGACCGCGGTTCACCTTCATCGCCTCGCTGCGCGGGATCACGTCGACGATCTCGATCGACTTCGGCACCTTGTAGGGCAGCAGACGGCCCTTCGCGTACTCCTTGACCTCGTCGAACGACGGCGGGTCGGCCGGATCGGCGGGGGCGATGATGGCGTGCACCCGCCTCCCCCACTCCTCGTCCTTGAGCCCGATGACAACGACGTCGGCGACCTTCGGGTGGTCGATGAGCGCGGCCTCGACCTCGGCGGGGAACACGTTGGCGCCACCCGTGATCACGAGGTCGACGCGCCGATCGACGAGGTAGAGGTAGCCGTCGGCGTCGAGGTAGCCCATGTCGCCGACAGTGCCGAACCCGTCCTCGGTCATCGGGATGTCAGGAGCCTTTCCCAGGTATGTCGCGCCCACGTAGTTCGGTGAGCGCACGTACACGTCGCCGATCTCGCCGATCCGCAGGTCGTGCTGGTCGCCGTCGAGGATGCGCACCTCGGCGCCCATGAACCCGCGGCCGACGCTCCCTTCGTGCTGCATGTACTCGTCGCCGGTGAGCACGGTGAGCCCGAGCGCCTCGGTCGATCCGTAGGCCATCACGATCTTCTCGGCGCCGATGAGCTTCGCCCACCGGTGCACGAGCGACGGCGGGATCGGCGCGGCGCCGATCATGATCCACTCGATGCTCGAGAGATCGTGGTCGTCGACGTCGGGCAGGTCACCGATGCGCTGCAGCATCGTCGGGGTGCCGGTGAACGTCGTCAGCCGGTGCCGCTCGATGACGTCGACGATGCGCGCGGCGTCGAACTTCTCGAGCACGAACAGCTGGTCGCCGGTCAGCATGCTGCTGAGCGTGGCGAACGCGTTGATGTGGTACATCGGCGCCAGCACCAGGATCCGCTGCGGCCGCGTGACCGGCATGAACGCCTCGGCGATGGGCGTGCCCATCATCGGGTTGAAGACCGGCTGCCCCTTCGAGAGGATCACCTTCGGCGTGCCGGTGGCGCCGCTGCTGCAGATGCCGTTGGCGCTCGGCGACACGAGCTCGGGGAGGTCGGGCACCGGGTCGTCAGCCGTGGCCTTGATCCACTCGAGATCGTCGGGGCCGACGTACACCTTCGGCTCGATCACCTCCTTGAGGCGGTCGAGCTCCCAGTCGGGAACGTCCCAGCGCACCGGGATCGGCACCGCGCCCAGCTTCCACGTGGCCAGCACGCCGAACACGAACTCGCTGGAGTTGCGGATGCCGAGCGCGACGCGGTCGCCGAACTCGACGCCGCGTGCGGCCAGCGCCGCCGCGACCTGACTCGAGCGCCGGTGCAGCTCCGACCACGTGGCGGACGATTCCGATCCGTCCATCGCGAGGTGAACGTAGGCGACTTCGTGTGGACGTTCGGCGGCGAGCTCCGCGATGCGACGGACGTTGCTGATCGGTTCGGGATCCATTGCCACCATGACTACTACGACGGCGCCACAGGAGTGAAGCCGGTGCCGCGACGGTGCATGTCGCCGGGCCTACGCGGCCGTCATCGCACGTTGGATCGCGGCGGTCGCCTCGAACGCGCGAGACGCGTACCGCGAGAGCGCGTCGCTCCGCAGAGGGGCAGTGAACCCGACCAGGGTCAAGACGAGGATCACTTCGCCGTCCGGGGCGAAGACGGGAGCGGTGAGTGCCGTGACCGCGTACTCCGTTTCGTCGCTGCCTTCGAGCAGTGCATAGTCGTCGAGCGCGAGCTCGACCAGGGCTTCATCGCGCTCGCAGTGACGACGCTCGTCGTCGGGTGCGCGTGAGGCCCGGAGGCGCTCCATGAGGCGATGGCGCGTGGCGCTGTCGAGCACCACGCCATAGCCGCGTTCGCGCACGAGCGCGAGCGCTTCCGAATACTGCTGGGTCTCGCTGAGCGTGAGCTTTCGACCCGACAGGCTGAGGTAGTCCGCGATCGTCGCGGCATCGGCCCACGCGATGAACGCCAGGCCGAGCGGCGGCGCGATCGGAACTCGTTCGCCGACCTGGACCCGCGAACCGAAGGGTTGGGGCGGTCCGGTCACCGCGAGCATCATCATGTCGTCGCCGACGCGCGCGCTGGCGAGACACCCGAGCCCGAGTTCGCTCGAGAGACGTTCCATCTCCGGGAGGGCGTCGTCGACGACGCGATAGCCGCGCCGTGCCGCCGCGCCGAGCGCGATGAGTCCAGGTCCGAGCGTGTAGGCACGAGTGGTGGGATGCCGGCGGACGAGACCGCTCGCCTCGAGCGCGCTCACGATCGCGTGCGCGCTCGCGTAGCTCACGTCGGCTCGACGGCCGATCTCGGCGAGGGACCATGGTGCCGACGGGTCTTCCGCGAGCAGTTCGAGCACGGTCACGGCCCGCAGCACGCTGTTCGACTTCCGTGCGGCCATCGCGACGTCGCCCTCTCCACGGGGTCCACGTCACGCCGTTGACGCGCCCCACTTGCACCGCCTACCTTATCACCATAGGTGGGTTACTCATCGCATATGTGATGATCCGACGGAGGCGTGCCGATGAAGCTGGACCTGCTGTACGAGATCGACTCGCCACGACCGTGGGATGCCGGTCCCCACCCGTACGGCCAGCGGGTGCGCGAGCAGCGTGCCTACGCCGAGATGCTCGACCAGGTGAAGCTCGCCGACACCCTCGGCTTCCACATCGCGTGGTTCGTCGAGCATCACTTCCGCGAGGGACGCTCACACTGCCCTGCACCCGAGGTCGTGATCGGCGCGCTCACGCAGGCGACCGAGAACATACGACTCGGGTTCGGGGTGACGCTGCTCCCCTACGGGTTCACGCACCCGACGCGCGTCGCCGAGAAGGTCGCGACCGCCGACATCCTCTCGCACGGTCGCATCGAATGGGGCACCGGTCGGTCGACGCCGATGGAGCAGACCGCGTTCCACGTCGACCGCGAAGCCAGCCGCGCCGAGTGGGCCGAGGCCATCGAGATCATCTGCGCGATGTGGCGCGACGAGTACTTCGAGTGGGACAGCCCGACGTTCCAGTTCCCGCGGCGGCTGATCACCCCGAAGCCGTACCAGGATCCGCATCCACCCGCGTGGATGGCGGCAACGTCGGAAGGATCGTCGGCCGTCGCCGGGTCGAACCAGCTCGGCCTCCTCTCCTTCTCGATCATGCAACCGCTCGAGAAGATGGCAGCACAGATCCGCGCGTATCGCGAGGCGTGGAACAGCCCCGACGCGAAACCCATCTCTGACGTCGCCACCAACAAGGTCGCGGCCTACACGCTGGTGCACTGCGCGGAGACGGAACAACAGGCTCGCGACAACGGCGTCTGGGACTCGGTCGCGTGGTGGTACCAGAACATCGCGCAGTTCACCCTCGAGTGGGAGCTCCCCCATCTCGATCCCGCCGCGCAGGAGGCATCGTTCCCGCTCCTGAAGCCGCTCATGGAGGGCAACATCCCGATCGAGAGCTTCGACGAGGGCGACATGATCGTCGTCGGTGACCCGGAGCGCTGCTTCGAGAAGATGAAGCACTACGCCGACCTCGGCGTCGACGAGCTCATCTGTTACGTGCAGTTCGGTTACCACTCGGGGGAGAGCACGCTCAAGACCATCGAGCTCTTGGGCAAGGAGGTGCTCCCCGAGCTCGAGAAGTACACACCTCTCGACGTCGGCGCCAACCTCGCCCAGTTCATCGACTGAAGCTCCCCGAGATCGCCGCGGCCCCGGTCAGCGATCGAGCGGGGATCCAGGGTCGGCCCCGTGGTCGAGCGCGGCGAATCGCTCGTGCAACCGGGTGCGGATCTCGTCGGTGTCGTACTCGCGCCAGCGTCGCCGACGCCGTTCCGCCGCGAACACGGTGCCGGCCGCGATCGCCGCGACCGCTCCGAGCCCGATCCACTTCCACCGCTGCGATCGCACGACTTCGTACGCTACCCACGATGGTTGCGGCGATCAGCAGAGCGGAAGCGTTGACCACGGCACACACCGGTGACGTGTGGTTGTTCCGCGGCCGTTCCGGCGCCGACCGCGCGATCCGGGTCTTCACGAACTCGCCCGTCAACCACGTGGCGATGGTCGTGGCACTCGACGATCTGCCCCCGTTGTTGTGGCACACGGAGCTGGGCCAGGGCAGCGACAGCGTGTGGAGCGGCGACCGCCATCGCGGCGCGCAGCTCAACCGACTCGACGACGCGTTGGCGGTGTGGACGGGCAAGTACCACCAGCTCGCATTCGTTCGTCAGTTCGACGGTGACGTCACCCCGGCCATGGAAGACGCGGCGCTCCGAGTGGTCGCCGAGTATGAGGGCCGACCGTTCCCGCGCACACCGCGTCTCGTCGGGAAGTGGCTGTCGGGACGCTTGCGCCACGAGGCGTCCGAGCAGGCTGTCTACTGCGCGGAGCTGCTCGCCATCACGTACGCGCGCATGGGCCTCCTCGACGCGCGCACCCCGGCCAACTGGTTCGATCCCGGGCGGTTCTGGAGTGGCGATCGGCTCGAGCTCCTCGGCGGCGCCGCCCTCGGCGGGGAGATCGCAGTCACGCCCTGATGCTCGGGACCGGATGGGTGCGGCACGGCGCACGCCGGGCATGATCGTGACCGGATGACCGGGCAGGTTCCCTTCCGCTTCTGCACCGTTGCGAGTGCGAGCCACTACCCCGGTCTCGTCGCGCTGGTGAACTCGCTCCGGCTCGTGGGACATCGCGAACCCGTGACGGTGTTCGACCTCGGTCTCACCGACCGACAGCGCGCCGAGGTCGGCACCGAATGCGAGGTGGTCGCGCCCGACGGTGACGCCCTCCACCCATGGCTGGTCATGCCCCAGGTGCTGCAGGCCGTCCCCCCGGGCGTCACGGTGTACGTCGACTCGGACATCATCGTGACCGCGTCGCTCGAAGCCATCGCCGAGCGCGCTCGTGCCGGGGACGTGTGCGCGTTCGCGGACCGGTTCGCCGAGCGTCGGTTCTCGGAATGGCAGGACCTCTTGGGCCTGGCGAGCGCACCGCGCGTCCAGCCCTACGCGAACGCCGGCTTCATGGCGCTCGACACGGCCCGGTTCCCCGAGTTCGTGCAACGCTGGCGGGAGCTGTGCGACGCGATGGTCAGCCGATCCATCTCGGTGGCGAAGCTCGACGTCGGCGACCCGCTCACCTGGCCCGACCAGGACGCGCTGAACGCGCTCCTGATGTCGGAGGTCCCACCGGAGCAGGTGGCGGTGCAGCCCGCCGAACACGCGGCGCAGGGGCCGTGGGAGCTGTCGAAGACGCGGGTCGTCGACGTTCGCACCTTGGCGTGCACGCGGGCTGGGCAACCGGTGAAGCTGCTGCACGCGTTCGGGGTCCCGAAGCCGT
This sequence comes from Acidimicrobiia bacterium, assembly GCA_036502765.1. Classification (GTDB taxonomy): domain Bacteria; phylum Actinomycetota; class Acidimicrobiia; order IMCC26256; family DASPTH01; genus DASUAS01. The sequence continues at coordinate 9,610 of DASXXX010000138.1, read as the reverse complement.
GGCAACCGGAAGCGCGCACGTCGTTGCCGCGCAGCGCGTACCTCATGTGCCTGCGCCGGCTGCTGACCGGCGACGACGTCGCCATCCGCACCACGGAGCCGCCCGCGCCCTGGCTCGCGCCCGGTGTCCGCGGCACCACCGCGTTGCACCTCGCGACTGCGACGACCGCGCTGCGGGCGCGGACGAAGCGTCGCTAGGTCGGCGGCGCGGCAGGGGTGAAGCGGAACAACTTCTCGGCGTTGCCGCGCTGGATCTTGTACTGCGTCTCGGCCGGCAGCGCGGCGAGCAGCTTCTTGGCGACACCGATGCAGTCGGGCCACGTCGTGTCGCTGTGCGGGTAGTCGGTCTCGAGCATCACGTTGTCCTCGCCGATGATGTCGAGTGAGCGCAGGCCCGACGACTCCTCGATGAAGCAGCCGAAGATGTGGTTCCGCACCGTCGCGCGCACGTCGAGGTGGTCGAGGTCGGCCATGACCTGTTCGGTCGACACCGTGTTGTCGTAGAACGCGGTACCGACGCTCTTCGCCCAGTGTCGCTGCTTGTCGATCACCTGCTCGGCGCGTTCGATGAAGTACGGCATCCAGCCGATGTTCCCCTCCGACAGCGCGATCTTCACGCCCGGCATGCGTTCGAAGACGTCGCTGAACAGCCAGGCCAGCATCGTGCCGGCGGCGCGCACCGCACCGAACGTGAGGTTGGCGAGCCCGGGCGCGTCGGACGAGATCGTCGGCATGGTCGACGACGAGCCGACGTGCATGCACACGACCATCTGCAGGTCCTGTGCCGCGGCCAGGACCGGATCCCAGTAGCGGTTCGGGTCGTGGATCGTGGGCAGACCGAGCGGCTCGGGGTTCTCCGAGAACGCGAACGCGGTCGCGCCCTTGCCCGCACACCGCTCCATCTCGACTGCCGCGGCGGCCGGATCCCACAGCGGGATGATGATCAACGGGATGTAGCGACCGGGCACGGTGCCGCACCACTCGTCGATCATCCAGTCGTTGTACGACTCCACGCAGTGCAGCGCGAGGTCCTTGTCCTGCGCCTCCCAGAACACCTGCCCGCAGAAGCGTGGGAACGACGGGAAGCACAACGAACCGAGGATGCCGGCGCGGTCCATGTCGACGAGGCGCGCGACGGGGTCGTACGCAGCCTCCGGCATCTCCGAGTACGGCACCGGGTTCGGCGTGAACTCCTCCTTGCGCTTGCCGATCGTGACCGACAGGCCGGAGGTGCCGACCTTCTTGCCGTCGTAGACCCAGAAGTCGTCGACCAACCGCGGCACGTCGTCGCGGTACTTGGCCGGCGCGCGGTCGACCCACACGTTCGGCGGTTCGATCACGTGGTCGTCGACCGAGACCAACCAGTCGAGCTCGGGTGCGTTCACGTCCATGTCGGCTCCTCGGTCGAGGTCATACGAGTCGGTAGAGCTTCGCTGCGTTCTCCCAGAGCACCTTGCGCTTGTCGTCTTCGCCGAGCGGGGTGAACCACTCGTCGGTCAAGGCCTTCGAGTTCGGCCACGTGGTCTCCGAGTGCGGGTAGTCGCTCGCCCACATGACGTTGTCGATCCCGATGTGGTGGCGCTCCCGCAGCCCGACGGGGTCTTCCATGAACGTGGCGAACACCTGCCGTCGGAAGTAGTGGCTCGGCGGCTCCTCGAGCTCGCTCTTCGTCCAGTGCCGGTGCTTCTCCCAGAGGTGATCGGAGTAGTACTGGAAGAACGAGCACCAACCGATCTGGCCCTCGACGGCGACGAACTGCAGCTCGGGGAAGCGCTGCATCACGAGGCCGTGGATCAGCTCCGAGATCGACTCCGCCATCGTGAGCTTGCTCATCACCAGCCCGGTCATGAACCGTGGCGCGCTCTCGTAGATGCTCGCCACCGGCGTGCCCGGGCGGCGACCGCCGACGTGCAACCCGACGGGGAAGTCGGCGTCGAGGAACGCCCGCCACATCACGTCCCACTTCGGGTCGCCGTAGTCGCCCTCGGGCGGGAACAGTGGGATGTAGCCGCTCACCAACCCGGGTTGCGCAGCCGCGAACGCGAGCTCCTCCGCCGCGCGCTCGGGCGTGTCGATCGGAATCGCGGCGACGCCGAGCAGCCGATCAGGCGCGTGCGACGCGTAGTCGGACAGCCAGCGGTTGTAGCCACGCACGCTGTCGAGGTGCAGCGCGGCGTCGGCGGTCTGCAGCGGCCCGCCCACGTAGAGCACCTCGGCGTCGACCCCGTCGGTGTCCATGTCCTGGATGCGCGCGACGGGATCCCCGGCACCGGACCGGCGGTCTTCGAGCTTGCGGACGTTGAGCGTGAACTCCTCCGGCTTCTTCCCGGCCAAGTTGTCGAGCGTCATGATCGGCGTGCGCCTGCCCTCGAAGACGCGGATGTCGCCGTCGTCGGTCTGCTCGATGCGGGGCGCACGATCACGGAACTCCGGCGACAGGTACTCGGGCCACGCGGCGTCGGGCATGGTCACGTGGGAGTCGGACGAGATGAGCCGGTAGTCGGTCATGGTTGCCTGCTTCCTGGGTGGGGGTTCCTCACGTCGAGCGCGCCAGCAGGTCGTACGAACCGTGCTCGTCGGCCGCGGTGCCGAGCCGGCGCAGCAATTGCGCGATGACCTCGGGGCGCACGTACTGCGTGATGCCCCAGAGGAAGAACCCGTGCACCAGGCCCATCCGGTACTCGTCCCAGGCGACGTCGAACGACGGCACCGTCGCCACCCCGGCGGAGCCCAGCGCGTCGAGGTAGTGCTGCAGCAGGTCCCGTTCGTTGTCGGCGCGCACATCGGGCTCGAGCGCCGACGCGATCTGGTAGCCGACGTCGATCCCCCACGGCGCGAACTGGATCACCTGCCAGTCGACCAGGCAGCCCCGGCCCTCGCGGTCGACGAACGTGTTGCCCACGTGCGCGTCGCCGTGCGCGATCGTCCAACCCGCGCCGGGTGCGCGCGACGACAGGTGCCGGTACGCGTCGACGAGCGCCTGCGCGTCGCGCGTGCCGTCGGGCACGCCCTCGCCGTTGGGCCCGTCGAAGTTGGCGCTGATCTCCTTCAGGCCGCGCACATTCAGGATGAACTGCAGGCGGGTGGCGGCCCACTCGTTGGCGGTGACGATCTCGGGCTGTTCCCACGCGTACGCGTGCAGCTTGGCGAACTGCCCGAGCTGATCGGCGACGCGGTCGACCGTGCAGAAGTCGAGCGCGCTGCAGAACGTCGCGCCCGCCTCGACCGCGTCCTCGGTGATCACGACGCCGTGGCTGGTCACCGGATCGATGTCGGCCCACACGCTGTTGAGCGTGCGCACCCCGACCGGATGCGCGAGGTCGCGGTAGAAGCTGACCTCGGGCACGCTCGCGGCCGAGCTCACCCGGCCCGCTTCGCTGAAGTACCCCTTGGCACACAGCGCGGGCGGGAGCCCGTCGGGAATCGTCCCCTCGATCTTGAAGCGCGCGTTCGTCGACACCCGCTCGACGATCGGCCCCGGGGTGACGGCCGTGACCTCCACTCCCGGGAAGCGCGTCGACAGCACGGGGTTGAGCCACTCCGGCGTGAGCAGCTCGGCCAGCGTCTCGGGGATCGTGGTGCCGCTGCTCACGGTCTCGGCGCCGCTCATGATGCCGGCGCCGCGGTCGTGGTGGTCACCGCGACCCCTTCCTTGTCCACCACCGCGAACACGTGCTCGTTCTCGACCAGGTCGTGCGTGACCTGCACGTTCTGGTTCGACGATGCGTCGTCCTTGGCGACGACCTTGATGGTGCGACCGTTCACGCCGCCCGCCGCGTTCTCACGGTCGACGCGTGCCTGGAACGCCTTCACGCCGTTCGACGAGATCGACGCGGCGACGCCGGTTCCCGGATAGATGTACCCGATCGTGATGTCCTTGGCGGTGACGCCGGGATCGGCGGCCGGTGTGGGTGCGCCGCCGACCGAGGCCAGGCCGACGGTCGCGAGTGCGGCAACGACACCGACACCGACGACCGCGCGCACCCCCGTGTTCGCTTCACTCGCATTCTGATTCCCCCCTGATGGTGTGACTCACCGTGACTCGGTCGCGCCGATGGCTCGGCGGCAGAACGACCAGAGGTCCTCGGCGATCACCGTGCGATCGGTCGGGCCCTCTGCGTACGCGAAGTGGTGGAACGTGCCCATCACGAGCTTGGTGATGAACCACGAGTCACCCGGCACGTCGGTCGACGTCGCCAGGCCTTCGTCCACTGCGAGGTTGAGCTGGCGTTCCACCAGATCGGTGAAGTGCTGCGTGGCGTGCGCCATCTCCTCCGGGAACAGCTGGTGCAGGCGCCAGTGCTCGGCGGTGACGAACCGGGGGCCGATGCCGTAGCTCGCGTCGGTCAGGCCGCCGACGGTCACGGCGACGTAGTAGCGCAACCGCGCCACGGGATCGGGCAATGCCTCGGCGGCCCGTTCGTAGTCGGCACAGCTCTCGGCGATCAGATCCTCGAACACCGCGAGCAGCAACTGATCCTTCCCGCCGAAGATCCGGTAGAAGGTCTGCAGCGCGACGCCGGCTTCCTTCACGAGTTCCTGGGTCGTGAACTGGTCGCCTCGTTCCGTGATCAGCCGGCGGGCGGCGGCCACGATCGCGTGCGCCTGCTCCATCTGGCGCGCGCGCGAACGCTGCACCGCCTCCGAGCGGTCGGCGACGCGCTCGGCCCAGCTCGTGAGGGGCGGCGTGGAAGCCGGCAACGGTGTTGCGCTGGTCGTCATCGCGGGCTCAGCACCACCAGCGGGATCACGCGATCGGTGCGGGTCTGGTACACGTCGTAGTTCGGCCACTGGTCGGTGACGATCTTCCAGAGCCGCGGCTTCTCGTCGTCCGACGCCGTGCGCGCGGTCACCGGGATGTGATCGCCCTTGACCTGTACCTCGGCCTCGGGGTTGGCGGTGAGGTTGACGTACCACGACGGGTGCTGCGGCGCGCCGCCCATCGACGCCACCACGAGGTAGTCGTCACCGTCCTGGGCGAAGATCAGCGCCGACGTGCGCGGTTCGCCGCTCTTGCGCCCGGTCGTGGTGAGGAGCAACGACGTGGCGCCGTTCCAGAGGTAGCCCTCTTCGCCGTCGGTCTCGCGGTAGCGGTCGATGTGGTCCTGACCGATCAGCGTGATGTCGGGTGCGGTGTAACCGGGTTCGTTCACGGGGTGCCCTTTCTCTTGGGTGGGCGTCAGTCGAAGACGACGGGGATGGCGGTGGCGCCGCGCTCGTAGAAGCCGATGTAGCCGGGGTGCTCGGCGTCGGGATCGAGCCGGAGGTTCGGCAGTCGGTCGAGCAGGGCGGTGATGCCCACGTTCATCTCCGCGCGCGCGACGTGCATGCCGAGGCACACGTGCGGACCACCGCCGAACGCGAGCGACGGCTTCGGCGGTCGCGTGATGTCGTAGTCGTCGGCCCGCTCCCAGCGCGCCGGGTCGCGGTTGGCCGCGCCCAGACACAGGTGGAGCACCGAACCCTGCGGCAGGGGGGTGCCGAAGAAGTCGGTGTCGCGCGTGACGTGGCGCGAGAACATCGGGTCGGTCGGCATCCAGCGCACCGACTCTTCGACCGCGCCCCGCACGAGCGCGCGGTCTCCCCGGACCGCACCGAGCACGTCGGGACGCTCGAGGATGGCGGCGAGGGTGATGCCCATCTGCTTCCACGTCGTGCCCGAGCCCGCCGCCATGAGCAGCATGGCGAACGAGAGGATCTCGGCGTCGGTCAGTCGGTGGTCGACGCCGTCGTCGTCGGTGTACTCGGCCTCGACCAGCACGCTGATGAGGTCGTCGGCCGGCTGCTCGCGCCGGGCGGCGATGATCGGCTCGAGGATCCCGAACACGCGCGGCGTGTCGCTCATGAGGAACTCGCGGATGATCAGTGCCTGCTCGACGTCGACGCCGAAGCTCCCGGTGATGGTGAGCACGGGGATGGCGGCGGCGAAGTCGACGTTGAGCTCGGCGTGGCCGTCGTCGACGAACTGGTCGATGAGCGCGTGCACCGTCTGCTCGATCCAGTTGTTGATCCACCACTGGGCCTTGGCGGGCACGAACGACGGCTGCACCAGTGCGCGATAGCGGCGGTGCTGGGTGCCGCCCATGGCGAGGATGCTGTTGAACACGCCCGGTTCACTGGTGTCGATCGACTCCTCGGCCGCGTGCGACGCGAAGGTGTCCCCGTCGCGGAACGCGGCGTCGCACGCCTCGTAGCTGAACGCCGAGTAGTGCGGGCGGTCGGGGTACGGGAGCCCCTGGAAGAACCAGTCGCCTGGGTAGCCGGTGAGCTCGTGCACGACACCCTCGTGCACCGGCGCCTGCTCGCGCAGCGCGTGCCACCGCACGTACGGGTCGTCGGTGTACCCACCACCGGAGTGCGCGTTGAAGCTGCTGCGCAGGTCGAACAGACGACGCATCTCCTCGCGGTCGAGCAGCTGCGCGTCTCCGGTTGCCGTCATCCTCTCCGCTCCTGGCGGCTCCGCGGCTGGGCCGCTGGGCCCCGCTGGCAACGCGGCTGGCTGGTCGTCGTTCGGCGCTCGCTCATCGCGCGACGTACCCGCCGTCGACGGGGAGGAGCACGCCGGTGATGTTCTTCGCTCCGTCCGAGACGAGGAAGACGGCGGCTTCGGCGCAGTCCTCGGCGTGGATCGGCTGACCGAGCGGATGCATCGCACCGACGCCCGCGGCCATCTGCTCCTTCTGCTCGTCGTCCACGGTCAGACCCATGGCATTGGTGAAGTTGGTGTAGGGCATCCCGGCGGGGCAGATCGCGTTGCAGCGGATCCCGAACGGCGCGCCCTCGATCGCCGCGGCCTTGGTGAGCTGGTGCACCGCGCCCTTGGTCGAGCCGTAGACACTGCCGCCCCAGGAGACCAGGCCGGCGACGGAACCGGTGTTGAGGATCACGCCACCATCGCCCTGGGTCTTGAACTGCTTGATCGCGTACTTGGAGCCGTTGAACACGCCCTTGGCGTTGATCGCGAAGAGACGGTCGAAGTCGTCGTTCGTGTGGTCCTCGAAGATGAGTCCGGGTCGCGGCGTCGGCACGCCCACGTTGTTGAAGATGATGTCGAGGCGGCCGTAGCTCGACACCGCGAGTGCAATCGTGGCTTCGACGTCGGCCTCCTGCGACACGTCGCACTGGTCGGCGATCGCGGTGCCACCGGCTTCCTCGATCAGCTGCACGGTTCCCTTGGCGCGCTCCAGGTCGACGTCGGCGACGACGACCTTGGCGCCCTCGTCCGCGAAGCGCAGCGACGTGGCGCGGCCGACTCCCGACCCGCCGCCCATGACCACGATCGACTTCCCCTCGAGCAGCATGCTCACGCTCCTTCTTCGTCGTTGTCGTCCACGAGGCGGATCGCGCTCGTCGGACAGGCCTGCACGGCATTGCGAACGGCGTCGATCGGGTCACCCGCAGGGTCGATCACGAACGCCTTGGTCTCGTCGTCGTGCGCGAACGTGTTGGGTGCGTAGACGATGCACATGCCGCTGCCCATGCACAGCTCGCGGTCGACGACGATCGTCGGCGCGTCAGACACGTGCGCACACCGGCGGGGTGTCGAGATGCGCGGCAGTCACTTGAGCTCGCCGATCACCATGTGCTTGACCTCCTGGAAGGCCCGGATGCCCTCGGGGCCGCGCTCACGGCCGAGGCCGCTCTGCTTGTAGCCCCCGCCGGGCGCGTACGCGCTGAACAGGCTCGAGTTCACGTTGACCGCGCCCGCGCGCAGACGACGGGCGACGTTCGTGGCCGCGGCGACATCGGCGCCGTAGACCTGGGCCGACAGCCCGTACACGCTGTCGTTGGCGATGCGCACCGCGTCGTCGAGGTCGTCGTACGACAGCACGCCGATCACCGGGCCGAAGATCTCCTCCTGCGCCGCGGGGTTGCCGTTGTCGGGCAGGTCGAGGACGGTCGGCTCGAAGTAGTACCCCTTGTCGAGACCGGCCGGGCGTCCGCCGCCCTGCGCGACCTTGCCGCCGGCTTCCTCGGCGAGACCGACGAAGCGTTCGCACCGCTCGCGCTGTGCGGCGCTGATGACGGGACCCAGCATCGAGGTGGGTTCGGTGGGCGGACCGACGGTGAGCGACGCATACGCGCCGCTCACGGCGTTGAGCACGTCGTCCTTCTGGTCGCGCGGCACGACCATGCGCGTGGCGGCGACGCACGCCTGCCCAGCGGTCATCGCGACCACCATCATCGCCCCGGTCGCGACACGGTCGACGGCGTCGGGCAGGTAGATCTGGGCCGACTTGCCGCCGAGCTCGAGTGCGACGTGCTTCACGGTCGACGACGCCTGGGCGAGGATCTGCTTGCCCACGGTCGTGGACCCGGTGAACGAGACCATGTCGATCGCGGGGTCGGTGGTGAGCATCGCTGCACCGGTCGCGCCGGCCTCGACGACCACGCTGAGCACTCCCGGCGGGAGCCCGGCGGCATCGGCGGCGGCGCCGAACATGAGCGACGAGATGGGGGTGAGCGGGCTCGGCCGCAGGATCACCGAGTTCCCGGCCATCAGCGCGGGGATCAGCTTCTGGAACGCCATCAGGATCGCGGCGTTGTACGGCGTGATCGCGGTGACGACACCCACCGGCTCGTGCCGACGGACGCTCAGCGCCACCCTTCCGGTGACGAGCTGGTCGACCGGCACCGGGTTGTAGTCCTCGTGCGACATCGAGAGGTAGAGGTCGATCGTGTCGCGTGCGAACACGGCGCCACTGCGCAGCTGCACGGCCTCGGCGAACATCGTGGGCTGGCCGGCCTCGGCGACCATGGTGGCGACGAGCTCGTCGGCGTTGGCCTCGAGGTGATCGACGAGCGAGTGCACGAACCGCGCGCGCTCGGCACCGGTCATCGACGGCCACGGCCCCTCGTCGAAGGCACGACGGGCCTCGTCGATCGCCCGCCGGAACTCGGCGTCGGGGGTCACCGACAGCTCCGCGACCTGGGTCTCGTCGGCCGGGTTCTCGACCGGGAGCGACTCGTCGCCCTCGACCCACCGCCCGGCCACGTACGACCGTCGCTCGGTCATCACACCCATGTGCGCTCCCCCTGTCCGTTCCCTAGAACGTCGTTCTACCTATCACGGAACGAGCTAGCTCGCAAGGCCCTCGACCGAGATCGGTCAAGCTCGCCGGTAGGCGACGGCGCCGCCGTAGTGGGGCGAGCTGTGGCACGCCACCCCGACCTCCGCACCCTCGCGTTGGCGGTCGCCGGCCCTGCCCGCGAGCTGGAGGTAGACCTCCAGCATCTGGGGCACGCCGTGCATGCGGCCGTTGCCGAGCGCACCGCCGCCGGACAGCGCGGGCAGGGCGCCGGAGACGTCGGAGTCGATCCCGCCGTCGGCGACGAAGGCGTGCGCCTCCCCCACCGGGCAGAAGCCCAACGCCTCGAGCCAGAACCACACGAAGGGCGAGAAGCCGTCGTACACCTGCGGAAGGTCGACGTCGTCGGGCCCCAGACCGGAGTGCTCCCAGAGTCGGCGCGTGGTCTCGAACGCGGTGTCCATGATGTCGTCGAGCGGCCAGTGCTGGGGGATGCGGCGCGTGGTCGGCGTCCCCATGCCGAAGCCACTCACCAGCACCGGGTGGTGCGGGAGGTCGCGCGCCCGTTCGGCCGACGTGAAC
>DASXXX010000137.1:0-4294 GCA_036502765.1 Acidimicrobiia bacterium | reverse complement strand
ACAACACCGAACGCCTCCACGGCTACCTCGACGACGTGCCCCCCGCCGAGTTCGAAACCGCGTTCTACGCTGCCACCAAGTCACCCAGCGGAGTGCTCTGAAACCAAACCACCGAGCCTCCATCAAACCCAGGGCGATTCACATCGACGTCACGGAGCAGCTGCTCAGGCCTAACGATCCGAAGACCGCCAATCCGGCTTGCGGACTTCGCGTACCGAGCCCTCATCGCGGCGTCTGTCGTGACCAGCCAAGTCGCATCGCTCGCGACCGCACGAGCAATCTGTCGCAGGTCCCCCTCATCCGAGCCGGGTGCCTCGGGGTGAGCAGCGTGCAGCTCGCCGAGAACCGCGTCAAGTAATGCGTCATCGACTTCCGGCACGAGCATCCCATGCGCAGCGGCCCGCTGCCGCGCTCGTTCTCTTGAGTCTTTGCCGCGGCTTATTTCGACGAAGACTTCGCCAGTAACGCCAAACCGCACGTGGTCGCTGAGCCAGTCCGCCGACAATTGCTCCACGTAGCCAGGACCCTGTGCCGCAACGATGTCGAAGAACGTGCACGAGTCGAGAACGGCCGTCGGGCGGTCGTCTTTCTCGTACAGCAGAGACAAGAGATCGGTGTGGTGAAACGACCGCCACCACAATGTGAGAGGTTGGCCATTCAGACTTCGCCCCGGCCGCTCACCGACGGGCACAAACCCGACACGCGGCCAGAACGACGAAGCGGGATAGTCGTTGCGGCAAGAGAGTCGAATCCCTCGTCGAGAGCGGAATCGCTCGACTATCGCGTCAACCAAGGCTCGAGCATGACCGCTTCCGCGGACTTCTGGATCGACGACCAGTTGGACGAGGCGGATGTCTTGTCGCGGCAAGGTCGAAGAGTGCATACCCGACAACCACCTCTCCCTCGAGAGCTGCCAGAAGAGTCCCCTGGCGGGCCCGCTGCGCGAAAGCGGAGTCAGGCAAGAACCCAATGGTTTGTTTTGCTGTCTTCGACAGGCGAAGGACGCCGGCATAGTGCGCGCTTCTCTCGCCCACCTCGATGATCATCGCACAAGGATGCCAGTGCTGATTAGGTAGATGTGGCCATAGCGCGGCGCCCGCCTTGACGGGCAAGCCAGAATTGTGGCATCGCCTGGCCCGACGTGCTTTTCTGACTTCCGATTCCGTTCCGTAATCGGTAGTCAGATCGAGCTCATTCTCTCTTGGATAATGCCCTGGGATCAGAGGCTACGGCCAGCTGCTGGTATGGCGCGCGTCGGCACGGACCAGTCTCGCGTCGTCGTACTATCGCACGAGGAGGTCGTCGTGGGACGGGTGACGGAGGGAGTGCCAGATCTCCCACGGGTAGAAGGGACACATCACGGCTGAGCGGCCGAACTCTGTCCAGTAGTAGTTGTGCGCGCGGGGGTCGCTCCACACCTTGTTGGCGTTCCGCCGGTCGACCTCGTCGTTGTGCCGCCAGTACGCCTCCTCGGTGACCTCGACCTCGCGCTCGTCGTCGATGATGAGGCGCTCCATGCACTCCAGCGCGTAGCGCGCCACCACCTCGTGGAAGCTCGCCGGGTGCATGCCACCATTCGTGTTCGGCCCGTAGACCATCCAGAGGTTCGGGAAGCCCGGCACCATGCACCCGAGGTGCGCGCGAGCACCGCCTTCGGCCCAGGTCTTCTCGATGGTCACGCCGTCGCGCCCGATGATCGTCATCGGGAACAGGTACTCCGTCGCGTGGAAGCCGGTCGCGTAGACGATCACGTCGACCTCGTGGTGCTCGCCGTCGACGGTCTCGATGCCGGTCTCGGTGACGCGGCGGATCCCGTCGGTCACCAACGTGACGTTGTCGCGCTGGATCGCGTCGAGCACGCTGTACTCCGCGTCGACCGCGAGGGGACGCGCCGAGAGGTACGGGTGCGGCGGCGTCATCGTGCGCACGAGCTCGGGGTCGTCGCCCAGCTTGCGCTCGAGGAACGCGATGCTCGCGTCCCGCATCACCTTGTTCATCGCGCTGCACGCGTCGGGATCGTCGAAGTCGGGGTCGATCTCGCTGAAGTCGGAGAGGAAGCGGATCGAGATCGCGGCCTGGAACCGCATGAAGTTGCTGTAGAAGGGCAGGTTGCGGTCGAGCCAGTTCACCTGCGGCGGGTACGGCGTGCGGTAGCCGGGCGTCGGCATCAACCACTGCGGCGTGCGTTGGAAGACCACCAGGTGCTCGGCGTCGAGCGCGATCTCGGGGATCATCTGGTAGCCGCTCGCCCCGGTGCCGATGACGGCGAAACGCTTGCCTTCGGTCCCGAGACCCTCCGGCCACCGCGCCGAGTGGAACGACGGACCCTGGAAGTCGAGCATCCCTTCGATCTCGGGCAGCTTCGGACGGTTCAGGAAGCCGACCGCGGTGATGACGGCGTTGGCGCGCAGCACGCGTTCGCCGTCGGGCCCGTCGACGGTCACCTGCCACTCGCTCGTGTCCTCGTCCCACGCCATCGAGATCACTTCGGTGTCGAACACGATGTCGTCGCGCAGCCCGTACGTGTCGGTGACCCACTGGAAGTACCGCTCGTTCTCGGACGCCGGGCAGTGCGAGTACGGGTAGCTCCAGTCGACGCCGAACAGGTTGGTGTAGGAACGGCTCGCGGTGTCGACGCGACAGCCGGGATACCGGTTCTCCCACCAGGTGCCGCCGACATCGGGGTTCTTCTCGACGACGGTGAAGGGGATGCCGGCGCGCTTCAGCTGGATCGCCGCGTTGAGGCCGCCGAGCCCGCCGCCGATGACGATCACGTTGAACGCCTCGAGTCGCTCCGCCGGCGGCGGGGTCGTCCAGTCGAGCCCGCGAGCCCACGGGTCGATGGCGAGCTCCTCGATCCAGAGCTCCATGTCCGCGTCCGCGAGCTCGAAGGTGCTCGCCAGGCGGAGGCTGGTGGGCAGGCGGTCCTCGTCGCCGATCGAGATCTCGCCGGCGCCGCGATCGCGGTAGGCGATCAGGAACTCGGCGCCCTTCCGCCGGAGCAGCTCCGTATCATCCGGATCGCCGGACAGCGCGGTCGCGGGGTCGTCGATGTTCAGGCGCGCCTGCGCCACCTCGTCGTCGCCGGTGAGCTGATGGAGCAGCCCGCGCAGCGCTTTGAGGTCGGCGTACATGACCGCGTCCTCGATCACCTCGTCGGACGCTGCGAGCAGTTCCTCGCGCACGTGCGACTCCGAGCGGCCCATCGCCATCTGGCGCCTCCTGCTCTGTTGCGTGGCGTCCGTTCTACCGCCGCTCGGCGCACGTCGCCAGTGAGCAGGCAACGCGCAGTCGACGGCACCTTCGGATCGCCGAACGTCCGATCTCAACAAACGGTCGGACCTCCCAAGGCTCCAGGACCCACCCATGAGAGCGAGGTATTCTGCGCGAATGGGTGTGGGCGGAAAGACTTCATCTGGTTTCGCGCGCGCTACGGCGGTCGCGATCGGCGTGGTGGTGTTGTCGATCGGAGGCGTCGCGTGCTCCGGCTCCGACTCCGACTCGAACGCGTCGTCGTCGACCAAGGCCGAGGCCTCGACCACGACGCCGACGGGCGCGGCGTTGCCGGAGAACGCGATGCTCGGCCTCGACCGGGTCACGCAGGAGTTCCCGGAGCTGACGAAGATCGGGAAGACCGGACCCGACGAGACCGCCATCGACAACCCGATGGCGAGCCGGGCGGTGTTCTACACCGACGAGTCGGGAGAGAAGAAGGTCACCATCTCGGTGAGCCAGTACAAGGACGTCGCCGCGGCCAAGAAGGCGTGGGCCATCGCGGTGAAGGCGAGCAAGGGCGCGCCCGGTGGCAAGACCGGCGCGACGCCGAAGCTCGGCGAGGAGGCGTTCGCCGGCACCTCGCAGGTCGGCGACGAGATGCACTACGGGCTCGGATTCCGCGACGGTCGCTTGATCATCGCGTGGACCTACGCCGGCCTCCCGGTGAGCGACGACAACTCCACCAAGCTGACCACGCTCGCCGGTGAAGAGCTCACCGCGGCGAAGAACGCGCTGGGCAACCAGGCAGCCGGCTAGTTCGAGTGTCCCCGTCGGTGTGAGATCGTGACGGCATGAAGGTTTACGTCGCCCTGCCCACCGACCACGTCGACCTCGGGACCGAGTTCGTGAGTGCCCACGGCGTCGCCGCTGTGGCCCGTGCGGCCGAGGCGGCCGGCTTCGACGGCGTGTACTCCACCGAGCATCCGTTTCCCGACGACGACTGGCTCGCGAGCGGCGGCCACCAGGCCCTCGATCCGTTCGTCGGGCTCTCCTTCGCCGCCGCGGCCACGACGCGCCT
>DASXXX010000136.1:0-9050 GCA_036502765.1 Acidimicrobiia bacterium | reverse complement strand
GGCGGGAACCCGAAGCCCTCGTAGTGCGACGGGAACGCCAACACCGAGGCACCGGCGAGCAGGTCACGCCGGTCGGCGGCCGACACGTAGCCGGGCGTGCGCACGCGATCGCGGTGGTGCGCGGCCGTGACCGCGGCGTCGAATGCGTCGGCACCCCAGCCCCGGAGGCCCGCGACCACGAGGACGAGATCGGGGTCGTCGGCCGCGAGCGCGTCGAAGGCGCGGACCAGCGCGGGGTAGTTCTTGCGCGGCTCGATGGTGCCGAGGGCGAGCACGTACCGATCGGTGCCCGCGAGCTCGCGACCGTGCGCGGCGTCGCCGCCCTCGATCGGTGGGATGCCGGGGTAGACGCGCACCACGCGCTCGGCCGGCACCGCGAACGTCTCGATCACCTCGTCGCGCACGAAGTCGCTGGTGGTGTGGAACCACGCGCCGCGGCGGACGGCACGCCGCATCAGCCCCGGGTAGTCGAGCGAGTCGGCGGCCACGAACTCCGGGTACCGCACGAATCCGAGGTCGTACACCGACACCACCTCGCCCGCCTGGGTGGGCGGTCCGACGTAGTTCATCGCGTGCACCACGTCGATCGGGCCGGTCCAGCGCTCGATCCCCGGGTGCTCACCGCGCAGCCAGGCCTGTCGCACCAGGCGCGCAGGATACGGACGGGTGGCGGTACGACTGCCGGGGGGGACGCGGGACGCGAGGTCCTTCCGACCGCGCAACGTGAGCGCGTACGCGACCACCTCGAGGTCCGGGCGACGCGCGAGCTCGGCGACGATCCCGCTCACGACCTCGCCGACACCGGAGCGGGGCCCGAGCAACGGGGTGCCGTCGAGCGCCAGGCGCATCATGGAGCGACGGGATCAGATCTCGAGCGGTTCGTGCTCGATGGCCTCGACGAGCAAGCTCAGGCTCTCCGGGCCGTGTTGGCGCAGGCGCAGGAGGAGGAACACCGTCATCGTCGCCGCGGCGCCGAGGCAGCCGGCGAGGTAGCCGAGCTCCACGCGCAGGAACAGGTCGTCGATGGTGGCCGAGCTGCCCAGTGCCATCACGCCGATGCACAGCACGAGGCCGACCGCCCACGCGATCAGCGCCCGGCCGTGACCGAGCAGGGCGATGAGGGCCTGGGCCAGCGTGAGGGCGAGGATGAACGCGGCGCTGCCGAGGAACAGCAGCGTGAGGTCGCGGCTGCCGAGGTTGAACTTGTCGCCGAAGAGGATCTCGCCGACGGTCGGACCGATGGTCGCGCCGGCGACGACACCGAGCACACCGACCCCGACGACGATCATCACCAGCTTCTTGAGGCCGGACCGGAAGTCGGCGTGCTTCCCCGCGCCCGACAGCGCCGCGAGCTTCGGCAGGAGCGCGGCCTGGATGGCCTGGAACAGGAGGATCGGGATGCGGGCGATGAAGAACCCGACGATGAAGTCGGCCGCGGCGTCGCGCTCGAGCCGGCCCTCGGCGAGCACGAGCACACCGAGCGCGGCTGCGTAGCTGAGCGCCTGCGCCGCCAGAGATCCGAGGAACAGCAGGCCCAGGTTGGTGGAGAGCTCTGACCACTCGGCGTCGGGTCCCGGTTCCATCAACCCGTGCTGGCCCCACAGCGCGACGACGCTGGCGAGCACCGGCGGGATTGCCAACGCCAGGCCGTACCAGAGCAGGCTGTCGATGCCGGCGAGGTAGACGACGATCACGGGCAGGATGCGGAAGACGCCCTCCGCCCCGAGGATCATGCCGTAGGGCCCGAAGCGTCCGTTGCCCGACAGGGTGCCGCGCGTGATGTGCTGCACCGCGTACGTCGCGAGCGCGATCACGAAGCAGACGAGCAGCACCTCCTGGCCGTGGAACAGCCGGTCGGTGAAGCCGAACACCTCGAAGCCGACGAGCGACAGGACGATCAGCGAGGCGGCGAGGATGGTTCCCGCCTTCGCGGCTTTGCGCACGACCGGTCCGCCGCCCAGGGCGCGCGCGCGACGGTCGGCGACCGCGCGGCCCACCTCCTGCTCGAGGGGGAGGAAGAACCCCGGCGCCACGACGAAGACCAGGATCCAGAGGCCGTTGAGGGCGGCGTACTCAGACTTGGTGAGGCCCTTGAACGCGAGGATCTGGAAGCCGTAGGCCGTGATCCCGGAGATCATCAGGCCGAGACCGACGGCGTAGGTCCCCTCGGGGACGGGCAGCTTGCGAGCGGCCTCGATGAGTCGTTGTGCGCGCTGCGACATGCTCTCTCGCGGTCGGGCCCGGACGGGGCAGGCAGGCCCCGGTGCCAGTACCAGCACCGGCGTGTCACCCGGCGAGTCAGCATATCGGTGACATCCCCGGAGCCTGAGTACCTGCGCTCCGGGTACCAGTGGACCGGGGCCCAGCGCGAGGATTGGGCCACATGAGCACCCGGACCCTCCTCATCCTCGCTGCGCTCACCGGGGTGGCGATCCTCACCGCCGGCGCGGTGCAGATCCTGCTGGCTCGCTGACGGCCCAGTGGCCAGTGGCCCGTGGCGAGTGGTTGGTCAAGGCCTCCCGTCGAGTGGTCGAGTGAATGTTCGGGAACGGAATGACCGGAATCGGGGTTCGGCCTGGAAGAATGGCGGGATCCCGTCAGTGACGACCGGGCGGGGCGCACTTGCGCGGTCCCGGTCAACTCGAGGAGGTGGCCGTTCTGGCCGAGCAATTCGACGTCGTGGTTCTCGGTGGCGGTCCGGCTGGGTACGCGACCGCGCTGTACGGCGCGGCCGCGGGGCTCGACATCGCCCTCATCGAGGAGAGCCGGGTCGGTGGGACGTGCCTGCACCGGGGCTGCATCCCGGCCAAGGAGCTCCTCCAGACCGCCGAGGTGCTGCGCACCATCCAGCGGGCGCCCGACTTCGGTGTCGACGCGGGGGTGCCGTCGCTCGACCTGGCCCGGTCGCAGGCGCGCAAGCGCGAGGTCATCGACCGACTCACCAAGGGACTCGAGACGCTCCTCAAGGGACGCAAGGTCACCATCTTCGACCAGCGCGGTGAGGTGATCGACGCCGCCGCGCACAAGGTGCGGCTGGCCGACGGCACCGAGGTGGAAGGCGCCAACCTGGTGATCTCAACCGGTTCGTACCCGCGCTCGCTCCCGCGCCTCGACTTCGACGCGACGCGTGTGCTCTCGTCCGACCACGTCCTCGAGCTCGATGAGCTCCCGGCGCGTGTCGCCATCATCGGCGGCGGTGTGATCGGCGCCGAGTTCGCGTCGATGCTCGCCGACATGGGCAGCGAGGTCACCATCATCGAAGCGCTGCCGCGGATCCTCGCGCCCACCGATGTCGACGCCGGCAACGTCGTCGCCCGCTCGTTCAAGAAGCGCGGCATCAGCGTCAACACCTCGGCGCGCGTCACCGGCATCGAAGGTGCGACCGAGCTCACCGTCACCTGGGAGAACGACGCGGGCGAGAGCTCGGTGGTCGTCGACAAGATCATCGTCTCGGTCGGGCGCGCGCCGCGCAGTGGGGGCTTCGGGCTCGAGGACTCGGCGGTCGAGATCGACGACCACGGCTTCGTGGTGGTCGACGAACAGATGCGCACCGGCGTCGACGGTGTCTTCGCTGCCGGTGACGTGGTCGACACGCCCGCGCTCGCACACGTGGGATTCGCCGAGGCGATCGTGATCGTCAAGACGATCCTGGGCGAGCCGGTCGTGCCCGTCGACTACGAGAAGGTGCCCTGGGTCGTGTACTCGCACCCCGAGGTGGCCTGGTGCGGGCTCACCGAGGAGCAGGCGCGCGATCAGGGGCACGACGTCGTGGTCACCTCGCACCGCTTCGCGGGCGACGCCCGGGCGATGATCCTGGGCGACACCGACGGGGTCGTGAAGCTCGTCGCCGACGCCGACGGTCAACTGCTCGGCGCGCACTTCGCCGGACCGTGGGCCACCGAGTTGCTCGGCGAGGGCTATCTCAGCGTGAACTGGGAGGCCAACGTGGACGACATCGCCTCGCTGATCCACCCCCACCCCACGTTGAGCGAGGTGTTCGGCGAGGCCGCGCTCTCGCTCACCGGCCGCTCGCTCCACTGACGGTCATCCCGACCGCCCAGCCCCGCCCCCCACCCGAGGAGAACGCACGTGGACGTGACGATGCCCCAGCTGGGGGAGACGGTCACGGAAGGCACGATCACCCGCTGGCTCAAGCGGGTCGGCGATCACGTCGACGCCGACGAGCCGTTGTTCGAGGTCTCCACCGACAAGGTCGACTCCGAGGTGCCGGCCCCGTCCGGCGGTGTGGTCACCGAGATCCTGGTGGCCGAGGGCGAGACGGTCGAGGTCGGCACCCGCCTGGCCGTGGTCGGTGAGGCCGACGCGCCCGCGGCAGAGCAAGTGCCCGCGGCAGAGGTCGCCGAGGCGCCCGCGCCGGAACCCGAACCGGAACCGGAACCGGCTGCCGTGGCGCCCGAGCCGGAACCGGAGCCCGAACCGGTCGCCGAGGCGCCCGAACCCACAGCCGCGCCGGCTCCCGAGCCCGCCGCGCCGATCGCGTTCACCGCGGAGCCCGCCGCGCCGATCGCGCCCGCACCCGCAGTCGCCGACGGCAGCGCCGACGTCAACGCCGGCGACACCCCGCTCACGTCGCCGATCGTGCGTCGTCTGGTCGCCGAACGCGGCCTCGACGTGGCGACCATCCAGGGCAGCGGCCCGGGTGGGCGCATCACGCGCAAGGACGTGCTCGACGCCGCCCACCGGGCCCCCGCGGCCCCCGCCGTCTCCGAGCCCGCGGCTCCACCCGCGCCCGTCGTGGCTCCCGTGGTCGAGGCACCCGCCCCGGCCCCGGCACCGCCCCCCGCGCCCGCGGCGGCACCCGCACCCGCGGCAGCAGCCGCGGCAACCGGTCCGCGGGTCGCGCGCGACGAGGTCATCCCGTTCGACAACATCCGGCGTCGCACCGCCGAGCACATGGTGCAGTCGCTCGCCACCAGCGCGCACGTGTACACGTCGATCGAGGTCGACTTCGAACGGGTCGAGCGCGTCCGGGCCGCGCACAAGACTGCGTGGAAGGCCACCGAGGGGTTCTCGCTCACGTACCTGCCGTTCATCGCGCGCGCGTTCGCCGACACCGTGCACGAGTTCCCGAAGGTGAACGCGAGCGTCGGCGAGGACGCGTTGATCGTCCACCACGACGTCAACCTCTCGATCGCGGTCGACCTCGACTTCCAGGGACTCGTCGCCCCGGTGATCCGCGACGCCGACGGCAAGCGCCTGCGGCTCATCGCGCGCGAGGTGCACGACCTCGCCGAGCGCGCCCGCACGAAGAAGCTCGTGCCCGACGACGTCCTCGGTGGCACGTTCACCATCACCAACCCGGGCCCGTTCGGCACCTTCGCCACGCTGCCGATCATCAACCAGCCGCAGGTGGCGATCCTCTCCACCGACGGGATCAAGAAGCGCCCCGTCGTGGTGACCGGTCCCGACGGTGACGACACCATCGCCATCCACCACACGGGCCTGCTCGTGCTCACCTGGGACCACCGCGCGTTCGACGGCGCGTACGCGGCCGCGTTCCTGCAGGGGATGCGCAGCGCGCTCGAGCAGCACAACTGGGAAGACGAGCTCGACTGATGTTGCGGGCGCGCTGGCTCGGTCGGGTGCCTTACGGTGAGGCCGACCGGTTGCAGCGGGCGCTGCACCTTCGCGCCACCGACGACTACCTCCTGCTCCTCGAGCACCCGCACGTCTACACGCTCGGCACCACCGCCGATCCTGCGCACGTGCTGGTGCCGCCGGCGAGCGTCGGTGCCGACCTCGTGCACGTCGACCGCGGCGGCGACGTCACCTACCACGGTCCGGGGCAGCTCGTCGGCTACCCGATCGTCACCCTCCCCGAGTGGCGCGACGGTCTGCGCGACGTCGTCGCGTACGTGCGTCTGCTCGAGGACGTGCTCATCGGCGTGCTCGACGGCTTCGGCATCGAAGCGCACCGCGAGCCGAAGTACACCGGCGTGTGGGTGGGCGACGAGAAGATCGCTGCCATCGGCGTGAAGGTCGCGCGCGGACGCACGCGTCACGGGTTCGCGCTCAACGTCGATCCCGACCTCGCGATGTTCGACCACATCGTGCCCTGCGGCATCCGCGACCGCGGCGTCACGTCGATGGCCGCTCTGCTCGGCGACGCGCCCGAGATGCGCGCGGTCGTCGACGCCGTCGTCGCGCAGAGCAGCGCGCGCCTGGGGGCAACGGCAGTCGACCGCCAGGACGTCGTGTGGCGCGAGCACCCCGAGGACCTCAGTGCCTTCACGCGCGCGGCAATGGCGGGCGAGGTGGTCGTGGAACCCACCGACACATCGAGGACCGTGCCGGTGCGGCTCCTCGGTCGTCTGGCCGAAGCGGGCGTGCAGGAGTCGGTCGACGGTCCCGGGACGCGCCGCCCCGAGTGGATGCGGGTGAAAGCCGACCTCGGCGCCAACTTCCGCGAGACCAAGCGGCTCGTGCAGCAGCTCGACCTCCACACCGTGTGCGAGGAAGCGGGTTGCCCGAACATCTACGAGTGCTGGGCCGACCACACCGCCACGTTCATGATCCTCGGCGACCGCTGCACGCGTGCGTGCGGCTTCTGCCTGGTCGACACCCGCAAGCCCCTGCCGCTCGATCCTGACGAGCCCCGCCGGGTCGCCGACGCGGTCGTGACGCTCGGTCTCGAGCATGCGGTCATCACCAGCGTCGCCCGCGACGACCTCCCTGACGGCGGCGCCGCCGGCTTCGCTGCCACCATTGACGCGGTGCGCACGATCAGTCCGGGCACGCAGGTCGAGGTGCTCATCCCCGACTGCAAGGGCTCCACCGACGCCCTCGACGTGATCTTCGCCGCCCGGCCCGACGTGCTGAACCACAACCTCGAGACCGTCGCCCGTCTCCATCGCGCCGCTCGCCCGTCGGCCGCCTACACGCGCTCGCTCACCCTCCTCGCCCGGTCCTCGGATGCCGGTCTGCTCACCAAATCGGGCATCATCCTGGGCATGGGTGAGACGGCCGACGAGCTGCGGGGCGCCATCGCCGACCTCCGCAACGTCGGCGTCGACGTCCTCACCCTCGGTCAGTACCTCCGACCTTCCCGGCAACACCTACCGGTGGCGAAGTGGTGGACGCCCGAGGAGTTCGCCGACCTGGGGGCGTACGCGGAGGGCCTCGGCTTCCGTCACGTCGAGTCCGGACCGCTCGTCCGTTCCAGCTACCACGCCAAGCGCGCCACTGATTCCTCCACCCACACGGTGGGGTGACGTGTACGTCGAACGGCTGGCGCGGGCGCGGGCGCGCATGCGGGAGCTGGGCGTCGACGTGCTGCTCCTGTCGACCGGCGCCGACCTCCCGTACCTCACCGGCTACGAGGCGATGCCACTCGAACGCCTGACCATGCTCGTCGTGCCCGCCGACGCCGACGCGGTGCTCGTGATCCCCACGCTCGAGGCGCCGCGCGTCGAGGAGCAGCCCGACGCGTTCGAGCTGTTCTCGTGGGACGAGACCGACGACCCGATCGAGATCGTGGCCGGCCTCGTCGCCGGCATCGACCCCGATGCCACGTCGGCCGCGATCGGCGACCACACCTGGGCCCGCTTCGTGCTCGACCTCCAGCGCGCGCTGCCCGAGATCGAGTTCCGTCGCGCCACCGACGTCACCGGACCGCTCCGGGTGGTGAAGGACGCAGCCGAGGTCGACGCGTTGCGCGCCGCCGCCGCGGTCGTCGACGACGTCGCGCGCGTCATGCGCGAGCGGCCGTTCGCCGGGCGCTCCGAGCTCGAGGTGCACCGCGAGCTGGTGGAGCGCATGCTCGAGGGCGGCCACGAGCGCGCCAACTTCGCCATCGTCGCGGCCGCCGAGAACGCCGCCAGCCCGCACCACGACCCGAGCGAGCGCGTGATCGAGCGCGGCGACGTCGTGCTCTGCGACTTCGGCGGCACCATGCACGGCTACTGCTCCGACATCACCCGGATGTTCGCGGTCGGCGACCTCGATCCTGAAGTGCGCGACGCCTACGACGTGCTGGTCGCGGCCCAGGAGGCCGGAGTGCAGGCGGCCACCGTCGGAACCGCCTGCGAGGCGGTCGATGCCGCGGCGCGCGCCGTCATCGACGACGCGGGCTACGGCGAGTACTTCGTGCACCGCACCGGTCACGGCATCGGCACCGAGGCCCACGAGGATCCCTACGTCGTCGCCGGGAACCGCACGCCGCTGGTCGCAGGACACGCGTTCAGCGTGGAGCCGGGGATCTACCTCCCCGGTCGCTTCGGGCTGCGCCTGGAAGACATCGTGGTCGCCACCGACGCAGGGCCCGAGCGGCTGAACCATGCGGCGCGCGATCTCGCGATCGTCAGCTGATCGTGCAGTTCGATCTCGCGACGCTGCTCGCGCAGTGGGCCGCCGGTGGCCTGCTCTTCTGCTGGGTCACCACGCGTCGACGCGAGGTCGGCATCGGGTACGGCTGGCTGTTGCGCAGCTCCTTCGCCGCGATGGCGATCCTGTCGGTGGTGGCGGGCGTGGGTGACGCGGGCACGGGTGCGCTCGTCCGCAACGTGTGCACCGGGCTGATGGCCCTCGCCGCGGGCATCGCCCTGCTCCAGTCGTACGTCCGACGCGCCGCCGGGGTGCGCGGGCAGCGCGAGACACGTGAGCGACG
Source organism: Acidimicrobiia bacterium (assembly GCA_036502765.1). Lineage (GTDB taxonomy): Bacteria > Actinomycetota > Acidimicrobiia > IMCC26256 > DASPTH01 > DASUAS01. Next base: position 424 of record DASXXX010000136.1, on the reverse strand, counting down.
CTCCGCGCGCGTCGCCGCGATGACGGCGCAGACCGATCCCGACGAGGAGCTGGCCGACGGCGATCACGAACCACTGCCCGAGTTCGACCCGCGGCTCGACCTGCTCGCGCCGATCATCGGCTTCGCCGGGCTGTTCGGAGCCGCCGCGTTCGTCGGTGGTGACTACGCCTTGAGCGTGGCCCGACTGGTGGTGGGCGCGGCGTTCCTCGGCGCGGTGTCCGACGCCATGCTCCTCGGCCACTGGTACCTCGTGCAGCCCGGGCTCGGTCGCGAGCCGATCAAGGAGATGGTCAAGGCCGTGGGTGCGCTCTGGCCCTTCGAGCTCGTCGTCTGGCTGATTCCGGTGGGCATGGTCTCCGTGCTGAACGGCAACGTCGACGACGGCTACGGCGGGCTGATGGGTTGGATGTGGGTCGTCGCGTCC
>DASXXX010000135.1:0-11541 GCA_036502765.1 Acidimicrobiia bacterium | reverse complement strand
GGCGCGATCAACGTGGTGCACGCCACCGGGGTGCCCACGCCGATCACCGCTCTGGCAGACGCGTTCGCGGTCGCGTGCGAGCGCGCCGCGGCCCAAGACCTGCGCCTCGCCATCGAGTTCCTGCCCGACACCGGCATCCCCGACTTCGCCACCGCGGCCGCGATCGTGCGCGAGGCCGGCGCGTCCAACGGGTCGGTGCTGGTCGACACCTGGCACTTCGCCCGCGGCGGCGGCGACTTCGCCGACCTCGACGACGACGCGGTCGCGCTCATCGGCGGCGTGCAGCTGAGCGACCGCACGCCCGACCAGGACCGTGAGCCGTACGTCCCGCGCAAGGGCCGCAAGATCCCCGGCGCCGGCGCGCTGCCGCTCGCCCGGTTGACCACCGACGTGCGGCGCGCGCATCCGGAGCTCCCGATCGGCGTCGAGGTGCTCAGCGACGAGATCGACGAGCTGGGCCTCGACGAGGGCGCCCGCCGGCTGGCGGCGTCGCTCGACCCACTGCTGCGCGACTGACGCTCGTCAGGCTGCGACCGGCGCGGTGCTGCCGGCGGTGACCCGCACGAGCCGCCGCGGGCTCGCGCTGGTCGAGAAGATGGTCGGCACCGCCGACGCGCTCGACTGCTATCGCTCGCTGTCGTGGACGGTCACCGGGTTCGTGATCCTCGAGCAGACGCTCGAGGAGTCCGTGCACCACCGACGCGTCGGACCGACACGTTGGGAGCTCGACCTCGACGACAGGAGCGAACCGTCCGCCTTCGACACCGACGAGCTCTTCCGCACCACGCTCGGCCTCGCCCTCGACGGGCTCGAGCGCCGCACGACGCGCTAGCGCGGCCTGCGGAAGGTGACGCAGGTTCGTGAAGGTTGACGAACTGGTCAGAGGCGGCCGGTGGCCTTGGCCGCGGCTTCGGCGGCGTCGAGCTGCTCGGCCACGATCTCGAGCCCGCCACTCCAGAAGCCGGGGTCGGCGAGGTCGAGGCCCACGATGCGGCCGAGCTCCTCGGGTGACCGCGACCCGCCGGCCGCGAGCAACTCGAGGTACTTGGGCACGAACTCGTCGCCGCGCTCCTCGTAGGCCCGGTACACCGACAGCGCGAGCAGCTGCCCGTAGGCGTAGGCGTACACGTATCCGGGCGTGCCCATGAAGTGCGGGATGTACGACCACCAGGTGCGGTAGCCGTCGGTGATCTCGACCGCGTCGCCGAGCATCGGGATCTGCGTCTCGGTCCACGCCTCGTTGAACTGCTCGACCGACAGCTCGCCGGCGTCGCGCCGCTGCGTGTGCACGCGGTCCTCGAACCGGTTCATCGCCACCTGGCGGAACACGGTGGCGATCTGACCCTCGAGGCTCTCCGCCAGCAGCGCCAGGCGCGCCGCGGGATCATCGGTGGCGTCGAGGAGACGACCGAAGGTGACCGTCTCGCCGAACACCGACGCGGTCTCGGCCAACGTCAGCGGCGTGGTCTGGTGGAAGACGCCCTGCTCCCGCGCCAGGTACGCGTGCAGACCGTGACCCATCTCGTGCGCGAGCGTCAACACGTCACGACGACGCGCGGTCCAGTTGAGCAGCAGGTAGGGGTGCTGGCTCGGCACCGTGTACGCACAGAACGCGCCCGGGCGCTTGCCCGGTCGCATCGGCGCGTCGATCCACGACTCGGCGAAGAACCGCTCTGCCGCCGCCGACAACTCGGGCGAGAACGACGCGTACGCGTCGAGCACCAGACGACGCGCTTCGTCCCACCCGAACTCCTCGTCGGAGCCGGCGACCGACGCCATGCGGTCGTAGTCGGCGATGCGGTCGACGCCGAGCAGTTGCGCCTTGAGCGAGTACCACCGCTGCGGGATGTCGTAGCGCGCCTGCACTGCGTCGACAAGAGCCTGCACCGACTCGTCGCTCGCCTCGTTGGCGAGGTTGCGGCTCGCGATCCACGACGGGTAGCTGCGCAGCCGGTCGTCGGTGGCCTTGTCGACGAGCAGCGTGTTGAACACGAACGCACGCGTGCGCAGGCCTGGCTCGAGCGCGACGGTGACGGCCTCAGCCGCGCTGCGCCGCACTTCACGCTCGGGTGACATCAACTGCGACAGGCCCTGCTCCAGGCTCACTTCGGTGGCGTCGCCGTCGATGGGGAGCGTGACGGTGATCGCCGAGGTGAGCTCGGAGAACAACCGCACCCACGCGCTGTTCGCGGTGAGCGCCTTGTCGGAGAGGATGCGCTCCTCAGGTTCGCTCAGGAGGTGCGGACGGTAACGACGGGCTGACGCGAGGTAGTGACGGCAGAACGCGAGGCGGTCGTCGGCGAGCAAGGCGTCGGCCTGGTCGTCGGGGACCTCGGCCCACTCGAGCTCCACGAAGATGAGCTCGTTGCCGATCGCGGTGCCGCGCTCCTCGGCGCGCGCCATGAGCGCACCGGTCGCCGGGTCGGCGGTGTCGACCGCGAACTTCAGGCCCGCGTACGAGCCGGCGCGTCCGGCGCGGTCCTGGATGACGGCCAGCTCGCTCATGAGCTCGACCATCCCGACCACGTCGAGGTCGCCGATGCGCCCGCGGTACGACGCCAGCGCGTGCGCCCGCGCCTCGGCGTCGTCGAAGAGGGCGTCGACACCTTCGGCGCCGCGGCCGTCGACCAGGGGTTCGAGGTCCCAGGCGACGCCGGCCGCGGTGCGGTCAGCTTCGGAGGTGGGGGCGGTGGAGGCGCTCATGTCGGAAGTGCTCATGCCCCCACGGTACGAGGTGTGAGGTCGAGTGCTTCCGGCAGCGGCTCGGCGTGCACGACGACGAGCCGGCGGGTGGCTCGGGTGAGCACCACGTAGAGGAGACGGAGGCCGGACCGGTCGGCGGCGACCAGCCGGGCGGGCTCCACCACGACCACGTGGTCGAACTCGAGTCCCTTGGAGTCGAGGCCGGTGAGCACCGCGATCGGCGCGTCGATGGCTTCGACGTCGTCGGCCACCGCGCCGCGGTCGGCGAGCGCGTCGATGAGTGCCGGATGGAGCCCGACGGGTGCGATGACGGCCACCGTGCCGCCGAGGCTCGACGACTCGCGCGCCGCCCGCGCCACCGTGCGCACCAGCTCGTCGGGTGCGACCGCGAGCACCTCGGGGTACGCGCCCGTGCTGCGCACCGGCCGGGCCGGCTCGACCCCGGGAGCCGCCGCGGGCAGCAACCGGTTGGCGACGTCCATGATCTCGGCCGGCGTGCGGTAGTTGACGGTGAGCATCACGCGGTGCGGCGGCACCCGAACCGGCAGGTTCGAGACGACGTCGTCCCAGCTCGAGAGCGCGCCGGGTCGGCTCGCCTGACCGAAGTCGCCGACCAGCGTCATCGACCCCGTCGGGCACCGCCGGGCGAGCATGCGCCACTGCATCGCAGTGAGGTCCTGCGCTTCGTCGACGAGCACGTGGCCGAACGTGCGCAGCTCGGCGTCGTCGTCGGCTGCAACCGGTGACGAGTCGGAGCCGTAGCGGGCGAGGATGTCGGCAGCGTTGGTGAACGCGCCGACACCGAGCTCGTCGACCGTGTGCTGCGCCTGCGCGAGGTCGGAGTCACGCCGCGAGCGCCGACGCGAGCGCGGGCGAGCCGCGCTTGGTGGCCCGAGGAGGGCGTCGGCTTCGTCGACCAACGCGAGGTCGGCATCGGTCCACTCGACCGCGGCGACGTCGGGCCCACGTTCACGCACGAGGAGCGCCTGTTCCTCATCGGTGAGCACGCCGCCGGAAGCCGAGCGCACGAGGGCAGGGAACCCGAAGAGGTCGCGCACCAGCTCGGTACCGCTGAGGATCGGCCACATGCGGTCGAGCGCGGCGCGCACGTCGGGGAGGCGGCGCACGCGGTTGGCGAGCTCCTCTTCCCACTCCGGCGGCGCGCCTTCGCCGCGAGCGAGGCCGGCGGCGACGGTCGGGTCGGACACGGTGGCCGCCGAGCGATCGGGGGTGAGCTGCAGCTGCTCGTTCTCGGCGTCGAGGCGGGCCCGGTCGGCGCGGTACGCGCGCACGAGCGCGCGCCGGTACTCGCGCTTGAAGTGCTCGGACACCAACCCCGCGACGTAGGGCCGTCGTTCGTTGTGCGTACCCCGGCGCGCGTGCGCGCGTTCGATGATGCGCGACGAGTCGCGGCGACGCATGCGCAGCACGTAGCCGTCGAGGCTGACGATGACGTCGCGCGGCATCGGACGCTCGCGATCGCCGATCGCGGCGGCGATCACCTTCGCCATGCGCACGTCGCCCTTCACCGCGGCGGCGGACTCGGATTCGGTGCCGCGCGCCTTCAGGCGGGGCTTCAGCGCCGCCGGCGTGGCCAGGGTCACTTCGTCCTCACCGAGCGACGGGAGGACTTCGTCGATGTAGCGCAGGAAGATCGCGCTCGGGCCGACGAGCAGCACGCCCTGCGTCGCGAGGCGCTTGCGGTGCGTGTAGAGGAGGTACGCGGCGCGGTGCAGCGCGACCGCCGTCTTGCCGGTGCCGGGACCGCCCGCGACGATGAGGATGCCGGTGATGTCGGCGCGGATCGCTTCGTCCTGCTCGGCCTGGATGGTGGCGACGATGTCGCGCATGCGGCCGGTGCGCTCTTTGTCGAGGGCGGCAAGCAGCGCGCCCTCCCCCACCACCGTGAACCCGCCCGCCTCGGCGGCGTCGGCGTCGAACACCTCGTCGTCGAGGGCGACCAGCTTCCGGCCGTTGGTCTGGAAGTGGCGGCGACGGGCGACGCCCATGGGCTCGACCGCGGTGGCCCGGTAGAAGGGCTCGGCGACCGGCGCCCGCCAGTCGACGACGAGGGAGGTGAGATCGTCGTCGGTGACCGAGATGCGACCGATGTAGAACGGCTCGACGGGCTCGGCGGGCTCGGCGGGCTCGACGGGCTCGGCGGTGTCAGGCTCCTGGGTGGGCAGCAGGTCGAGGCGCCCGAAGCACAGGGGCGTGTCGCCGATGTCGAGGCTCGCCAGACGGCGACGCGTGTACGCCTCGGCCGCCTCGCGCTCGAGCCGGGCCTGGTGGGTGCCGCCTCGGGTGACCTCGGTGTAGCCCTCGGCCACCCGTTCGGCCGCCCGACGCATGAAGTCGAGCCGGGCGTACGCGGTGTCGAGGTGTCGCTGCTCGGCCTCCAGCTCGGAGGACGGCAACTCGGAGGACGGGAATTCGTGCTCGGGGTCGGCGTCGGGGGTGCCGGCGGGTGCCGCCGGGCCCGGTGCCACGGGGTCGGTCAACAGTGATGCTCCGGTTTCAGGGAACTGGTCAGTTTACGCCCTGAGCCCGCCCGCTGGTACCGGCCATCTCGGCCATCTCGGTCAGAGCTGCTGAGGCCGCGTGACCAGCGACTCGTCGAGCAGGACCACCCGGTCACCGAGCTTGAACCCCGCGCCGTCGTGATCGAGCCAGAGCCCACCGAGGTTCGGGATCAGCCCCTCGGCGTCGCCCCCGAGGTGCCGTTCGACGACGCGCACCACACCGCCGTGGGTGACCACGAGGACGTCGCCGTCGTGGGCGCGTGCGATCGCGTCGAGCGCGGTGAGCACCCGTGCGAGCACCGAGTCGTCGGGCTCGTAGCCCGCGGGGCGCTGCCCGGACTCGAGGAATCCCGGCCATCCTTCGTCGATCTCGGCCCGGGTGCGTCCCTCCCACTCGCCGGCGCTGCGCTCCCGCAAGTTCGGCGCCACGACCACATCGGCGCCGAGTTGCGCGGCGACGAGGTCGGCGGTGTGGTGCGCCCGCTCGAGATCGGACGCGTAGATGGCGTCGAGCATGCCGAGCGCACGCGCCGCGGCGACCGCCTGCTCCTCGCCCAGTTCGCTGAGGGGCGGATCGGCCTGACCCTGCCACCTGCCGTCGGCGTTCCACACCGACTGCCCGTGACGGACGAGCAGGATGCGGGCCATTCGGGGAACGTAGCGCGGCTGGTGTAGCGCGGTAGCTTCGGCTCACCCGACCCAACCGCAAGGGGAATCATCATGAAGGCCGCTCTGTGCCTCGAACAGGACCAGCCGCTCTCCGTCGAGGAGGTCACGCCGATCGACCCCGGCCCCGGCGACGTGATCGTCCGCATCACGGCCAGCGGGGTGTGCCACTCCGACCTCTCGGTCATCAACGGCACGCTTCCTGCGGGGCGAGTGGTGCTCGGGCACGAGGGTGCCGGCGTGATCGAGAAGGTCGGCAGCGACGTGAGCGGACTGGCCGTGGGTGACCGCGTCATCGGCTCGTTCATCCCCGCGTGCGGCGTGTGCTGGTACTGCCTGCACGACCAGTCGAACCTCTGCGAACACACCTACAACGTGATGTTCGTGCCGCGCGTGAAGCGCGCCGACGGCGAGGAGATGGTCGCGATGACCGGCCTCGGTACGTTCGCCGAGCTCATGACGGTGGCGCAGATGTCGGTGGTCAAGGTCGACACCGACCTGCCCGACGAGCAGCTCGCGCTCATCGGCTGCGGTGTCACCACCGGCGTGGGCGCGGCGCTCAACACCGCGCAGGTCGAGCCGGGCTCGATCGTCGCCGTCATCGGCTGCGGCGGTGTGGGCCAGGCCGTCATCCAGGGCGCGCGCATCGCGGGTGCAGCGCGCATCATCGCCATCGACCCGGTGGCGCTGAAGCGTGACGAGGCGTTGAAGAACGGCGCCACCCACGTGGTCGACCCGACCGACGCCGACCCCATCGAGGCGGTGAAGGCGCTCAGCGGTGGTCGCGGCGCCGACTACGCGTTCGAGGTGATCGGCACCGCGGCGACCGTGCGTCAGGCCGTCGACAGCACGCGTCCGGGCGGCACCTCGGTGATGGTGGGCGTGCCGAAGCTCGGCACCGACATCGCCATCCCGGCGATGACCGTCCTCGAGGAGAAGCGGATCCTCGGCTGCGTCTACGGCGGCGCGTCGGTGCGGCGCGACTTCCCGCGGCTCATCAGCCTCATCGAGCACGGCAGGCTCGACGTCGGCAACATGGTCACCAAGACCATGCACCTGCACGAGGTGAACGACGCCATCTCCGCGATGCAGAACGGCGAGGTCATCCGCTCCGTCCTGATCAACGACTGACTACGAGGTTGCGTCACTTGAGCGCGTTCTACGCGCTCGAGCGACGCAACCTTGTTCGTGGTGGCTACTTGGGCGCGAAGTGCTGGCCGCCGTCGAGACGGATGGTGCTGCCGTTGAGCATCGGGTTCTCGATGATGGCGACGGCCAGGCGCGCGTACTCGTCGGGCTTGCCCATGCGCTTCGGGAACGCGGCGTCGGCGGTGAGCTTGTCCTCGAAGTCCTTGGGGATGCCGGCGGTGAGGCCGGTGGCGAAGAGGCTCGGCGCGATCGTGTTGACGCGGATGCCCATCGACCCGAGGTCGCGCGCCATCGTCAGCGACATGCCCGCGATGCCGGCCTTGGCCGCCGAGTACGACACCTGGCCGATCTGACCCTCGAACGCCGCGATCGACGCGGTGTTGACGATCACGCCGCGCTCGCCGTCGGCGTTCGGCTCGTTGGTGCTCATCGACCACGCCGCGAGCCGGGCGATGTTGAAGGTCGCGACCAGGTTGAGGTTCACGACCTGCTGGAACGTCTCGAGCGGCATCGGGCCGTCCTTGGAGATCGTGCGCACCGAGACTCCCCCGCCGGCGGTGTTCACCACCGCGTCGACGCCGCCGAGCGTGCTGATGGCGTCGGCCAGCGCCAGCTCGGCACCCTCGAAGTCGGTCACGTCGCACTCCACGTACGACCCGCCCAGCGCGGTGGCGACGTCGGCGCCCGCGCTCCCGGGGCGGTCGAGCACGGCGACCTTCCCGCCTCCGGCGACGACGCGCTCGGCGGTGGCCTTCGCCATCCCCGACGCTCCCCCGACCGCGACCAGACGCAGCCCCTGCAGTTCCATGCTCGATCCTCCGTGTGCGTGGTTTCGGTGATGCCTACTGCGTGTCGACGCGCAGGTACGACTCGGCGAGACGGCCCTCGGGCAATCCACCGAGTACGGCGTTGGCCGCGTTCCAACCGCGGATGCGCTCGTCGAGGCCGTCGGGATCCGGATGCTGGCTGACGTGGCACTTCAACGCGTCGATCTTGCGCTCGAACGTGTCGGTGATGTCGACGACGACGTCGGTGCCGTCCGCGGCAGCGAGGTACATCTCGGCGACGGCCCAGGGCTCGAAGCCCTCCTCGAGCAGCTCGGGGTGCGCGAATGGGTTGCGGGCGTCGGGGTAGACCGCGGCCATGGTGGCCTCGCCGGCGGCGAGGTGGTCGGGGTGGCTGGCGTAGACCCGCTGGAAGTTGCGCTCGGGCGACTGGCCGATGACGCGCTGCGGGCGCACCCGGCGGATCTCGCGGCTGATGTCGCGACGCAGGTCGAACGACGACTCCAGGCGGCCGTCGGGATACCGGAGGAAGGTGACGTCGGAGACCCCGACCACCTTGGCCGCCGCGCGCTGCTCGGATTCGCGGATCTCGACCATGGTGGAACGCGCGACGGTCAGGTCGAACCCACCCGCTTCACCGCTGGTGCAGATGCAGTACGCGACTTCGATGCCGGCGTCGGTCCAGCGGGCGACCGACCCCGCGCTGCCGAAGTCGACGTCGTCGGGATGCGCGGTGACGACGAGGATGCGCTCGATGCCGGCGGTATTGGCAGTGTCGTCTCCAGCCATCAGCCGAAGTTAGTGGGAGTCAGTTGGCGGCTGGGCCTTCGCCACCGAGCGGATAGTTCGCCGACACCGCGAGGTCGCCCCCCTGGCGACGCAACACCGTGCGCCACAAGCCCGCGGGGTCCCCGGTGAGGAGGTCGTCGGGGTGCGCGTCGACGACGAACCAACCACCCGCCTCGATCTCCTCTTCGAGCTGCGACGGCCCCCACCCCGAGTAGCCCGCGAAGATCCGCACCGCGTCGAGGTCGGCGCGGGCGTCGTGCGGATCGCGACCGAGGTCGACGGTGCCGATGCGGCCGATGAGCGGTTGCCACGCGTCGCCGTCGCCTGGGTCCAGGTCGATGACCCGCGCCAGGCCGATCACGGCCTCGTGCTGCTGCACGGGACCACCCACGAAGGCGACGGCCGGCGCGGCCGCGTACGGCGCCCACGCCTCGAGCACCGTGTCGACGCGCGTGTCGGTGGGCTGGTTCAACACGAGGCCGAGTGCCCCTTCGTCGGTGTGCTCGATCATGAACACCACCGACCGGAAGAAGTTCGGGTCGTGCAGCGTCGGGATCGAGACCAGCAACTTGCGGGCAGTGGAGTCCACTCGTCAGAGGCCGACGCGCAGCGGGGCCACGCCGAAGCGTTCCCGAGCGTCGTCGAGCGGGTCGTTCTTGTGGTCGAACAGTCGCACCGTGCCCATCACGTCGGTGGTGCAGAGGTTGCCGCGCCGGAACGCGTCGACCCAACGGTCGACCGCGCCGTCGTCGCTGAGCGTGTCGGCGCGTGCGATCTTGATCCGCTTGCCCGCGACGTGGTGGATGCTCCCGTTCTGGAACAGCCCGAGGGTGATCGCGAGGAGCACGAGACCACGCTCGTCCTTCATCGACGACGCGATGAACGCGAACACGTCGAGCTCGCCTTCCGGCGTTGTCTCGTAGCCGGCGAGCACGTGCACCCAGTCGTGGCGGGCACCGAGCTCGTAGATGCCGTACCGCTCGCCGGGGAACGGGAAGCCGTGGCGGTCGTAGAAGTCGGCCACCGCTTTGCCCCAGCTCCCCTCGGGACAGTCGCGCAACGAGCTCCACTTCTCTGCGATCGCCTTGTCGGCGACGATGCCGGTGTACGCGAGCTTGGAGCGGATGAGCTCCTCCCAGCGGCCGCGCACCGACTCCTTGATCGTCTCCTCCTCGTACCAGCTGTGGCGCTGCAGGTCGAGGTACATCCACGCGAAGTGACCCTTGGCGAGCTTGCGCGCATCGCGCAGCAACGTGAGCGACACGCCGAGCCCGTGCGCGTACTCCTCGATCGGCAGCGCCACGCGGGCGCTGAGCGGATGCTCCACGAACTCGAGCACCACCGTGAGGTGCACCGCGTGGAGCCGTTCTTCCTGCGGTGCCTTCGCGACCACGTCGTCGTCGGCAACGGGCACGTCGGCGAGGTCGATGCCGTAGAGCGAGGTGGCGATGCCCGCGAGCACCGCCTCCTGGAGCTCGTCGAAGCCGCCCGCGGGCGCGAACGCGGCCTTCACCATGCCGAGCACGCGCGGAGCATCGGTCTCGGTCGGAAGCAGCACGGCGGCGAGGCTACCGGCGTTCCGACGCAGCGACGAGCGCCCGCTGGGCCAACCACCATCCCGCACCGGTGACCGCGGCGCCCACGAGCAACGCCACCCGCAGGCCCCACGAATCGCCCGGATGGTCGGTGTCGATGGTCGTCATCATCGACGTGGAGATGGCCACCGCGAGCGCCAGGCCGAGCACGCGCGCCGCGCTGAGCGCAGCCGACGCTTCGGCAGCGTCGTCGGTCTCGATCTCGATGAGTGCGTACGACGTCGCCGCGCTGTACACGATGCCGTTGCCCAGACCGATGACTGCGAGCGTGATGATGACCGAGCCCAGCGGACCGTCGGGACCGACGATCGCCAGCCCGCCCATCCCGACGACCATCGCCGCCGACCCGAGCGCCAGCGTCCGCGGCGCGGTGAGCGAGCGGACCATGAACCCCGACAGCGCGCCGCCGAGCGCGAACGGCACCGAGAACCCGAGGAAGATGAGCCCGGCCTCGAGCACGCTGACGCCCCGCACGACCTCGAGCGCGGTCGGCACGAGCACCATGACCACACCGGAGCCCCAGTTCGACAGCGTGGCGGTGTAGGTACCGAGCCGGAAGGGCTCGAGGTCCGTGACCTTCTTCGCGACGAGGGGCTCGCGGCCGCGCACGCGCAACCACACCATGCCGAGGAACAGCAGCCCGACGACGATGCCGCAGATCGTGTAGGCGTTGAGCCATCCGCCCGCCGCCACGTGCTGGATCGCCGCGGTCACCGACGCGATGCCGAACATGAACAGCACGAGCGTGACGACCGGGACCGAACGGGTGCGGTCGGTGGGCAGGTGCGGGACCAACCACACGAGCAGCACGAACGCGAACGAGAGCAGCACCACGTTCACGCCGAAAACGCGCGCCACGACCAGATGTCGGCCAGGACCGACGCCACCAGGGGGCCGCACGCGCCGCCGATGCCGCCGAGCGCGCCCCAGATGCCGACTGCGAGCGGTTGCGTGTCGGTGCCTTCGAACAACGCGTCGATGGCGGCGAGGGAGGTGGTGAAGCAGCACGCCGACGCGATGCCCTGCAGCGAGCGCCCGAGCATCATCACGCCGAAGGTCTCGCTCACCGCGCAGATGGCCGATGCGATCGCGAACCCGACGACGCCGATGAGCAGCACCGGCCGGGCTCCGACGCGGTCGGCGATTCGACCGATGAGCAGCAGCGGCGCCGCGAACGCCAGGCTGGCGGCCGTGACGATCGCGCCGGCGACCGCGGGCGTGACGTGCAGGTCGGCGCCGATGGTCGGCAGCAGCACGACGACACCGTTCATGTCGACCGACAGCGCGACGACGGGGAGGCTGAGCGCGAACAGCGCCAGCCAGCGACGGGTC
>DASXXX010000134.1:0-5946 GCA_036502765.1 Acidimicrobiia bacterium | reverse complement strand
GTTCGCGTTGTCGGTCGTCTCGTTGGGGGTCGAGAAGCTGAACACAACGTCGGTCGACCCCTTCGGCAGGGACTTCGGCTGCACGATCACGTGCGCCGCCGCCGGGCCGGCAGCCAACGCGACCGCCGCAGCTGCTGCCATGACCGTCCCTACGACTTCTCGGGTTCTGAATCGCATCTGATCTCCTTCTCGATTCACTTCTTTCCGGACAAGACCTCGCGCTCGTAGCGGACCACTGCCTCCAGGCGATGTTGGCCCAACGACGAGAACGACGGCATCACGCCTTTCCCAGTGCTCACGAACGCCACCTGCGCCTGCGGGTCCGGGAAGTCGCTCAACAACTTCCCGTCCGAGAAGCTCGGCCCGACTCCACCCCCACCCGAGATTCCGTGACACGTCGCGCAGTACGCGGCGAACACCTTCCGGCCCGCCAGCACCTGGGCGTCGTTCGCGAGGCCACCCTTCGGGAGTGGCGGCTGAGAGCTGTCGCCGTCACCGCCGCTCGCGCCGCCTCCACACGCAGCGACCAGGAAGAGCACGGCCGCCGCGACCGCGACGATCGCCACCCGTATCCGAACGCGACGGGAAACGGACGCGTCGTCCATCTGGGCGCCTCCGCCGTCGAGATCCACGACCAGTAGACTGCACCTGTCGTCTCCGAGTTCCGCACCCGTTCGATCGCGACCTCGACCATGCGCCGACAGCCCCTGGATCGCTTGCTCGTCGTTGTGCTCGTGGTTGCCACAGGCGCTCTCTGTCTCGCCGGTTCAGCAGGCGCGCGCGAAGCAGCCGCACCCTCCGCGAAGGCGCGCATGATCTGCGCCGACGAAGCACAGGAAGACCTCGCTGGCGTGCTCGCAGTTGATGCCAAGGTCAGCCGACCGACATGGCGTGATCGGATCTACAGCTGCACGTATCGCTATCCCACCGGATCATTCAACATCTCGGTCACCGAGTTCCCCAAGATCGGGCCCGCCTTGGCCGCCTTCATCCGACGCGCCGCCGATCCCGCGGTCACCCAACCCGATCTCCACATGGCCGACGGAGCGTTTCTCCGCGCGGACCGATCCATCGCCGTTCGCACGGACCGTCGCATCCTCGAGATCGATCCCACGAACCTGCCGACGGAGTTCGCCAAGCTCAAGCTCTCCCGACCCGACGTCGCGCAGGCGGTCGCGGCGACCATTCTGAGGTGCTGGAAAGGCTGAGCCGCCGGGCGTGCGGATCGCGCGCGCATCCTCAGCCACCAAGCGCGTCGAGCTCTTCGTCCGGTCAGGGGAGAACGAAGCGTGCACAGTACCGACCCAGCCGCCGGTGGTGCAGAGCACCGAAGGACACATCGACCTCCAGCTGAGACTCCGCACGCCGGTATGCGCCCCTCTGCTTGGCCATGAGTCTGGCCATGGGTTGGTGTCCTCAGGCAATGCCACTTGCTGCCCCGGGCTGCCAAGGACCGTCATTTCAAGCGGTTTGGCGCCGGGCGTCACCCGGCGACGCAGGTCCGGGCTCGTCGACACGGAAGGGGTCGGGCGTTCAAATCGCCCATCGCCCACGGTGAACGTGCAGGTCAGGGGCCCTTTCGAGGGCCCCTGATTCGCGCTCTGAGGTTCTGGCCATCATCTTGAGCGCCAGGTCGCGGCGGCCGCGCGCCGAGAGGAACCACGGCCGTCACCCTCGGCGAGCAGCTCGACGACTGGTACGCGAACAAGAAGCCCTTCGCTGTCACGGGGGCGCGGTGTGTGCCGGCGCGGCCAGCTCGTCTGTTCTCTTGTCCCACCAATTGGGTGGCACAACATCGAGTGCGATCGCCCAGGTTTCGTCCTCGAGGCGAATCGCGATGCGAGTCATCGACAGAAGGTTGTCGATGAACCAGTCGTCGCGATGGCTGCCTCCAGGTGACCTGAACCGACTTCCGCGCCGCGTGCCGTATGCGAGGAAATACCAGAGCCCGTGGATCCGCCCGATCATCTCGACGTGGCGATCGAAGAGCTCGGAGAAGCTGGACGACCCGGTCAGCACGGCTGCCCACCGGCTGATGAGCTCGCGGGACACGTTGAGCGTGTGTTCGAGCGATTCCCGCAGGTCATCTCGCCTGTGCGGATCGGTGAGTATTGCTTCGATCTTGCGCTTGAAGGCTGGTGCCGTGTCCGGTGAGTCGAGGACCCGCATCACTCGCGAGGGGTCGGCGGCTTGATCGCTGTCGCTGCTCTCGGTGTCGACGATCCCGAGCAACACGACCCAGGCTCCGTGAGCGGCCTCGGCGAGTTCCAAGAGGGCGTACTGCGCGAGCAGGCGCCATCTGCGTTCGGATCGTCGGTTGAGGATCACCTCGATCACGCTGACTGATACGAGGACGACGCCAAGAGCCCCCAAGACGGCCGTGGTTGCGGGGTGGTCGAGCCAGAACTGACGCGCGTAGAAGTCGGAGGAGATCAACACAATGAGCAAGGCGACTGCGAGCACGGCGGTAACGGGTGGGTGTCGCAACGCGTGCGGCAGCGCTCTGTGACGTGAGCCGCCGTCGGCGTGTGCCGACCTGGTCTGGTTCATTGGCGAGATCTCGGGACCGTGGGGAGGGCGAGGCAGGCGATGGTCGCGACCATTGCGCCAACGAGGAGGATCATTCGTCAGGCAGGTAGGACCAGCGACTGAAGCAGTGACAACGCGAGGACGGCGCGCAGCATCACCGCGAACGTGATGCGGCAACCCGTGCGATCGTCGACCACCGCTGGCGTTACGGGCGTCGGGCCAACCGCTGCTGCTGATGTCAGGGACATCGATCGGGTCCTGAGATGACTCTTGCGGCCTTCTCGGGGTCGTCGGAGAACATCTCGGGCGTGATCTCGGCTTCCATCGAGCGGAACATGCCGCCGGCGGTTCTCGTGTAGTTGTCGATCGGCACACCGGAGGTCTTCGTACGGTGCTGGATGCCGGTACGGAACGAGCCGGGCTCGATGACCATTGCGCGCAGGCCGAGAGGTTCGATCTCTTGCCAGGGGGCCTCGAAGAAGGCCTCCAGCGCGAACTTGCTCGGGGAGCAGTGGGTTGTCACGCGGGGGAGCCGTCAGCTGCCCGGCTCACGACGGCCCACGTCTCGGTTTCAGCGGCTCGTGCGGCGGCTGCTTGCTGGGCTGACTTCACGGCGTCGGTGCCGAGGATGAGCCGGCGCGGAGGGGCGTCGCTGTTGACGACATCGATGATGATCTTGGCGGCGCGCACCGGGTCGCCAGGCTGGTTGCCGTTGTTGTCCCGGCGGTACTCGTTCAGCGCGCCGACGGTCTGCTCGTAGTCGGGGCCGACCGGGTGGAGCTCCATCGACGAGCCTTGCCAGTCGGTTCGAAAGGCGCCTGGCTCCACGATGATGACCTTGACGCCGAATGGCGCGACTTCGCTTGCGAGCACCTCGGAGAAGCCTTCGACCGCGAACTTCGCCGTCTGGTATGCCCCCATCCCCGGCGTGCCGCCGACTCGGCCGCCGATGGACGAGAACTGAACAAAGGTCCCGGATCGCTGTGCGCGCAGCACCGGCAGGGCAGCGCGGGTCACGTTCACGACCCCGAACAGATTCGTCTCGATCTGGGCCCGGAAGTCAGCCTCGGCGATCTCCTCGATGGGTGCGCTGTTCGCGTACCCCGCGTTGTTGACAACCACGTCGAGGCTGCCGAAGGCCGACACTGCGCTCTTCACGGCCACTTCGGCAGCTGCTGCGTCGGTGACGTCGAGCGCGACCGCCTGGATGCGGTCGCCGTTGGCGGCAACGAGGTCGTCGAGTTGTCCTGGTCGCCGTGCAGTCGCGACCAACTGGTCCCCGACACCCAGTACGGCTTCCGCGAGCGCCCGTCCGAACCCGCGCGACGCTCCGGTGATCAGCCACGTCTTCGCCATTGCCGATCCTCCGTCCTTCCGCCGCTGACGGTCGCCTCGGGAAGTGCGTATAGCGGGGGCAGGCAGAACTGTCGCATGGATGAGGCAGGTTGTCAAAGAGTCATCACCCAACCGTGCTAGTAACATGAGTTACTGTCTCACAGGACAGTAAGATTCGGACATGCGCTCAGACGCCACACGGAACCTGGAAATCGTCCTGCGCACCGGTGCGCGCCTCCTGGCCGAGGATCCGTCGACGAGTATCGCCACGATCGCCGCGGCAGCCAACGTGGACAGGCGCACGGTCTATCGGCGATTCACATCGCGTGAGGTGCTTCTCGCCGCGGTCCACGCCGCCCGATACGACGCGGTCGAGGAAACCGTCGAAGCGGCACGACTCGACGAGGCACCCGTCGCCGTCGCCCTACACCGCTACGTCGAGGGCATCATCGCCGTGAACCGGGCGTGGCCCGTCATAATGCGCAACGTCCTTACTGATCCGGCGATTGCCGAACGCCGAAACCGCCTGGTGAAAGAGGTCGACTCCTTCCTCATACGCGCGGTCGATGAAGGTCTGCTTCGTTCGGACCTGCCGCCGGGCTGGATCAACGCTGTCCTTCCCGCGCTCATGACTCACGCGGCCGAGCGGCTACCCGACCTCACACCAGCACGGGCCGCCGATGTTGTGGTCGAGACTCTCCTGCGAGGCGTTGGCGCGCTCCATCCGAACGCCGCCTCAGCGTGACCGGCCGGCCAGCGTGCCCGTAGGGATCCATCGGGGCGGCTCGACGCGAACTTCACCTCTTCGGCGGCACCAACCTGCTCCAGTTCGTCGTCGGTCCAGGCAGATCCGGGTCACGGCTCCGTCGAGCCCAACCCGTGTAAGTCGGTGATGTAGAGCGGCGGGCCTTCGGGCCCCCTGCTGCGCGTCCCGGGGTCTCGCAGCGGCGTGAGCGTTGACGCATGGACCGGCTTGATGCCAACGTGATGTCGACGCGTCGACGAGACATGGAGCCAAGAGCAGGAGGAGAGCATGGCGCACGAAGGACTGCACGAGGAATCCGATCTCCTCGGCGATCGGGTCATCGACCGCCACCGCGCAATCGAGTCGCTGGTCGAAGAGCTCGAGGCGATCGATTGGTACGACCAGCGCGTCCACGCGACCAGTGATCCCGACCTGGCGTCGGTGCTCGCCCACAACCGCGACGACGAGAAGGAGCACGCGGCGATGGCGCTCGAATGGATCCGCCGACGCGATCCGGCGCTCGACGCGCAGCTGCGTCTCTATCTCTTCACCGACGGGCCGCTGGTCTCGGTCGAGGACGCGGAACCATCGAGCGACGCTGGAGGCGGCGCAGCCCCCGCGTTCGGACTCGGCATCGGCGGCCTGCGGGAGGCGTCATGACCGACCATCTGCTGCGGAGCCAGGCACCCATCTCCGACGCCGCCTGGTCGGCAATCGACGAGGAGGCCCGCAGCCGGCTGGCCGCTCAGCTCGCTGCGCGCAAGCTCGTCGACTTCGTCGGGCCGTCGGGTTGGGAGTACTCGGCAACGCCGCTCGGGCGCACGATCGACGTCGACAGCCCGTTCGATGCTGTCGTCGCGCGGCAGCGCACCGTCCTCCCGGTCGTCGAGCTGCGCGCCGAGTTCACGCTCTCCCGCAGGGAGCTCGACGCGGTCGACCGGGGCGCGAGCGACCCCGACCTCACCGCACTCGACGACACCGCGCGCGAGTTCGCGTTGGCCGAGAACCACGCCGTGTTCGAGGGATTCGCAGCGGCCGGCATCGTCGGGCTCACCGAGTCGTCGACCCACGACGTCATCCAACTCGACGGTGGTGCCGACACCTATCCCGCCAGCGTGGCGAAGGCGGTCGACTCGCTCCGCAAGGCCGGCATCGGTGGACCGTTCGGCATCGCCATCGCGCCCGACATCTTCACCCACATCGTCGAGACCACGGAGCACGGCGGCTACCCGTTGTTCAACCACCTCGAGTCGATCCTCGGAGGTCCCGTGGTCTGGGCGCCCGGCGTCGGATGCGGGGCGGTGCTGAGCCTCCGTGGCGGCGACTTCCGGTTCGAG
>DASXXX010000133.1:0-2919 GCA_036502765.1 Acidimicrobiia bacterium | reverse complement strand
CCTCCACCGCCGACGGCAGGTCGTGACCGATGTACCCGGGCTCGGTCCAGAAGTTGGTGAAGTACGTCGGGTCCTGCTCGACGAGGAGGTCGGCGATCGACGTCCACAGCCAGATCTGTCCCATCGGGGAGAAGATCATGTGCTCGTCGCCGAACGGGAACCCCTGCTCGTAGAGGTAGACGAGCTCCTCGCGTTCGTGGCTGTTCAGGCCCTCGAACGGGTTCCCACTCCCACCCGGCTGCATGGCGTCGATCAGACGCGCGGGCCGGTCGCCGTGGCGCAACATCCGCTGCAGGTTGAACATGCAGGCGAACGCGATCGGCTGGCCGCTCTTGACCTTCTCGGTCGCGGGGAACGGCACGACGTTGCCGCCGCCCATGAACGGGAGGGCGCCGTCGAACGCGTCGGGCGCGTTCTCGAGGCAGAGCGGTGAGCGGCGACCGCCGCCGCTCCCACCCCACACGTAGCTGTGGTGGGGTGCCTCGCCGTAGACCTGCGCGGCGACGTGCTTGGAGAGCCGGGCGGTCTCCGCTGCGGCGCGCCAGCCGTAGATCGTCGGGTCGTCGCCTCCCTTCGGATCGATGTCGTCGCCGATGTGGCCCATGTTCGACTCGACCATGTAGCCACCGAGCCGGACGCAGAGTGAGAGACCACCGAGCAGGTCGCCCATGGCCCCGGCGAACGCGTCCTCGTGACCGGCGTGGGCACCCTCGAGCGGCATGATCGCGCGGCCCTGCCACGCTTCCTGCTCCGGGAAGTACATGGTGAACCGCGTGTCGCAGTCGGCGAAGCCACCATGGACGTGGCGGTACCGCAACGGCGTGTCCCGCCACTCGTCGACATCGAGGTACGGCGCGCCGAAGAACGAGTCGGTCACCTGGTACGACGCGCAGTCGATGCTCTCCGGCATGGGTCTTCCTCCCTCGCGGCCCTCGGTTCGTGGGCCCGACGCCGGCGGACACTACCGCGTTGTTCAACAGCGTTCAACGACTGGTGAGCGCGTTGACGCATGCGAGGCAGAACCCGTAGCGTCCGGCCTCAACGCCGTTCGACGGCGCAGTGCCAGGGGGTTCCCGGAGATGGATTTCGGTTTGGCCGGACGGGTCGCGCTCGTGGTCGGCGGCAGCAAAGGCATCGGACTGGAGTCGGCGAGGATGCTCGCAGCCGAGGGGTGCCGGGTCGCGATCGCGGCCCGGACGCCGAAGCACATCGACCGAGCGGTCGCCGGGATCCAGCACGTCGGCGGCGACGCGATGGGCATCTCGGCCGACATGACGCAGCAGGATCAGATCGAGCGCGCCGTCGCCGAGACGACCGCGCGGTACGGGCCGCCACTGATCGTGATCACCCAGGCCGACTTCCACGTGCGCGGCTTCTTCGAGGAGATCACCGAGTACGAGGACTTCGTGGACTCGTATCGCACGTACACGATGAGTCAGGTGTACATGCTCCACGCGGTGCTCCCGGCGATGAAAGAAGCCGGCTGGGGTCGCTACGTCCACATCGGGTCCGCGACCGCGAAGGAGCCACAGATGAACCCGCCGCACACCGTGGCGAACGGCACCCGGCCGTCGACGGTGGGATTGCTCAAGAGCGTCGCCGACGAGTACGCACGGTTCGGGATCACGATCAACACCGTCGCACCGGGCTGGATCGCGACCAGGACGACCGACTGGTACCTCGAGACCCATGAAGGCTTGGCCGACGACGAGCAACGCCGCACCTGGCTCATCGAGCATGCCGGCGTCCCGGCCGGTCGGGCCGGGTCTCCCGAGGAGATCGCGTCGACCATCGCGTACCTCTGCTCCGATCTCAGCGGCTACGTGAACGGCCACTACATCGCCGTCGACGGCGGTCATCACCGCTCGGCGTTCTGAGGGACGGGATCGCCGTGGAGGACTCGCCCGTTCCGCCACTCGCCGGCCGTCACGAAACGATCGCCGACGCGATGGACGCGGCGGTCGCCGCGTTCGGTGATCGCGACGCGTACGTCGAAGGCGCGCGCAGGATCACGTTCGCGGCGTGGATCGCCGCGGCCGATGGTGTCGCCGCCGAGCTCGCGGCGCGCGGCGTCCGGCGCGGCGACGTGGTGGCCATTGCGTTGCCTCCGTCGATCGACTACGCGATCGCGTACGCCGCGATTGCGCGACTCGGAGCGGTGGCGTCGGGCCTCAATGTGCGTCTCGGTCCTCGCGAGGTCGAAGCCATCTGCGCGTGCGCGCCGCCCGCGCTCGCTTTCGTCGACGAGCGCGCGCCGTTGGCGGGGCTCCCGAGCGGCACCGAACTGCTGTCCGGTCCGGAGCTCGCGGCCGCGGCCAGCCGGGCGCCCCTGCCCGCGAGTCGCGGTCGATCGTCGGAACCGGTCGTCATCATCTGGACCAGTGGCACCACCGGTGTGCCGAAAGGCGCGTGGTTCGATCACGACTGCCTGCGCGCGGCGGTGACGACCGCAGGCGTCATGGCCGCGCCGTTCGACCGTCGCCTGGTGCCGACGCCCTTCGCCCACGCCGGCTACATGGCCAAGATGTGGGAGCAGATCGCGTGGGGCATGACGCTCGTGATCAGCCCGACCCCGTGGACCGCCGCCGACATGGTCGCGTTGCTCGGTGCCGAACGCATCACGGTGGCCGGTGGCGTGCCCACCCAGTGGGCGAAGGTCCTGGACGAGCCGGGGCTCGACGCCATCGACACCGGCACGCTCCGCATCGGCGTCGTCGCGACCGCGCCGGCACCGCCCGAACTGGTCGAGCGCGTCTCCGCGCAACTCGGCTGCTCGCTGGTCGTGCGGTACGCGATGACGGAGTCGCCGTCGATCACGGGCACCGAGCCCGGCGATCCGCCCGACATCTCGTACCGCACGGTCGGGCGGCCACAACCGGGCGTCGAGGTCGAGCTGCGCGACGAAGCCGGCGCGTCCGT
>DASXXX010000132.1:0-7825 GCA_036502765.1 Acidimicrobiia bacterium | reverse complement strand
CTGTGACCCCGCGCGGCGATGACGTGCACGAGATGCCCCGACGCCGGCCGATCGACGACCAGGCCGTCGAGTCGATCCTCGGTGGGACCACCACCGGTGACGACCTCGACGGACTGGCCGCGTTCGTGGTCGACGTGCGGGAAACGGCGGCCGGTCCGATGCCGGCACCGTCACCCGCACTCGTCCACGTGCTGACCCAGGGCTTCTCCACCGACCAGGGCGACCTGCCGGCGACGGCAGCGAGCAACGCCGACGGGCCTGCGCTGCAGGCGGCCGGGCTACCGAAGTGGAGGAGTGCGCAGATGAAGGTGAGCCGATACGTCGCCGGACTGTCGATCGCAGCGAAGATCGCCCTGGGCGCGGGATGTGTGTTCGCCGCCACCGCGACCGCGGGGGCGACCGGGGTGCTGCCGGGACCGGTGCAGGAAGCAATGGATGCGGTGACTCCGTTCGGGGGTGGCGACGGCGCGCCGGGTGCGCTGCCGCCGTCGGCCACGGCGGGCACGGGCGATGTGACCACGCCCGCCGGAGGGACCGTGACCACGGTGCCGGGCGGGGACACGCCGGGCACCGGCATCGAACCGACGCACGACGCTCCGCCGCCGTCCACGACACCGACACCGACACCGACGACCGCGCCGCCGGTCGCGGCACCGGTGCCGGGTGGTGGCGACTCGCCCGGCGCGACGCCCCCGCTGGAGACGCCCGTGGCGCAGTCGCTGGCGATCCACTGCTCGCTGAACGACGGCCACACCGCGGTGACCTGCGAGTGGACGACTGCTCCGCCTGAGGGTTTCGGCACCTACGTGCTGCTACGGACGTCGGACGACGGCAAGGCGGGCCGGGTGCTCGTGCAGTCGGGCGACATCACGACGCACACCTGGACCGACTCGCTGGTGCTCGCGCCGGGTGTCACCTATTCGTACATGGTCGACACCATCGCCCCCGACGGGAGCACCACTGGCCACAGCAACCGCGTCACCGTCACCTTCTGAGCGGACCACCGGCGGCTTCGGACCCCTGACCCACCGGTCAGGGTCTGGGTCCGAATTGCTTCATCAGGTCAAATAACCTGGGCGGGTTGCTCCGAGGAGGACCCATGGAACACACCGTCATCGAAGGCATTGACCTCAACGACCCGGAACGCTTCAAGCGACTCGAACACCACGAGATGTTCCGACGGCTGCGCGCCGAGGATCCCGTGTACTGGCAGCCCGACGAGCTCAAGGGCGGCGGGTACTGGAACATCGTGAAGCACGCCGACCTGATCGAGGTGAACCGCGACAGCGCGACGTTCTCGTCAGAGGTGGGCGGCACGATGATCATGTCGGGCCAGTTCCCGATCGGCGAAGACCCCGACAACCCGTTCGACACGCGCGGCTCGTTGATGCTCGACATGGACCCGCCGAAGCACACGCGCTACCGACTCCTCGTGAACAAGGGCTTCACCCCGCGCATGATCGGCCTCCTCGAGCAGGCGCTCCAGGCCCGCGCCAGCATGATCGTCGACAACGTGATCGAGACGGGCTCCGCCGACTTCGTCGAGGACATCGCCGCCGAGCTGCCGTTGCAGGCGATCGCGGAGATCATGGGCGTGCCGCAGGAAGACCGGCGCAAGCTGTTCGACTGGACCAACAAGATGGTCGGCGCCGGCGACCCCGAATACCAGGGCAACGACCAACAGGGCGCGTTCGTCGAGCTCTTCGCCTACGCCAACGAGCTCGCCGGATTGCGCCGGACCGACCCGCGCGACGACATCGTCAGCAAGCTGCTCGACGCCGAGATCGACGGCGAGCAGCTGAGCGAGCTCGAGTTCGACATGTTCATGCTGCTGCTCGCGGTGGCGGGAAACGAGACCACCCGCAACGCGACCGCGCACGGCATGTACGCGTTCCTCACCAACCCCGACCAGTTCGACATCCTCAAGCGCGATCCCGAAGCCCGCATCGCTGACGCGGTCGAGGAGATCCTCCGGTGGGCCTCGCCGGTGTTGCACTTCCGGCGCACCGCGCTGGCCGACACCGAGATCCGCGGTCGTCAGATCAAGGCCGGCGACCGCGTCGTCATCTGGCACATCTCGGCCAACCGCGACGAAGACGTGTGGGACGACCCGTACGCGTTCGACATCACCCGCGACCCGAACCCTCACGTGGCCTTCGGTGGCGGCGGGACGCACTTCTGCCTGGGCGCCAATCTCGCCCGCACGGAGCTCCGGCTCATCTTCCTGGAGCTGGCGAACCGCCTGCCCGACATGCAGCTGGCGGGCGATCCCGACCGGCTGCTGTCGAACTTCATCGGCGGCATCAAGCACATGCCGGTGAAGTGGACGCCCGGCGCGCGCGTCAACGCGTGACCCCACCTCCCGCGCGTTGACTCCACCAGGCGGGATCCTCTCCGGGCCCATCGACGGGCCCGAGCGCACCGCCGCGCAGTATCCCCACCGCGACGCGACGCCCGGTATCCGGGTGTTGCACCGCGCGTCAGGCTTCACCGGCGAGCTGGTGGCCCTCGACGGCGACGAGGTGGTGTTGCGCGGCCACACCGGCCTGGAGAAGCGCTACCGCAACCTGCCCGGGACGTTCGCGGTCGACGGCACCCCGACTCATCTCGTGCCGGTGCGCGCGCCCGCCGACGACGACGGCCCACGTGTCGCCGAGGGTCGACGTACCGCGTCGGGCAGTCGCGCGGTCGTGGGGGCCGCGGCGCGCGTCGCACGCGGGAGCCGCATCTGGGTGGAAGGCGTGCACGACGCCGAACTGGTCGAGAAGGTGTGGGGCGACGACCTCCGCATCGAGGGGATCGTGGTGGAGCGCCTCGACGGCGCCGACCACCTGGAAGACGAGGTGCGCGCGTTCGGGCCCGGACCGGGCCAACGGCTGGGCGTGTTGCTCGACCACCTCGTTGCCGGGAGCAAGGAGGCGCGGCTCGCCGCCGCCGTGCGCGACCCACACGTCCTCGTCACCGGAACTCCGTACGTCGACGTGTGGCAAGCAGTGCGGCCCGGCGCCGTCGGCATCGAAGCATGGCCGGTGATCCCGAAGGGTCAGGACTGGAAGACGGGCATCTGCCTCGCGCTCGGCGTGGAGGAGCCGTGGATGATGTGGAAGCGGATCCTCGACTCGGTGCACGACTGGAAGCAGCTCGAGCAACCGTTCGTCGCCGCCGTCGAGCAGCTCATCGACTTCACGGCCGCGTCGAACGGCGAAGTCTGATCAGCCGACTCCTTCGATGGCGGCTTCCGCTTCGCTTCAGCCGACCTCGACCGGGACCTCGGTGATCAGGTCGTCGCGGATCTCGTAGGCGCGCAGCACCGGCTCGCCGTACTTGAGGCTGACGATCACGTACCACCACGCAGGGTCGACCGACTGGCGCACGTCGGTCGGCGACGGGTACGCGTCGGTGTGCGTGTGCGAGTGCCACACGCCGACGATCTCGTGCCCGCGCGACTCGGCGTCGCGCATCGAGCGCAGGTAGTCGCGAGGATCCACGGTGTACGTGCGCGCCGAGCGGTCGGCGTTCTCGCATGGATACGCGCCGCTGATCTCGCCGGTGCCGGCGGCGGTGGCGGGGTCGAGCGGTCCCGCCAGCAGACCGCACGCTTCGTCGGGGAAGCCGTCGAAGCAGTGTGAGACGATCATCTCGTACTGCGCGTGCGTCAGTCGCAGATCGGGCGGCGGCATCGCCGGCAATCTAACGGACGACGATCGCCTCCCCGATCGGCAGATCGGGCGGCGGCATCGACGGCAATCTAACGGACGGCCGTGACCACCCAGATCCTGGAGTCGAGCTGCACGCCGCCGGCGGGCGTCACGTGCTCGGTCATCGCCACCGTCAACGCGTCCATCGCGCGCGCCGTCTGCTCGTCGTCGAGATCCTCGAGGAGGACGCGGAACACACCGATCTCACTGGCGTGTTGCGCGGCGGTGGCAGGCTCGGCGCCGTAGTCGTAGGTCGCGCGCACGTCGTCGAGCTCCACGTCGGACCAACCCGCGTCGCCGAGGATCCGACGGACGCGATCGGGATCGGCCAACCCGAAGGGACCCGGGACGTCTTCGGGGATGGGCGGGAGATCACGACCGAGGGCCAACGCGGCGCGCGGGACCTCGACCCACTCGTTGCCCGCGAACGGTTGCCACACGACGAGGGCGAGCCGCCCGCCGGGCACGGTCGCCCGCGCCAGGTTCGAGAACGCCGCCACCGGATCGGCGAAGAACATCACGCCGAAGCGGCTGATCACGAGGTCGTAGGCGTCGGTGAACGCGTGGACCTGTACGTCGGCCTGTTCGAAGGCGACGTTGTGCAGCCCTTCGGCGGCGGCGCGCTCGGCCCCCCGGGCGAGCATGGCGCGCGAGAGGTCGACACCCAGGGCGTCGCCGCCGACCGCACGACGGCCCGCGGCCCGGGTGGTGTCGCCGGTCCCGCAGCCGACGTCGAGCACGTGGTCGTCGGCGCGCACGTCGGCGGCGGCGAAGAGCGCGTCGGTGTGCGCGGCGAGGGCGTCGTTCTGGAACGCCTCGCGCGCGACCCACGCGTCGCCCGCGGGCCCGTCCCACGCCGCGGCCTGGTCGACATTCACGATCTCCGGCATCGGACCGGACGCTACCGTGCAGCCGGTGAGCAGGCGCGGCGACCAACTGGTCATCTCCAATCGCAAGGCACGACACGACTACCACGTGCTCGACACGTGGGAAGCCGGGATCATGCTCGCCGGTCCCGAGGTGAAGTCGATCCGAGAGGGTCGGGCGAACCTCCAGGACTCGTACGCCCGCCTCGACGACGACGAGCTCTGGCTCCTCGGCCTGCACGTGTTGCCCTACGCGTACTCACGCGAAGACCTCGACCCGGTGCGCAAACGCAAGCTGCTGCTCCACCGCAGGGAGATCGTGGAGATCGAGCGCGCGCTCGCCGAACGGGGCACAACACTCGTGCCCCTCCGCGTGTACTTCAAGGACGGTCGCGCCAAGGTCGAGATAGCCCTCGCCCGCGGCAAGCGCGACTACGACAAGCGCCAGGCCCTCGCCGAGCGCGACGCGAAGCGCGAGACGGAGCGGGCCATGAAGGGCATCCGCGAGTAGTCGTCAGGGGCGGCGCTCAGGGGCGGCGGCCTCAGGGACGACGGTACGCGTAGATCGCCAGCGGCGCGAACACCGCGGTGATCGCCGCGCACCAGATGAACGACGTGATGACGTAGTGCGTGGTCGAGTGCTCCGTCAGTGCCGCACCCGCGGCGCCGTCCATCAACCCGCGCATGGCGTTGCACACCTGGCTGAGCGGTTGGTTGCGGGCGAAGGGCTGCAACCAACCCGGCAGTGTGTTGACGTCGATGATCGCCGACGAGACGAACACCAGGATGAAGAACGGCGTCGACGCGGCCTGCGCGGTCTCGGTGTCCCGCACGAAGAGTCCGATGGCGGCGAATACCCAGAAGAGCGCGAAGCCCCACACCAGCGCGATCACGAAGGCGAGCACGATGCCGCCGAAGCTCCCGGCGAACCGGAAGCCCACCGCGATGCCGACGAGCGTCGTGATCGCGAGCAGCGCGGCTTGGCGCAGGAGGTCGGCGATGGCCCGCCCACCGACGACTGCGGAGCGCGCCATCGGCAGCGCCCGGAACCGTTCGATGAGACCTGACTTCGAGTCTTCGGCGAAGAAGATGCTCACGCCGAAGCCGTCGAAGATGGCGATGGTCGCGAGGTATCCCGGGATCAGGTAGTCGACGAACGTCATGTCGGGGATCTGGATCGAGCCACCGAACACGTAGCGGAACAGCAGGAGGAACATCACCGTCTGGGCGACGCTCGCCACGAGCAGCTGCGGGGTGCGCAACAGGTGCCTGATGTTGCGGCCGGCGATCACTGACGCGTCGCTGATCGCGGCGCCACGTGGCAGGCGGTTGGAGACCGGTGCCTCTTCGTCGCGGGGAGCGGTGAGGGGAGCTGCAATCGCGGTCACTGCGAGACCTCCTGGCCGGTTTTGGCTTGGCGGTTTTCGGGCTGGCTGTCGGCGTCGTCGGACGCGGTGGTGTGCCCGGTGAGGGCGAAGAACACGTCGTCGAGCGACGGACGGCGCAACGTGATGTCGACCACCTTGATCCCTTGTTCGTCGAGCCGGCGGACTGCTTCGACGAGACTCCCGGCACCGCCGTCGACCGGGAGGGACACCCGCCGGGTGCCGCGGTCGACGGTCGGCCGTTCGGAACCGACGTCGTCGAGCAGCTCGACGACACGGTCGAGCTCTTCGCCTTCGACGGTCACGTCGAGGACGTCGCCGGCGAGACGCTGCTTCAGCTCGGTCGGTGTGCCGTGTGCGATCACTGCGCCCTGGTCGATCACCACGACGTCGGACGCGAGCTGGTCGGCCTCTTCGAGGTACTGCGTGGTGAGCAGGATCGTGGCGCCCTCGTTCACGAGGTCGCGGAGGTATGCCCACAGGTCGAGACGGTTGGCGGGATCGAGCCCGGTCGTCGGTTCGTCGAGGAGGAGCACCCGCGGTCGCGCGACCAACCCCGCGCCGAGGTCGACGCGGCGACGCATGCCGCCCGAGTACGTCTTGAGCTGGCGGTCGGCCGCGTCGGCGAGGGAGACGCGTTCGAGCACCTCCGCCGCGCGCTCCGCCGCGACCTTCTTCGACAGCCGTGACAGCCGACCCACCATCTCGAGGTTCTCGCGCCCGGTGAGCGTCTCGTCGACTGCGGCGTACTGGCCCGCGAGGCCGATGCAGCGGCGCACCGCGGTTGGCTGCTTGACGACGTCGAAGCCGGCGACGCGCGCGGTGCCGGCGTCGGGAGCGATCAGCGTCGACAGGATGCGCACGAGCGTCGTCTTGCCCGCGCCGTTCGGTCCGAGCAGCGCGACCACGCCGCCCTCGGGCACCGCGAGGTCGACGCCGGCGAGGGCCTTCGTGTCCCCGAACGTCCGGGCGATGCCCTCGACTTCGACGATCGCGTTCATGTCGCTCACTTCTCCTCTGCTGCTGCTTCGTCGTGCTTGCGGTCGGCATGGAAGCTCTTCCAGAACGTCACCCCGTCCAGACGTTCCGACTCGATGTCGCGCGCCAACTGTTCGGTGAACACGCAGTCGGCGTCGACCAGTGCGCGCTCGTAGTCCATCTCCGCGAGGAACAGCCGGGGCACACCGTTGCCTGTCGCCGCGGCGATGATGGCGTCGAGCTCCGAGAGCCGCTCGTGCAGCTTCCCGACACGCTGGTCGAGGAGGTCGATGACCCGCACGGGTGGGAGCACGCCCATGAGCGAGAGCCCGGCCTCGAACTGCGGGAACTCCTTGGCCGAGGTGCCGAGCAGCTCCGCCAGCCACTCGTCGACCTCGGTGCGGCCCTCGGGGGTGATGCGGTACACGGTGCGCTCGGGCCGCCGGCCCTCGCGCACCACCTCCTGCTCCTCGATCAGTCCCCGCTTCAGCAGGGTCTCGACCACCCCGTAGAGCGAGCCGTAGTTGAGGCGGATGCTCGCGTCCTGGCCCCGCGTCCGCATGGTCGCGGCCATCTCGTAGGGGTGCATGGGCCGCTCGGTGAGACACGCCATCACCGCCAGGGCGAGCGGGTTGCCGCGGCGCTTCGCCACCTTCCCTCCTAGGTCGTCGAGTCGAATACTCGGAGCAGAGTATACGGACCCGTGCACCTGTGCAACCCCTGCCAGCTGTGTCCCCGGCCCCGGTAGAGTTGACGGGCTGCGCCAACCGACACGCACCGGTGCGGCACTTGACATGGGGGTGCGTGGCTTCGATTTCGACGGTCGAGGTGGGTGAAGCGAGCCGACGTCGCCGGAACGTCGTTAAAAAGTCGGCAACGTGCAGAAATGCCAACACCA
>DASXXX010000131.1:0-3937 GCA_036502765.1 Acidimicrobiia bacterium | reverse complement strand
AGGTCGCGGCCGACGACGTGCGCCGCAACGCCGAGCGCGGCTTCAAGGCGATCAGCTTCCCCGAGAGCATGAACAACCTCGGGCTGCCGTCGGTGCACACCGACCACTGGGACCCGCTGCTGCGCGCGTGCGAGGAGACCGGCACCGTCGTCTGCATCCACACCGGCTCGGGGCAGATCGCCCCGCCGACGTCACCCGAGTCGCCGCTCGAGCAGAGCACCACGCTCTTCCCCGTGCACGGGATGCTGGCGGCCGCCGACTGGCTCTGGGCGCGCATCCCGCTGCGCTTCCCGACGCTGAACCTCGCGCTGTCGGAGGGTGGGATCGGCTGGGTGCCGATGCTCCTCGACCGCCTCGACTACGTGATGGAGCACTCGGCGTCGGGCATGGCCGGAGCCTGGGGCGACGGCACCGACGCACTAGGAGGTGAGCTCAGTCCGTCGGAGGCGGTGCGGCGCAACTTCTGGTTCTGCTCCATCGACGACCCGACCACGATGCAGGTGCGCGAGCGCATCGGCGTCGACCACATCATGGTGGAGAGCGACTACCCCCATGCCGACTCGTCGTGGCCAGACACCCAGGCCCTCCTGGCCGAGCGCTTCGCCGGCCTGCCCGAGGCCGACGTGGCCCAGCTCACCCACGAGAACGCCGCCCGCCTGTTCCGCCACCCCCTCCCACCCGCAGGGTGGCTGACTGCCGAAGGGCCGGCCGGGGACGCACTACAATGAGCTGACCGGGGCCGCTGCTGTGCAGTAGAGCGGCAGGCCCGAACCGTGTCGGAGCGTTTCCCACCGCACCGGACTTCGAGAGCGCGGCAGTGCGCCCTCCAGAATCGCCTTCTGGCGGTGACCACGATCGACAGCACGACCACCACCGAGCATCCGGCGCCGCGCGTCGACGACTCGACCTTCGACCTCTATGTCGAGCTCGAGGCCGACGACCTCGCGACCCCCGAGCAGCTCGACGTCCTCGAGGCCGACAAGCCGGCCTGGCGCTCGTCGCTGCTGCGTCTCCTCGTCGACGCCGACGAGCACCTCGTCGCCGCGCGCCGTCTCACCGGCGAGGAGCGCGACCAGGTCGTCGCCGACGCCGAGTACACCCACCGCATCCTCACCGACGCGCTGGTGCGGCTCACCGGCGAGCGTCGTCCCGCGCCGCCCGGTATGGCCGAGCCGCAACGCAGCCCGGCCAAGCAGGGCCCCGGTGGTCAAGGCGGCCAGGGTGGTCAGAGTGCCGCCGACGGTGACGGCAAGCACGCCCGCGAACCCGAGGTGGTCGAGCCGGGCGTCGTGCGTCTGCAGCTCTCGTGGGAGCCCGGCCGGGTCGTCGCCTGGGCCGGCGGTCCGGGGTGCCCCGTCGCCACCGGGGAAGAAGTGGCGAAGTTCCTGGCCGCGGCCGAAGCGCCGGCGGCACCGTGGGTCTCGCACCCGGAGGTCAACGTCCCCGGCGGTGAGAAGGCGTCGGCGGTGAGCGCGCCGGTGGGCGAGGTGCTCGGCTGGCTGGTGGCCGCGGGATCCGGCGACGTGCGCGACGACGTCGGCCCGAGCGTGCGCTGGCTGGGCAAGGTCGCGATGTGGGCGGTCGAGCTCGCCGCACGCGGCGCCATGGTCCCGGTGTTGCGGCAGCGACGTCGGCGCAGCGGCTCCTCACGCGGCGACCACGCGTCGTACGCGGTGCGCTGGACGCCCGCGCTCGTCGATCCCGATCGACTGGCCGACGTGGTCGACGCCATGCCCGGCAGCGTCGCCGCCCTCGACCCGAGCGTCGATGCGCGCGCGGTCACGCGCTCCGCACTCACCGGCATGGTCGACGCCATCGGTCGCGACAGCGCGCGCCGCATCGAGGTGCCGGCCGCGCCTCCCGTCGTGCGCACCGGCAACGACGTCACCGAAGCGTTCCTCGCCCGCCTCGACGGCAGCGCGTTCGATGCGCCGACGCGCGTCGCCGGCGAGCTCGTGTCACGTGCGGAGCAGTGGTCGCGTTCGGTCACTCGCGAGCACGCGGCGCTGATCGTGCGCCTCGACCCCCCCGACCGCACCGGCGTCTGGGACCTCGAGGTGTTCGTCGCCAAACCCCGCGCCTCGACGAAGGGCAAGGGCGGCAGCGGCGGGGGCAAGGTGCTGGTGCCCGTCGAGCGCGCCATCGTCGACGACCGCTCCAAGCGCTCCGACCTCGACCACGACGTCACCCGCCTCGAGCGCATGCTCCCCGCGCTGCTGCGCGCCGGCACCGACCGGCGCGGCCACACCATCCTCAGCCAGGAGGAGGCGTGGGAGCTGATGACCGTGACCGGCCCGCGCCTCGCCGACGCCGGCTTCGACGTGCGCGTGCCCGAGCTGTCGACCCGCAAGGCCACCCCGAGCCTCCGCCTGTTCACGGAGTCGAAGGAGACCGCGGTCGGCGCCAACCAGCTCGCCAACGTGAGTTGGTCGGCCGTGTTCGACGACGTCGAGCTCACCGCGGCCCAGATCCGCGAGCTGGCCAAGGAGGCGCGGCCGCTCATCCGATCGGGTGGCAAGTGGGTCGCGCTCGACAAGGCCGACCTCCGTGCGGCGGCCGACGCGCTCGCGGCCAAGGCCGACACCACGCAGCTCACCGGCGCCGACATGCTGCGCCTCGCGCTCGGCCTCGAGGGCACGCCCCTCGCCGGCGGCATCAGCGTCGAGGGCGGTGGCTGGGCGGCCGAGCTGCTGGCCGCCGCGTCCGACGTGTCGGGCGAACCGGCCAAGGCGCCCAAGGGCTTCGACGGCGAGCTGCGCAGCTACCAGGCCGAGGCGCTGGCGTGGCTCGGGTTCCTCGACGCCGGCGGCATCGGCGGCTGCCTCGCCCTCGACATGGGACTCGGCAAGACGCCCACCATGCTCGCCCACCTCCTCGCCGCCAACGACCGCGGTCCCGCGCTCGTCGTCGCGCCGCCCGCGGTCGTCGGCAACTGGGCCGCCGAGGCCGCGCGGTTCACCCCCGGCCTGCGCGTGCTCGTGCACCACGGCCCCGGTCGCGCCGCGCACCACGAGATCGCCGACGAGGTCGACCAGGCCGACGTCGTCATCACCACCTACGGCACCGCGGTGCGCGACATCGACGCCATCGCCAAGGTCGACTGGGCATGTCTTGTGCTCGACGAGGCACAGGCGGTCAAGAACCACACCAACGAGACCGCGCAGCAGCTGCGCAAGATCGGTGCGCGCACGCGCGTCGCGCTCACCGGCACGCCCATCGAGAACGGCCTCGGCGACCTGTGGGCGATCCTCGACTTCACGAACCCCGGTCTCGTCGGCGGTCGGCCGCAGTTCATCGCCAGCCTGTCGGGTGACGAGAACGGCGGCGGTGTCGCCGGCGGCGCCGCCGGTCGTGCTGCGGCGGAGGACGCGCTGCGCGCGCTCAACGGCATCCTCGTGTTCCGGCGCACGAAGCTCGAGCCCGAGATCCAGGCCGAGCTGCCCGACAAGATCGACCAGCTCGACCACTGCGCGATGACCGCCGAGCAGATCGGCCTCTACCAGGCGGTGCTCGACCGGCTGGTGCTCGCCAACGACCTGCCCGAGGGCGAAGAACCCCGCAAGGGCCAGATCCTCGCCGCCATCACCGCGCTCAAGCAGATCTGCAACCACCCCGCCGCGTACCAGGACGACGACCGTCCGCTCGAGGGTCGCAGCGGGAAGCTGGCGCGACTCGAGGAGATCGTCGAGTCGGTGTTCGCCGCCGAGGAGCGCGTGCTCGTGTTCACCCACTTCGCCGAGTGGGGCATGAAGCTCGCCGACCACCTCACCAAGAAGTTCGACCAACCCATCGAGTGCTACCACGGTGGCCTGTCGCGTGGCGTGCGCGACGCGATGGTGAAGCGCTTCCAAGAGGGTGAGGGGCCCGCCGCCCTGGTGCTGTCACTGAAGGCCGGCGGGACCGGACTCAACCTCACCGCCGCCAACCACGTCGTGCT
>DASXXX010000130.1:0-4822 GCA_036502765.1 Acidimicrobiia bacterium | reverse complement strand
GCGCATGATGCCGCCGACCGGTGTCTCCCACCGCAGCAGCTCCTCCACTGCCGACGGCACCAACGACGGATCGGCGACGATCTGTGCGCGCTGCTCGGGGTGCTCGCACAGGTAGCCGAAGAAGCAGTCGAGCGACGCGCTCACGGTGTCCAGACCCGCGATGAAGAAGAGGAAGCAGATGTCGAGGATGTCCTCGCGCGTCAGACGGTGCCCCTCGACCTCGGCATCGAGGAACCGGCTGACCAGGTCGTCGCGTCGTTCGACTTCGCGCTCGTCGAGCACGCCGTTGAAGTAGTCGTAGATGGACTGCCCGATATCGTTCTGGTACGCGATCGTCTCGGCGTCGTCGCGCGGCTTGCCCACGACGTGATCGGGCCGGATGATGCCGTCCTTCATCTTCAGGAACAGCTCGACGTCCGACAGGGGCAGGCCGAGCAGGGTGAGGAACACCTGCGACGGCAGCGGCACCGAGAACTCCTGGGCGAAGTCGACCTCGCCGCGATCGATGAACCCGTCGATGAGGTCGTTGACCAGCGCGGCGACCGGCGCCTCGAGCGCCGCCATGTGCCGCGGCGCGAAGAGCGGGTCGAGGATCTTGCGGTACTTCAGGTGGTCGGGCGGGTCGATCTGCAACGGGATCAGCGGTCGCACCGCGCCCATCGCCAGCGCGTCGACGGTCGCCGCCGAGGAGAACACCTCGGGCTGGCGGAACGCCTCCATCGCCGCTTCCTTGGTGGTGAGGACGTGGCCCATGCCGTCGAGGCTGAGGACCGGTGCGGTTGCCCGGAGGGCGCGGTACATCTCCTGCGGGTGACGGTTGGTCTCGGGGTCGAGCGAGAACAGCTCGACGCCGGCGGACTCGGCGGCGGCGGGTTCTGAGTACGACATGGTGCTCTCTTCTCTCGGAGTGTTCAGAGGATGACGCCCGCGGTGCGCAGGGCGTCGATGCGATCGGGGCTGTAGCCGAGCTCGGTGAGCACGGCGTCGGTGCGCGCGCCACAGAGCGCGCTCGGGCGGGCGACGGTGGTCGAGCGGGAGAAGGCGACGAGTGGCGCAAGCCGTGGGTGCACACCGATGACCGGGTGCTCCACCTCGGTGATCCACCCCTTGGCCTCGCCGATCCCGCCCTCGGCGAAGAGCTGACGATCGGGCGCGCCGCGGCGGACGCGCAGACACCCGACGTCGTGCGCGAGCAGCTCGGCTTCCCAGTTCTCGGCGCTCTGCCGGCGGAACACGTCGGTGAGCACCGCGGCAAGCGCGTCGTCGTCGGACTCGAAGCCGGGATCGCTCGTGAGGTCGACGTGCGGCGCGAGCGCGGTGACGAGATCGTCCCACTCGGACGGCGCCGGGGCGGCGAGGAACACCCAGCCTTCGGCGGTCTCGTAGAGCCGGTAGCGGGCCGACAGCCCGTGCAGCCCGATGTCGGCGGTGCGTCGGCTCGGGCGGTCGTCGTACTCGACCATGTCCTCGACGAGCACGTGCGCCATCGTCCGCAGCATCGACGTCTGCATGGCCTGACCGGGCGCGCCACGGGCACGCGCGAGGAGGCCGAGCAGGAGCGTGCTCGCGACGCCGAGCGCGCTGAATCCGTCGGCGTGACCCACACCCATCGCCGACTGCGCGACGCGCAGCGCAACCGGCTTCACCACCTCGACGTCGAGGTCGGGACCTTGGGGCGCCGACTCGCCGAGGTTGCGCATCGCCAGCCCGGATCCGGCGCCGATGGTCGGCGCGAACGCGGGGCGGTGGCCGCAGGGGCCGTCGACGCCGTAACCCGGCGCGCTCAGGTACACGAGGTCGGGGTTGATCGCGAGCAGCGACGCCGGGTCGAGGTGCAGGCGCTCGACGACGCCGGACCGGAAGGACACGAGGACGGCGTCGGCCCGGCGGACGAGGTCGTGCACGACGGCCTGGCCGTCGGCGGTGTGGATGTCGACCGCGATGGGCTCCTTGCCCTGCAACACCTTCACCGCGCCGACCTCGGGGAACGGGATGATGTGGCGGATCGGGTCACCGTCGAGCTGCTCGATCTTGATCACGCGTGCGCCGAGGTCGGTGAGCAACGTCGCGCCGTAGGGCGCGGCGAAGTAGGTGCCGAGCTCGAGCACGGTCACACCGGCGAGCGGGGGAGCGGTGGGCGCGGGTTCGGGCGCGGTGGAGTGGCCGACCGGCGCGCGCGGTGTCGCCGCGTCGGCGCGCACCTCGGCGCCGTGCTCGTCGAGCGTGGCTGCGGAGCGGTCGAGCACACCGGGGGTGGCCGACAGCTGCACGAACGGGCCGGGTTGGCGCACCGCGCCGAGTGCGGCGTCGGTGATCGTCACGACCGCGCCGTCGTGCGCGAGCTGCGGGTGGTCGAGCAGCTCGCTGCCCTGACGGAAGATCTCGGCCCACACGTCGGGCTCGTCGTCGAACACCGCCTGCCACTCGGCGGCGGTCTTCGACCGCACCGCGGCGAGCAGCAGCTCGTAGTACTCGGTGCGCTGCTCGACGTCGTCGAAGTCGGGGACGCTCTTCCACCGCGGGTCGTCGAACATCCAGTCGAGACCCACGACGCGCATGAAGGCCTCGAACAATCGGGGCGTCGTCTGCGAGAACTGCAACCAGCGACCGTCAGCGGAGAGCGCGACGAGCAGCCGGAAGAAGAGGGAGTTGTTGGGCACCGACGCGCCGTCGTCGGCCAGGCCGGCCTGGGTGAAGGCCTCCGGGTACTGCTTGGCGATGTGGGCGAGCATCGCGTTCCAGGGGTCCTGCCCGGCGAACGCCTGGATCAGCGTGGTGTCGACCCGCTGGCCGAGGCCGCTGCGCTCGCGCTCGAGCAGCGCGGCGAGAGTGCCCTGGATCGCGGTGTGCGCGCCGCTCCACGCGGTGTAGGGCGCGGCGCAGAACGCCGGACCGGGCCGGTCGATGATCACGCCCATCGAGTCGTGGCCGCCGAGGCGCGCCATCACGAGGCCCTCGTAGCCCTTCACGTCGGCGAGCTCACCGGTGCGCCCGAAGGCGGTGACCGACACGTACACCACGCCGGGGTTGGTCGACACGAGGTCGTCGTAGCCGAGGCCGAAGCGTTCGACGACGCCAGGGCGGAAGGTCTCGATCACGACGTCGGCCCGCGCGACGAGCGCACGCGCCACGTCCGCGTCGTCGGTCGCGTCGAGGTCGAGCACGATGCTGCGCTTGCCGCGACCCCAGAACGGGAACGCGGGCTGCGAGCGCAGCGGGCTGCCGCCCGGCGGCTCCACCGCGACCACGTCGGCACCGAAGTCGGCGAGGAAGCCGCTGATCGTCGCGCTGGTCAGCGTCGTCGAGAGGTCGACGACGCGCAGTCCTGCGAGCGGACCCCTCATCTCGCTCATGTCGCGCAACACCCCCCGGTCGAACCACGAACCTACTTCGGCTCCGGATGGTCCCACCACGACGAACCGGCGTCGCAACGCCGCGATTCTCGCGGTGTTGCGACGCCGGAACGGTGATGCGGTGCTCGCGTCAGGCGACGCGCGCGTTGACTGCTACGCGGGCACGCCGACGTTCATGAGGCCGGCGAGGTTGCCGCCCATGATCTTGGCCTTGTCCGCTTCGGGAAGTCCCTCGAGGTCGTCGACGTAGGTGATCGGGTCGGACATGCCCTCGGCGTGCGGGTAGTCGGAGCCGAAGCACACGTGGTCGACACCCACGAGGTCGATGAGCCCCTTGGGGTCCTCCTCGTGGAACGGGTGGATCCAGACGTTGCGCTTCAGCACGTCGACCGGGTGCTCCTCGAAGAGCTGGGGCTGGAGCTCGTACGCGAGGTTGAAGTGCTCGATCGACGGACGCACCCAGTGGCTGCCGTTCTCGACGGGGAGGATCTTGATGGTCGGGAACCGCGTGGGGAGTCCGTGGCCGATGACCGCGGCGATGGTGTCCTCGATGGCGCGGTGGCCGATGGTGCTCAGCGCCGCGAACCCGGAGCCGTCCTTGAACGGCAGCATCTCACCACCGGGGACGCCTTCCCATTCGTTGATGTAGCGCTGGTAGCCGCTGTCGGACGCGTGCATGCCGACGACGAGGTCGGCCTCGACGACGCGTTCCCAGAACGGGTCGAACTCGGGCAGCGCCATCGAGCGCGTCGCGTAGAGCGTGGTGACCGGCGCGGGCCGGATGAGGACGACGCGCGCGCCGTGCTCGATGATCCAGTCGATCTCCTCGAGCGCGTTGTCGAGCAGCGCGAGGTTGACGACCGGCGTCGCGAAGATGCGGTCCTCGTAGTTGAACGACCACTGCTCGTACATCCAGCGGTTGAGCGCCTTGATGACGGCCGCGGTGGCGAACGGGTCGTCGCGCAGCCGCTCCTCGACCAGGCTGGCGAGCGTCGGCCACATCATGGCGCGGTCGATGCCGAGCTCGTCCATGAGCTGGACGCGCGGCTCGGGCGCGAAGAACGCCTCGGGCGAGCGGATCGCCTTGCCCAGGATCTCGCGCCGCGACTTGCCGTCGGGGTTGCCGTTCTTGAAGTACTCCTCCTGCGCGCCGGGCGCGGCCACGACGTTGAACGTCGGGTTGGGGATGTACTCGCTGATCTGGCCCTTGACCGTGATCTTGGTGCGACCCGAGATGTCGATGTACTTGATGACTTCCTTGTACGGGTCCTCGAGGTGCTTCGTGAGCGCGTCGGGGGTCTCGTACATGTGGTTGTCGGCGTCGAAGATCGGATAGTCGAGGATGCGTGACGGCACGGCGAGCTCCTTGGGCAGCGGTGTTGGGCAGCGATGTTGGGGCAGGAGTGCGAAAGTTAGGCTGAGTACGATTATGGCAGGCGGACGGCCGGCGTGACAACTCCGCGTCCGAG
>DASXXX010000129.1:0-3791 GCA_036502765.1 Acidimicrobiia bacterium | reverse complement strand
CTCCACGCGGCGCCGAACGCGACGCCGATCACGAAGGGTCGAGCCGGCCCGGAGATCTTCGGCAGCGTGGTGATCGCGCGCCGCTCGCGGGAGAGCGGGCCCCGGATCACCCCCAGCAGCGCGAGCCCGAAGACGATGATGACCACGCCCCCGACCCGCTGCACGACGTCCTGCACCGGCGAGAGCGATCGACCGACGAGCCCGGCGATCACGCCGAAGCTCGCGAAGACGACTGCGAACCCGAGCACGAAGATCGCGGTGGCCGGCACCGCCCGGGAAGCGTCGTGACCCTCGACCGACTCTCCCGCGACCATGCCGAGGTAGGCAGGGACGAGGGGCACGACACACGGCGCGAGGAAGGAGGCGACCCCGGCGCCGAACAGCGCGATGTAGTCGCGGAGCATGGAAGGGCTAGCCGCCGAAGGTGAACGCGTAGGCCTGGAGCCCGGGCGCGGCCGGCGTGATCCTCACGGTGTGCGTACCGACTTTGGCCTCGACGAGGTTGTAGAGGTCGGCGGCCTGGACGCGCACGGTCTTCGCGGGCTGGTCGTCGACCTGGACGGCGACATCGATCGGTCCTCCGCTCGCGGTCGCCATCACGAGGTTCACCTGGCCCGCGTCGTACCGGAGCAGCAGCGAGGCGCCCGGGCCGGCCGACTCCACGTACTGCGGCGCGACCGTCCACGGTCCGACGAGCGCGTGGTCGTTCGTCTGGAGCGCCCCGGGCGCGCTGAACGTGTGCGTCCCGTCGGCGAGCTCCTGCGGCGACACGAACCGCTCGGCGCCGCGCTCCGAGCCGTTGTACGTCTCCGGGGTGAGGTCGACCGATCCGTCCGTGCCGCCCTCGTGCCCGCGCACGTGCGCTCGCGGCGACGACGCCTTCACGCCGAGCAGGCGGCGGATCTCGGTCTCGGTGCCGTCGTACCCGCCCTCGCCGAAGTGGACCTCGGCCTGGTGGCCCGATCGGTCGTAGAGGTAGTCGGCCGGCCAGTACTGGTTGGCGAACGCGTTCCAGATCGTCATGTCGTCGTCGAGCGCGACCGGATAGTCGACGCCGAGCTTCTTCACCGCGCTGCGCACGTTCGCGTGGCTCTTCTCGAAGTCGAACTCGGGGGAGTGCACCCCGACGACCACGAGGCCGTCACGGTGATAGCGGTCGTACCAGGAGCGGACGTAGGGGATGGTCCGGACGCAGTTGACGCACGAGTACGTCCAGAAGTCGTAGAGGACGACCTTGTCGTGCAGCGCCGACGGGGTGAGCGGGCGCGTGTTGATCCAGCCCTTCGCCTCGAGGCTCGGTGCCGTGCTGCCGTCACCCTTGGCGGCCGCCCCGCCGACGGTGCTCGGCTTCGTTCCCGCCGCGAGCGCGACCGCGCCGACCGCGATGAGCACGAGCACGACCGCGGTGATCAAGTACACCCGGCGGCGGCTCATCGGCGCAGTATGCACGAGCCGCGCGGGCATTCCCCCGCGGGACGAAGCTGCAGTGTCGTTGTCGCACCCGGTCGGCCGGGCGCCGGCCGAAGGGTGCGTCTAGCCTCGATCGATCCGGCGTTCGGCGAGGGGAGCTCCGATGGACGAAGGTGCGATCCGGGTGTTGCTCGAGGAGTTCGGGCAGGCGTGGAACGATCACGACCTCGACCGCGCACTCGCGATGGTGACCGACGACTGCGTGTTCGAGAGCACCGGGCCGGCGCCGGACGGTGTGCGATCGGTCGGCCGGGAAGCGGTGCGGGCCGCGTGGGCACCGGTCTTCGCCGACGCGGCGGCACGCTTCGACGGCGAGGAGCTCGTGGTCCAGGGCGACCGGGCGACGCAGTGCTGGACCTACCGCTTCGACGGTGGGCACGTCCGCGGCATCGACTTCTTCCGGCTGCGCGACGGCCTGGTGGCCGAGAAGCTGTCGTACGTCAAGGGCTGAAGAGGGCGAGGCCTCGCGGCCGAGTAGGCCGGGGCGTCAGCGGGGCATCGTGAACGCCGCGTCCGGCACCGCGTAGGTCTTCAGCTCGATCACGTTGCCGCTCGGGTCGGCGATCTTGGCCTTGGTCTGCTCCAGCGCGGTGCCGGCGTGGTCCGTGTGCACCCGGCTCACCCACTCGACGCCGGTCTCGTCGAGGCGGGCCAGCAGCTCGCGGAGCTCGTCGGCGCCGAGCGTGACGCCGAAGTGGCGCACGCCCCGGTCCGCCGGCGCGAGCACCTGCTCGGGATGGTGCTGGAGGGTGAGCTGCAACCCGTAGAACCAGACGTCGATGAACCCCTCGCGCTCGCGGGCGAGGTCGCACCCGAGCTGCTCGACGTAGAACCGCTTGCACTCGTCCAGGTCGATCACCGGGAGCGAGAGGTGAAGGATCGGGTCCATCCCGACATCCAAGCGCACGCGCCGGGTCGGGTGCTCGGCTTTGCGAGGTCGCGCTCGGGGCGCACGAAGCGGCGCCTCGCTAGCCGCGACCGAGGTGCTCGCGGAAGAAGGCCGCGATCCCGTCGCAGACGTAGGCGACGTCGTCGTCGGACAGCCCGTGCCCCATCGGCACGAGCATCCCTCGTTCCATGACCGCGTCCGCGTTCGGGAGTCCGCCCTCGGGCTGGCGGAAGTGAACGCCGCGCAGCATCGGCTGACGGGTCGCGTTGCCGGTCCACACCGTGCGGGTGTCGATGCCGCGCGGCTCCAGGAATTGCTGCAGGTCGGCCCGATCGAACCCGGCGTCCGGCCGGATGAGGAAGACGTACGAGAGCCACGCGGTGTCGAGCCCGTCGAGCTGGCGCGGCGCGATGAGCTCGTCGGCGTGCTGCGCGAGGAAGTCGTTGTAGAGCGAGAAGTTGCGCTGGCGCCGCGCGTAGTTCGTGGGCAGCTTGTCGAGCTGGCGGAGGCCGAAGGCGGCGCCGAGCTCGGAGGGTTCGAAGTTCCACGCGACGTCGTCGAAGATGAACAGGCTGTCGTAGCGGAGGCCGTCGAGATCCTCCCAGAAGCTCCGCTCACCGCGACGCGACCCGAACAGCTGTGGCTCCGACCGGCGACCCCAGCGCCGCAGCGACAGGCAACGGTCGCGTTGCGCCTCGTCGTCGAGCAGGACCATGCCGCCGTTGCCGGCGCACGTGATGATGTGCGAGAGCGCGAAGCTCGTCACCGAGAGGTCCGAGCGTGTCCCGGTCGGGGTGCCGCGCAGCCTTGCGCCGAGCGCGTCGCACGAGTCCTCGATCACCACGAGCCCGTGGCGGTCGGACAGCGCGCGGACGCGATCCCAGTCGGGCGCGTTCCCCGCGAGGTTCGGCAGCAGGATCGCCCGCGACGCGGGTCCGATCATCGCTTCGATCGCGTCGACGTCGACGTTGAAGGTGTCGGGCTCCACGTCGACGAACACCGGCACCAGTCCCGCGCGGATCAGTGGGGCGAGATCGGTCGAGAACGTCAGCGGCGACGTGATGACCTCGGCGCCCGCAGGAAGGTCGAGCAGCTCGACCGCGAGGTAGAGCGCCGACGAGCCCGAGTTGACCATGATCCCGCGGCGCTTGCCGAAGTACTCGGCCACGCCCTGCTCGAACGCCTTCACGTTCTTGCTGATGCGCAGTGCGCTCGGGCCACCGCGCAACACTTCGACGACGGCCTCGATCTCTTCCTCGTCGTGGACGCTGCCGGAGTACTCGATCCGGCGCTGGTCGGGCCTCACGACTCGTACGGCTTCGCGTCGTCGAGGTTGAACACGCGGATGGCGTTGTCGCGCAGGAACTTGGGCCACACGTGATCGCGGAACGGCACGTTGGGCATCTCGGTGAAGATGCGCTCGAGGCTCAAC
>DASXXX010000128.1:0-1691 GCA_036502765.1 Acidimicrobiia bacterium | reverse complement strand
AGCTGCGCATTGATCGGGAGCTTGTGCGTGCCGTCGCCGAGGGCCATGAACGAGCTCCGAAACGGATGGCCGTCGACCGTGCCCCGCACCTTCACCAGGCCGCGGGTGCCGAAGAACTTCGCTGAACCAGGCATCACCACGTACGTCCAGCCGCCCTTGCTCGGGCTCTTCTGGAGCGTCGCGGTGAACTGCTTGTCCAGACCGCTCATCTGATCTCTCCCTGCGCCGACGTCGTCATCCCTCTGTTGACCGCAGTCGCCGAGGCGATTCATCGCTCGCACCCGAATCGGTGAAACCGCTGGATTCGCGGTCGTCGACCCTCTAAAATCTGACCTATCCAGTCGGATTTGTGAGGAGACAGCATGACCACCCACACGACGACCCAGACGCCGACCCAGACGCCGACCCAGACGCCGGCTCGGCTCGACGTCCGCCCGGTGACCCCCGTGATCGGCGCGGAGGTTTACGGCATCGACCTCCGCGAGCCGCTGGACGCGGCGACCATCGCGGAGCTCTCGGACGCCCTCGTGCAGTGGAAGGTGCTGTTCTTCCGCGATCAACCGCTCACGCGGGAGCAGCACGTCGCCTTCGGGCAGGCGTTCGGTGCCCTGACGCCCGGTCACCCCATCCACGCCGCGCCCGACGACCGCGACGAGGTGCTCGTGGTCGACACCCGCGAGGCGAAGGTGACCCTCGGGTACGGCGATCGTGACCCGTTCGGCCCGCCGCGCCGCACGATCAACGGCTGGCACACCGACATCACCTTCGTCGCCAACCCGGCCAACGCGTCGATCCTGCGCGGGGTCGTGATCCCGCCCTACGGCGGCGACACGCTGTGGACCAACCTGGTCGCCGCCTACGAGGACTTGTCGCTCCCAGTGCGCAACTTCATCGACGGCCTCCAGGCCGTGCACGTGTGGCACGGCTACGACGGCGTCGCGCGCGACGGCCACGACTCGTCGAAGCCGCCGTCGGCGGTGCACCCCGTGGTGCGCGTGCACCCCGTCACCGGCGAGAAGGCCCTGTTCGTGAACCCGGTCTTCACGCGGTACGTCGTCGGGCTGTCCGACCGCGAGAGCGCCGCCATCCTCGGTGTGCTGTTCGAGCAACTCGAACGTCCGCAGTTCCAGGTCCGCTTCCGCTGGGAACCCGACAGCATCGCGTTCTGGGACAACCGTGCCACCGCGCACCTCGGTCCCGTCGACCTCGCCACCGCCGAGTTCGACCGCCGGGTCGAGCGGGTCACGGTCGTCGGCGACATCGCCGAAGGCCCCGACGGCTTCCGCTCGGTGCCGCTCGAAGGTGGTCTGTTCGTCTGACGTGCTCCCGGCCGCGGCCGGTCAGCACTTCTCGAACACGAGTCGATGGTGGTCGAGCAGCTGCCGCTCGAAGCAGACGGTGTTGGCACTGACACCTGACGTGAACGCGAGCCGGAAGTCCGCGCTCGTGAGCCAGCGGCGCGCGAGCCGCGCCTTGAGCAACGACTTCTTCAGGCTCGATGCGCCGAACCGTTGACGCCACTGACGGATGGTCTCGATGTAGTCGAGGCGTCCGTTCGAGCTCGACATCAGGCGGAAGTACGGCGCCGCGCACTCCACGATCTGGGCCTGGCCCGAGGGCAGCCAGGATCCTGGGAACTGCCGACCCATGAGCGCGAGGTACCACGCGTCCGAGTCACGGGGTGCACGGAT